>CAYWZF010000030.1:0-28801 GCA_964461555.1 uncultured Robiginitalea sp. | reverse complement strand
GTTGCAGGGTCGCGGCGTCCATGCCGAAATCACCGGGCTGGCGGGTTTCCCAAACAGCCACCCGAGGGGGGTAGTACCAGTCCTGTTGGGCCCAGGTAGCGGGCAGGCCCGCCCCGGTGAGCATCAGTGCAAAAAAGAGTTGTCTTATCATGATCCTGAATTTTTAATGGGATTGCCGGGTGCAGGCGCATCGAGCTCGCGCCGCATCATCCAGTCCATCTGCCGGTCATTGCCGATATAGTAGGGGTGTTCCCCGAAGATCGTAAAACCATGCCGCTTGTAAAACCGGATCGCACCTTCGTTTTTTTGCCACACCCCGAGCCAGACATAGCGCTTGCCCGCCTCCCGGGCCAGGCCGAGGATTTCTTCCAGCATCCGACTGCCCGTGCCCCTGCCCTGGAAGGCCGAGGTCACATAGATGCGCTCGATCTCCAGCCCTTTGGGTTCCCGAAGCTCTGTTTGGGCGGTTTCGGAGTTGAGCTTGCAATAGCCGGCCAGGCGGTCACCCGACCAGGCGAAGTAAAAGCGGGTATGGGGGTGCTCCCATTCGGCCCGGAGCTGTCGGGGGCTGAAGGCTGTTTCGAGGTAACGCCGGAAATCTTCCGGATCGTTTTGAGATTCAAAGGCGTCCCGGAAAGTGCTGATGGAGAGTTCGCGGAGCATCCTGAGATCGTCGGTTCCGCAAGGTGTCAGTCGGATGGTTTCCACCTTTTAAAGGTAGCGCAAATGGGTGGGAACCTGACAAAAAAAAGAGCCCCACTCACACAGGGCTCTTTCTTCAAATGGAGTAAACGACTAAAGCATAAACAATTTCTTGGTCAAAAGGATGATGCCGCTGATAAAATCACTGCGGTATACCTGTACCTTTTCTTGCCGGGGCATTTGCTCGATTTGGGAATCCATAGTTTTCAGGTTTTGCGAGTCTCGGTTTGGGGAAAAGGCTCGATTGCCTCACTAAAATAGTATTACCAGAACGAAGAATTCCGCCAAATGTTGTGAATGGCCCGTGGATTGTTGTGAAAATGGGGCTGCGTGTTATTTCCATTCGCCACGGCTCGCCGGCAGGGGCTTCAGAGCGCCATTTCAGGGACCGAATCAGGCACTACCAACCGGCCTTCGGTAGCCCTGCGGATCGTGTCTACAGACACCCCCGGGGCCCGTTCGAGCAAGCGGAAGCCGTCGCCGGTCACTTCCAGCACGGCCAGGTCGGTCACTACTTTTTTGACGCATCCCACCCCGGTAAGGGGCAGGGTGCAGCGCTTGAGCAATTTGGATTCCCCCGCCTTGTTGGTGTGCATCATGGCGACGATGATGTTCTGGGCCGAAGAGACCAGGTCCATGGCGCCGCCCATGCCCTTGACCATTTTCCCCGGGATTTTCCAGTTGGCGATATCCCCGTTCTCGGCTACTTCCATGGCCCCCAGAATCGTAAGGTCAACGTGCTGCCCGCGTATCATGGAGAAACTCAGGGCCGAATCGAAAAAGGATGCCCCGGGCAGGGTGGTGATGGTTTGCTTCCCGGCGTTGATCAGGTCGGGGTCTTCTTCCCCTTCCCAGGGGAAGGGCCCCATGCCGAGCACCCCGTTCTCGCTCTGGAATTCCACCTGTATGTCTTCCCGCACGAAATTGGCCACCAGGGTCGGGATACCTATGCCGAGGTTCACGTAATACCCGTCCTTTACTTCTTGTGCGATGCGTTTGGCGATTCCGTTTTTGTCTAGCATGTCAATTAGCGAATTTGGCAATTAGCAAATTTGGCAATTATCCCTGTCCATACAGAATGAACTAGTGCAAATATCTGATTGTTTCAGGCCTTTTTACTGCTTCCTATTATCCTATTCAATATTCGGCAAATCTCATTTAAATCAGACTGAAGCAAACCTGGAGGATTTGGGTAATGTTCCGATGCCAAACACAACCTGGTCCAGTACTGGGTTTCCTCAGCCTCCTTTGCAGCTATTTTAAATTTATGAATAAAGTCGGCTTTACTTTCGGCATTCTGTGCTTCGTTGACATTGGCGCCAATCCCTGTTCCACTTTTGAACAATTGTGTTGCCATTTCCAACTTTCTATACTGCCGAAGCACCTCTGTATAATTAATTATCATCAGAGAAAAATCAAATGTTTTCTCCAGTATTATGTTAGGTTTTCCGTAACTCATAAGGGCTCAATTTCAACTATTTCTCGTGAAAATTTCGCCTAAAAAACCGCATTGTACAATCACCGGCACAATCACAATTCGCTAATTCGCTAATTGCCAAATTTGCCAATTCCTTAATTACCTGCGTCGCACCGTCCGCTGCTCAATCCGCTTCTCATAATCCCTTCCCTGAAAAATCCGCTGCACAAAAATGCCGGGGATATGGATGTGGTTCGGGTCGAGGCTGCCGGCGGGGACCAGTTCCTCCACCTCAGCCACCGTGATGCGGGCAGCCCCGCACATTACCGGGTTGAAATTGCGGGCCGTCCCCTTGAAGATCAGGTTGCCCGCCTCATCGCCCTTCCAGGCCTTTACAAAGGAGAAATCAGCCTCAAAGGCCCGTTCCATCACGTACATTTTTCCGTGGAATTCGCGGGTCTCCTTGCCCTCGGCCACCTCGGTGCCATACCCGGCCGGGGTGAAGAACGCCGGGATGCCGGCCTGTGCCGCCCGGCACTTCTCGGCCAGGGTACCCTGGGGGGTCAGCTCCACCTCAAGCTCCCCGCTGAGCATCTGCCGTTCAAACTCGTCGTTCTCGCCCACGTAAGAAGAGATCATCTTCCTGATCTGGCGGTGCTGCAACAGCAAGCCCAGCCCAAAATCGTCGACCCCGGCGTTGTTGCTGATACAGGTCAGGTCGGCCACCCCCAGCCGCACTAATTCCGAAATGGCGTTTTCAGGGATGCCGCAAAGGCCGAAACCGCCCAGCATCAGGGTCATTCCGCTGCGCACCCCTTCTAGGGCCGCCCGCGCATCCGCTACAGTCTTGCGTATCATGTCTGTTTGTTTTCCCACCCCGGAACGGGCCGGGGCAGCTTGTCAAAAATCGATGTCGTCCAGGTCGTCTTCCAGCTCGGGGCTCTGCTGCTCCTCTTCAGGGTCCCGGCTGCAATCCACGCGAATGGAGAGTTCCTCAGGCCTTTCAAAGTCGTCCTTCGATATTTCCAGATCGGGGTGCTGATAATTCTGCCGCATGTAGAGGCCCCAGATGGGAAGGGCCATGGTAGCCCCCTGCCCGTAGGTAATGGTCTTGAAGTGCGTGGCGCGGTCTTCGCCCCCTACCCAGACCCCGGTGACCAGGTTGGGCACCATTCCTATGAACCATCCGTCGCTCTGGTTCTGGGTAGTCCCCGTCTTGCCGGCGATGGGATTGGTGAATTCGTAGGGGTAACCGGTAACCACTTCTTTGTATACCGTGGTGTTTTTGTTCCCGGAACCGCGCAGGCGGGTTCCCGACCCGCCTTCGGTGACCCCCTTCATCAGGTCGATCATGGCATAGGCCACATCTTTGCTCAGCACGTCTTTGGTCTCAGGGGTATATTCGTAGAGCACCGTGCCGTTTTTGTCTTCAATGCGGGTCACCATCACGGGCTTGACATAGACGCCCTGATTGGCAAAGGCACCATAGGCCCCCACCATCTCGTACACGTTGAAATCGGGCGTTCCCAATGCGATGGAAGGCACTTCAGGGATCTCATGGGTGATCCCGAGGTTATGCGCGATGGTCGCAACCGGCCTGGGGCCCACCATATCGATGAGCTGGGCAGTTACCGTATTGACTGAATTGGCCAGGGCCGACTTGAGGGTGTAGCTCCGGCCGGAATACTTGCCATCTGAATTCTTCGGGCACCAGGGCTCGGGGTTGCCGTGCTTCCCGGCTTCAATGCAGTATTGGGTGTCAGGCAGTTCATCACAGGGCGATTTGCGCAGCTGGTCGATGGCCGCGGCGTACACGAATGGCTTAAAGGTAGAACCGGCCTGCCTCGCCCCCTGTATGACGTTGTCGTACTGGAAATGCCGGTAGTTGATGCCGCCCACCCAGGCCTTGACATGCCCGGTCTGGGGTTCCATCGACATCATGGCAGCCCTGAGAAAGGTCTTGTAGTACCGGATGGAATCCATGGGGGTCATTATGGTATCTTTCTCCCGGATCGGGGAATTCCAGTCAAACACCGTCATCTCCGCCTCCTGGTTGAAGCTTTCCCTGATTTCCTTCTCAGACTTCCCGTCTCGCTGCATGGCACGCCAACGCTCCGAAGTCTTCATGGCACGCTCCATAATGGCGTCAATCTCAGACGACTCCAGGTCCACAAAGGGGGTGGTCGGGTTGCGCTTGGGGGTGTTCTGCACAAAAAATTCCTTTTGCAGTTTCTTCATGTGCTCCTGTACGGCAGCCTCGGCATGGGCCTGCATGCGCGAATCGATGGTCGTGTAGACCTTCAGGCCGTCGAGGTAGATATTCCAGGTGTCGCGTTCGCCTTCCAGGGCCGGTTTCGGGTTTTTCGAAATCCAGTCTTTCATCCAGCCCTGCAGGTACATCCTGAAGTAGGTGGCCAGGCCCTCGCGGTGGCTCTCCGGGTTGAAGTTGATATCCATGCGCAGGGCGATTAGGGAATCGCGCTCGGCCTCGGTGATGTAATCGTATTTGGCCATCTGGGACAGCACGGTATTGCGCCGTTCGCGAGTAAGCTCTTCGCGCCTGATGGGGTTGTACAGGGAGGAATTCTTGAGCATGCCTACCAGCACGGCCGATTCCTCGGTCTTCAAGTCTTTGGGCTCTTTCCCAAAGTAGATCCGGGCCGCCGAGCGGATGCCGTCGGCGTTGTTTGAGAAATCGTAGATGTTCAGGTACATCGCGATGATCTCCTCCTTCGTGTAATTGCGCTCCAGGCGGGTGGCGATCACCCATTCCTTGATCTTCTGGGTGTACCGCCCCCATCCCCGGGCCGCTATGCCCGTGAAAAGCTGCTTGGCCAATTGCTGGGAAATGGTGCTGGCCCCCCCGCGGGTGCCCAGGAAAATGAGCGCCCTGAGCGTGCCCCGGGCATCGATGCCCGAATGTTCGTAATACCGGGCATCTTCGGTTGCCACCAGCGCATCTATGAGGTTTTGCGGCAGCTCCGAATACGGGACATCGGTCCGGTTGTCGTCGAGGAAGAACTTGCCAAGGGTCTTGCCATCTGATGATATGATCTCGGTGGCCAGGTTGGTTTGCGGGTTCTCGAGCCGCTCAAAGGTGGGCATCTCTCCGAACATCCCCCACGCAGCCAGAAGGAAAACAAGCACCCCCCCCACGATGCCACTGGCGAAAAGGATCCAGAACGCCTTGACAAAGGGGCGGAACGAAGGCGCTTTTTTCTTTTTCGTACGCGTTTGTGCCATACTGATACCTATTCGTTTTTCTCGATTTGCAGCCCCACGTCGAGTACGCCGGGCAGCGATTCAATCCCCTCCACGCTGCCATTTTTTCGCATGGCCTGTGAAACGGTAAAGGTATATACGCCTTTTGCGGGAAAAACGACGTCTTTGCGGTAGCCTAATTTGTTTTCGATCGCGCTTCCCGACCCTGACCCCAGCCAGTGGCCCTGGGCATCTGCCATTTCATACTCCAGGGTGTCGCGTTGGGAGGTGCCGTCGGGGAAGGTCATTTCCACGATCAGGAAAAGGTTGCTGTAGGGGTAGGTATTGTCATTGCGCAGCAAAATGTACAGCGATTGCGGCTGCACGGTATCGGGGTCCTGCACGGTGAATTCCATGATTTCTTCCCTGCCCCAGCTTCCCCCTGAAGTGGGCTGTATGGAGGAATAGGAGATCTGCCGGGTACAGGCGATGCCCGACAGCGACAGCAGCACCACTAAGACAATCGACTTACGCATTGTTCCTGGCTTGTCCTTTTTTGTTCGGGTTCCGGCGCTTGTTGCGCTTTTTGCCGCGGTTGCGGCCCTTTGGCCGGTCAAAGCGCGTCAGGCTGTCTTGCCCCACCGGGTTCTCAAAATCGGGGGCTTCTTCCCCCGCGTGGCTGGCAGCAAATTCCTCCAGGCTTTTGACCTTTTCTTTCCGGCGGTTCAGCTCGAGCACTTCCAGCACCTGCTCTTTGCTCAGGGCGTGCCAGGTAGCCGGGTCATCCTTGTAGGAAAACCAAAGTACCCCCTTGAAAATATCGCTTTTCTGGCAAAAGGCCAGACCCTTCTCCGTACTAAGCCGGGCATCGGTGGGGGGGAAATCCTTCAGGGCATCCATGTAGGTGTCCAGTTCGTAGTTCAGGCAGCATTTCAGTTTCCCGCACTGCCCGGCCAGTTTTTGCGGGTTCAGGGAAAGCTGCTGGTAGCGGGCCGCCGCGGTGCTCACCGAACGGAAGTCGGTCAGCCAGGTAGAGCAGCACAGTTCCCGCCCGCAGGATCCGATCCCGCCGAGCCGTTGTGCCTCCTGCCGGTAGCCGATCTGCCGCATCTCGATTCGGATGCCGAATGCCTTGGCCATGTCTTTGATGAGCTGCCTGAAATCGATGCGGTCTTCAGACGTATAGTAGAAGGTGGCCTTTGACCCGTCTCCCTGGAATTCCACATCCGAGATCTTCATCTCCAGGCGGAGGATGATGGCCATTTCGCGGGCGCGCTTTTTGATCTCCTCTTCCTGGTCGCGGCATTTCTGCCACTTGTCGATATCGCGCTGGGTGGCCTTCCGGTAGATCTTGGGAAGCTCCGAGTCGGGCATAACCTTCTTGCGCCGCATCTGTACCCGCACCAGTTCGCCTGTGAGGGTCACCACGCCAATATCGTGGCCCGATTTGGCCTGGGTGGCCACCACATCCCCCATCGACAGGGAAAGGCCATCGAGGTTCCTGAAGAATTCCTTTCTGCTATTTTTAAATCGAACTTCCACCCCGTCGAAAACCCGTTCTCCGCCGGGTAACGACATATTGGAAAGCCAGTCAAACACGGTCAGTTTGTTACAGCCATCCGTACCGCAGGTACCGTTGTTCCTACATCCGCGCGGCTGTCCATCCGAACCGGTTGAACAACTGCTACACCCCATGTTCTGTATCTTGATTCCGGAGGGGGCGCAGGCCCCGCTCTGAAAAAAGGTTCATATTAAATTAATTCCCGTAAATATAGGACAATTTTGGCTCGCAAGCGAAACGCCTCCTGGTCGATCCCGGGTCGCCAAAGCCTCAAGACCGCCCCTGTTGCATTTCTGCCTCGGCCCCCCTTTTGAATTTGAGGGCTTCGGAGCGCCCCTTTTTGAAGATCTTATTGCTGTTGACCTTCCCCTTTCGCAATTTTTTCTGCTCCTCCTGCGGCAGGGCCACAATTTCCATACAGGCCTCCGAACAGCAGTGGTTCATCTGCCGGGCACAGGAATCGCACTGTATGAAAAGCAGGTGGCAGCCCTCATTGGCGCAATTCACGTGGGTGTCGCAGGGCGCCCCGCACTGGTGGCAGCGGGCAATGACCTCGTCTGAGATCCGCTCGGCCCGCCGCTGGTCGAACACAAAATTCTTGCCCCTGAACTTGTTGGGCAGCCCCTGTTCACGCACCTGCCGGGTATACTCGATAATGCCGCCCTCAAGCTGGTAAACCTGCCTGAAACCCTTGTGCCTGTAATAGGCGCTGGCCTTTTCACAGCGGATGCCCCCGGTGCAGTACATGACCAGCTTCCTAGATTCCTTGTAGTCGCGCAACTGTTCCTCGATCAGGTCGAGCGAATCCCGGAAGGTGTCGACATCGGGGGTCACGGCATTCTCAAAGTGGCCGATTTCGCTTTCGTAGTGATTGCGCATGTCTACCACCACGGCATCGGGGTCTTCAAGGAGCTCGTTGAAGGTGCGCGCATCTACGTGGATGCCCTTGTCGGTGACGTCGAAAGTGTCGTCGTTGAGCCCGTCGGCCACGATCTTGTCGCGGACCTTTACCTTGAGTTTCAGGAATGATTTGTTGTCTTGCTCAATGGCGATATTCAGGCGTACCCCTTCCAGGAACACAATACTGTCCAAATGGGCCTTGAAGGCGCTGAAATTTTCGGCGGGCACCGAAAGCTGGGCATTGATCCCCTCCCGGGCCACATAGATGCGGCCGAGCACCTCCAGGGCGTCCCAGTTCAGGAACAGGTGGTCCCTGAAGAGTTGCGGGTTCCTGATGTGCGCATACTGGTAGAACGAAATGGTCAGGCGGTCTTTGCCCGCCCGGTCGATCAGTTCTTCGCGTTCTTTGGCGCTTAACGTGTTGTACAGTTGCATGCTATACCTTTTCGCCGGTACTCCCGGCACGACGTGCAAAGGTAGTCAATCCCCCGGGATGCATCCAAAAAAAGAGCCCTGTTCTCGGGAAACAGGGCTCAGGTGGACCGCAATCAAATCTTCTTCTTCACAGCAATCTTATGATTTTAATTTGCGGTATGCCGAAGTATGTTTGCACCTTCTTGAGATGCTTACACCCGATAGATGCCGGGATTGCAAAAAGGTTGCTTTCGGGGTTGTGATACTAGCAAAAGAAATGGTAATTTAGCCTTCCAATTTTAAAGAAATCAGACCCATGAGCAGCGAGAAAGAAGCGAAGTTGAAAGCCCTGAAACTGACCCTTGACAAACTTGACAAGACCTACGGGAAAGGGGCTGTAATGAAGATGGGCGACGAAGTGGTCCAGGATGTGGAAGTAATCCCTTCGGGCTCATTGGGACTTGACATCGCTCTGGGGGTCGGGGGGTATCCCAGGGGCCGTGTCATCGAAATCTACGGCCCGGAATCTTCCGGGAAAACCACCCTTACCCTGCACGCCATTGCAGAAGCCCAGAAAGCCGGGGGCATTGCGGCCTTTATCGATGCAGAGCACGCCTTTGACCGGTTCTACGCCCAGAAGCTGGGGGTCGACATCGACAACCTGATCATTTCCCAGCCCGACCACGGGGAGCAGGCCCTTGAAATCGCCGATAACCTGATCCGGTCAGGAGCTATCGATATTGTCATCATCGACTCGGTGGCCGCCCTGACCCCAAAAAGCGAGATCGAAGGCGAAATGGGAGATTCGAAGGTAGGCCTCCACGCCCGCCTGATGTCGCAGGCCCTGCGCAAGCTCACGGCTTCCATCAGCAAAACGCATTGCACCGTGATCTTCATCAACCAGCTGCGGGAAAAGATCGGGGTCATGTTCGGGAACCCTGAAACCACCACCGGGGGGAATGCCCTCAAATTCTACGCCTCGGTTCGGCTCGACATCCGGCGTTCGACCCAGATCAAGGATACCGACGGGGAGATACAGGGGAACAAGACCCGGGTCAAGGTGGTCAAAAACAAAGTGGCACCCCCCTTCAAAACGGCTGAATTCGACATCATGTACGGGGAAGGGATCTCCAAAATCGGGGAAATCCTCGACCTGGGGGTCGATTATGAGATCATCCAGAAGAGCGGTTCCTGGTTCAGCTACGGCGACACCAAGCTCGGACAGGGCCGTGACGCCGTGAAAGTGCTGCTCAAAGACAACCCGGAACTCGCCGAGGAACTCGAAGCGAAAATCAAGGAAGCCATTAAGGCGATAAAAGCCTGAAAAGCCAATCTTTTCGGCGAATTCAAGCAACCTTCGGCACCCGGGCTCATCTATAAGAATGAAGTTGCATTTAGATGAAGCAAATGAAGCGCTTTTTGACGGGATTGCCCATTCTCCTGTTCGTGTTGCTGAATTGGGGCTGCGACATCTCCGATGACGGGGCCAAATACTATTTTGTGCCGCTGCAGATTACCGCGGTCGACGTGCCGGAATCCTTCCAGCTCAATGAAACCTACAACATTGGGGTCACCTACCTGAGGCCGAACGGATGTACCGGCTTCCAGGGTTTTGACGTGATCTCGGAAGAATCGGAAGCCCATACCATTCGGCAGGTGGTGGCCATTGGGGCCGAATTCGAGGAAACGCCCTGCGAGGAAATCAATGAAGAGTTGCAGGAAAACTTTCAGTTTATCTGCCTGTACTCCAAGCCCTATCTGTTCCGGTTCTATACAGGAGACAACGAGGCAGGAGAGCCGCAATACCTGGAGGTGGAAGTGGCCGTCAACTAGGCCCGGGGAACCCCGCCAGGAGCTTCATTCAGAAATCTAACCAACAATTTGACTGAGGAAGAGCTCATACGGAAATGTAAAAAGGGAAGTCGTGCGGCCCAGGAACACCTGTATCGGTCCTATTCCGCCGTCCTGTTTGGCATTTGCCTGAAGTACTCCCGGAACAAAACGGAGGCCGAAGACAATTTGCACGACAGCTTCATGACCATCTTTGACAAGATCCATCAATTCCGGTCTCAGGGCTCATTCGAGGGATGGCTCAAACGCATCACCGTGAATACGGTGCTGCAAAAGTACCGGCGCGAGCAGCCCCTCACCCTGGTGGCCGAAACGGTCGATACGGAAGACGAGGAGCCTTCCATGGGCCTGGAAGACATTCCGCTGGCCACCCTGCTGAAGCTGATCCAGGATTTGCCGCGCAAATACCGGATCACTTTCAACATGTATGTGCTGGATGGGTACACGCACAAGGAGATCAGCGAGGCGCTGGGCACCTCTGAGGGCACGTCCAAATCGAACCTGGCCCGGGCACGATCCATCCTGAAGGAAAAAATACGAAATACGAATATTCACATAGCCTAACTTAAAATACATGGACACGAACGATTCAGACAAAATTTTCCGGGAGAAGCTCGGCAGGTATGCCGAAGAACCGGACCCCCATGTCTGGGAACGGATCCAGCACTCCCTTGACCGAAAGCATCAAAGGCGCCTGCTCCCACTCTGGTGGCCGCTGGCAGGCGCCGTTGCCGCGCTCATGCTCGGCCTATGGCTCACCGGTACTTTCTCAGACCCTGTTCAGGATGGCTTTCCCGTAACGGAAACCGAAACCGGCCCGCCCGGAAACCCGTCCGATGCCGCACCCCATTCCGGGGCGCAGGCCGGGCAGGAGGAACCATCCACAAGCGTGGCGGGCGATCCAGGCCCCAACTCTGTGCCGAGGGCTGAAGGCGCCGACGACCCGGACGGGTCGCTGGCTGCTTCTCCCGGAACAGACATGCCCGGCAAGGTCGGGCGCAAGCCGGGTTCGGAGCGGAATACAGGCCAGTCCGGCACTGGAAATGCACAATTGGCCCGCCACGACGCCCTGCCCCCTTCGGTTTCGCAACCTTCGGGTACGGCGACGGGGGCAGACCCGGCTTTGGCGCTGGGGGTTCCTGCCGATAACGCCGACGGGCATATTGCTGACCGGGTTTCCGGAGAGCAGGCCCCCACGGGCGTGGCCGGAGCCGAAAAACAGCAGGAAGTCCTCAATGAGGAAGCAGGCCGGGGCGATGCAGGGAAAAAATCCATCTTTGAGGTGCTTGACCAAAACGAGGCCGAAGTGGCCCAGGCCGTTGAAAAGGGCCGCTGGGATGTGGGGCCGAGTGTTGCCCCGGTTTACTACAATTCCTTCGGTAATGGCTCGCCCATCGCCTCCACCTTTATGGAAAACAGCAAGTCAGGGACGGTAAACCTGAGTTACGGGCTTTCGGTTTCCTATGCCATGAACGAGCGGCTCAGCCTGCGATCGGGCCTCCATAGGGTAGACCTCGGCTACAACACCAACCAGGTGGCTTTTACCTCCACCATGGCGGCCCGGCCCTCTTCGCTCATCCGCACGATCAGCTATTCGGAGAATTCCAAAAACGTGGTGGTGCACAGCACGGCCGTTTCGTCGGGGCAGCGCCCCCAAGACGGCGCAGCCATTGATGTGAACGCCCCCAGCCCGGAACGCGAAGGTCGGATGGTGCAGCAATTCGGCTATTTGGAAGTGCCCCTGGAGCTGCAGTACGCCCTGGTCAACCGCACCTGGGGGCTGAACCTGATCGGGGGGATGAGTTCCCTGTTTCTGATCGATAATTCGGTAAGCCTCGATTCTGGCGGGACTTCTACAGAAATCGGGGAGGCCTCCAACATGAATGCGGTCAATTTCAGCACCAACCTGGGGCTGGGGGTCTACTACCGCCTGAACCCGAAATGGCAGATCACCATGCAACCCATGGTAAAGCTGCACCTGAACACCTTTACTGAAACCGCCGGTAGTTTTCGCCCCTATACGGTGGGTGTTTACAGCGGTTTGAGTTTCAGATTCTAAATAAACCTTTTGGTATAAACATGTTGGTTGGTTGGCCCCCATCCCCGGGTGGCCTCAGGAAACGCCCTCTCAGTCGGGCGTTTTCCTTTTTATGGAATCAGAAATCCGGCCCCTTCTCAAGGCTTTCCAGCAACAAAGCACGCACCTGCTCACGCAAATGGGCCACATCGGCTTGCCCGAGGCGGGAGGTGTCAAAAAAGGGATGCACCCGCACCCTCAGCTGGCCCGGAGATCCCCCGAAAAACCGGAACGGAAACCGCTCCTTGCAATCGTAGAAGGTCATCGGCACTATGGGTATGCCATGGGCTATTGCCATTTTAAAGGCCCCGTCCTTAAAGCTGTCGAGCACCACGCCCTCATCAGCAGGCACCCCTCCTTCAGGGAAAATACAGATGCTCAACCCGCTCTGAAGGCGCTTCTGGGCCCTGCGGTACACCGCCGAACGGCTGCGGCTGCTCTCCCGGTCTACCAGAATGCTTACCCGTTTGTAGAAAAACCCGAAGACGGGAATATTGGCCAACTCCTTTTTGCCTACAAAGACGAAGGGGTTCGGGCTCACGCGCAGCATGAGCATGATATCGAGCATGCTGGTATGGTTCGCCACCAGCATATAGCTCTGAGAACGCTGCAGCCTCTGGTCATACCTGACGCGTGGGATGCATCCCATCCCGTAGAGGATAGGGGCAGCCCAAAGGTTGCGGGCCATCCAGAAGACAGGCGCAAAGGTCCTTTCACTCAGGGTAAGCAAGATCAGCAGGGGCGCAAAGACCAGGATAGGAAGGGCCACCAGGATGTAAAACCAGATGCGCCACAGGGCCTGGGCCGATTTTTTCAAAGCCGAAAGCATGGCCCCAAATGTACGCAAAAGGGCGCTGACCGGGCAGGAAATGCCCCCGCGGGGCAACCGGCCACATGATGTCTTTAAATATGGGGGCAGAATTGGCTAATTCACACATGGGCCATACTTTTGCAGTTCAGTCATAAATCAGCATCGATGCCACGGATTCTCACCGGGATTCAAAGTACCGGAACACCCCACCTGGAGAATATTATGGGCGCCAGCAGGCCTGCCATCGATATGGCCGCGCAACCCGAGAACGATTCCTACCTTTTCATTGCCGACATGCACTCCCTCACGCAGATCAAAGACGGCCAAACCCTTCGCGACAATACCTATGCCACTGCGGCAACCTGGCTCGCCTTCGGGCTCGACATTGAAAAGACGGTCTTCTACCGGCAAAGCGATGTGCCGCAGGTCACCGAGCTGGCCTGGTACCTGAGTTGCTTTTTCCCTTACCAGCGGCTTACCCTGGCGCACTCCTTCAAAGACAAGGCCGACCGTCTGGAAGACGTAAACGCCGGGCTCTTTACCTATCCGATGCTCATGGCTGCCGACATTTTGCTCTACGATGCCGAAATCGTGCCAGTGGGGAAAGACCAGCTGCAACACCTTGAAATGACGCGCGACGTGGCCGCCCGCTTCCACGCCCAGATGGGGGAAACCTTTGTGATGCCCGAGGCCCGTGTTCAGGAGAGCACCATGTACCTTCCCGGTACCGACGGGCAGAAGATGAGCAAAAGCCGGGGGAACCTCATCGATATCTTCCAGCCTGACAAGGCACTTCGCAAACAAATCATGGGCATCGTAACCGACAGTACGCCCCTGGAAGAACCCAAAGATCCCGATTCCGACACGGTGTTTGCCCTCTACAGCATATTGGCCACCCCCCAGGAGGTCGCCCAGATGCGGGCCAACTACCTGGGAGGGAATTACGGCTACGGCCACGCCAAGCAGGCCCTCTATGAGTGCCTGGTCCACACCTTCGGGGAGGCACGCGAGCGGTTCCAATACTATATGGCGCACAAAGACGAGATTGACCACGCCCTTGAAACCGGGGCGCGCAAGGCTGCAGGGGTAGCCGAAACGGTATTGAACCGGGTTCGCGCCAAACTGGGCTACTAAATGGCTTTCCGACCCATCAGTCTGTAAAGGGGCCATTGATTGCGCCCTTCGGGGCCTGGCAACCCGGCACGCAACCCCGAATCCCGACAAACGGCACCCTGCCCAGGCTTCTCTCCCTGAAATTTAACGGTTACCGACCCACTGGTCTGTGGCATCATCGAGACCAGGCAAACCTTTTCCCCGGGAGGGGCCTTACAAAACCCTGTAATTCGAGGTCGAAAAGAGCGGCCGCTACCTTCTGAACCGCCTCCTGGCATTCCCGCGCCAGGTCATCGAGGGTTGGCTGTTCCATTTCCTGAAAGCAAGAGGCCAGTCGCCTTTCAAGCTCAGACCAATGTCCCGGAATGGGCACCGACTCCCTTTTGGGCGGGGCCTGAGGGGCCGACCAATTCATGGCTTCCAGGAATTGCTCTGCCGAAGAAAGCAATTGCGCCTTCTGTTGCCTGATCAGGCCATTGCACCCTTCGCTGAAAGTGTCGTCGACCCGGCCGGGCACGGCAAAGACTTCGCGGTTATAGCCAAATGCGAGGTCGGCCGTCACCAGGCTTCCTCCCCGTGCCGCCGACTCCACTACCACGGTAGCCTGCCCAAGGCCTGCAATGATGCGGTTGCGCCTTAGGAAATGGTGGGGCTCGGGCGCCGTTCCACTCCAGAATTCCGAGATAAAGCCACCGTTCTCCACAATCTGCGGGGCCAGCCGGGCATGAGCCTCCGGGTAAACCGCATCCAGGCCATGGGCCATGCAGGCCACGGTCTGCAACCCATGGGCCAGGGCAGCCTCCTGGGCACAGACATCGACCCCATAAGCCAGGCCGCTGACTATTAAAGGATTGACAGGCGCAATCCCTTCTATGAAACGCTCGCAAAACCGACGGCCATACCCCGTCATTTCGCGGGTGCCCACCACAGCGATGATATGCGGGTGATTCCAGGAGACCCTTCCCTTTGCAAAGAAAAGGATCGGCCCGTCATCGCAATGGGCAAGGCCCCTGGGGTATTCCGGGCTCAGGTAGGGCACGCATGTTATGCCTTCCCGCCTGGTATAGGCGTATTCCTGCTCCGCTGCTTTCAGATGGCTTTGATCGCGGAGGGCTTCTTCCAGGCTGGTTCGCATCTTTACCCGGGCCGGCAGCCACGGATCATCAAAAACGGCAGTTGGGCTGCCGGCCCGGGCGATCAGCTTCTTGGCCTTCACCGGCCCCAGGCCCGGAATATGCTGCAACCGCAAAAGCGCAATGATTTCATTTTCTGTCATTTAAGCAAGTAATTCACTATTTGGCATAGGAATAATGTTGAAAAAAGGTTCCTGACCCGGTTGCCGAAAAGGACCAGAATTGCCATCTTTGCAGCTATGGGGACAGCACAAACCATCGAATCGCTGCTTTATCGCTACCAGTGTGTGGTGGTCCCGTCCTTCGGTGCCTTCCTCACCCAAAATAAACCTGCCTGTCTGCAAAAGGAAAGCAACAGTTTCTTTCCGCCTTCCCGGGAGCTTTCCTTCAACGCCCAATTACAGACCAATGACGGCTTACTGGTTGCGCACATTGCCCAGAGCGAGAAGATGTCCTACGATGAGGCTTTGAAAGAGGTGCAGGAACAGGCCAAAAGCTGGTTGCACCAGCTGCGGCAGGATGGGAAGCTCGACCTGTCTCCCCTGGGGGAATTCCGGCTGAATCCTGAAGGGAATATCCGGTTCAGGCCCGCAGACCGGACCAATTACCTGACCTCGTCCTTCGGCCTGAGCGCCGTATTGGCCAGCCCGGTGACCCGGGAAGTGCTCAAAGAGGAGGTGGAAGCCCTGGAAGAACGCATCCCTTTCTCCATTACCCCGGAACATCGCGAAAACGCGGGCATCAGGCCCTATTTCAAATATGCAGCGGTAATTTTGCTGGCTTTGGCCACGGGGTTAAGCGGCTACACCTGGTACCGGCAGCAAACCCAGGCAGAAGGCCTTGTTCGTGCCGAAGCCCAGAAACAAGTTTCCCGTCACATTCAGGAGGCCACCATTTTTGGGGCACAGCCCCTGGAACTCCCATCCATTACCCTCGAAATTGGCCTCAACGACAAAAAAAATGACGGGATGCACTTTATCATTGCCGGGGCATTCCGGATCCGGGAAAATGCCGACAAAAAAATCCGGCAGCTCCGCCAGGAAGGCTTCGATGCCCACTATGTCGGGCAAAACCCCTATGGCCTGCACCAGGTAGCCTACGCCAGTTTTTCAGATCCGCGACAGGCGCTGGACTCTCTTCACAAGATCAGGCAGACAGTATCGGAAGATGCCTGGCTGCTGTCTAAGAGATAGCACCCGACCCCCCGCTTTAATTTCCCGGCACGGGCGTATCTTTGCCAAAAATCCAATTCCCATGGAGCCCAAGACGCCCAGCGATTCACGGACCATCATGACAGACCTGGTCCTTCCCAGTGAGACCAACCCCCTGAACAACCTCTTCGGAGGGGAATTACTGGCCCGGATGGACCGGGCGGCCAGCATTGCGGCCCGCCGCCATAGCCGCCGCATTACAGTGACTGCCTCGGTGAACCATGTTGCCTTTAACCGCTCAGTGCCCCTGGGCAGCGTCGTTACGGTTGAAGCGGCTATTTCGCGCACCTTCCGCACCTCCATGGAAGTATTCATCGATGTCTGGATCGAAGACCGGTTCAGCCGCGAACGGACCAAGGCCAACGAAGCCATTTACACCTTTGTGGCGGTGGATGATACGGGCAAACCCACCGAGGTGCCCCCCCTGGTGCCTGAGACAGAGCTCGAGAAACAGCGGTACGAAGCCGCCCTGCGACGCAAGCAACTGAGCCTGGTGCTTGCCGGCAAGATGAAGCCCCACGAAGCCACGGAGCTCAAAGCCCTTTTCACGCAAAGCTCCTAAAAATCAAAATGGTCGGGGTGGGGGCCGAATCGGTGCGATTTATCAAGGCTGTCGAGGCGGGCCATATCCCCTGGGGAAAGTTCAAAATCAAACAGGGCGGCGTTGGCTTTGATGCGTTCCGGGTTTGAAGATTTCGGAATGGTTGCCACCCCTTTTTGCAGGTTCCACCTCAACACTACCTGGGCCTCTGTTTTGCCATAATTCCGGGCAATTTCACTGATTTCCGGAACCCTGACGATTGCTCCCTGCATCAGCGGCGACCAGGCCTCGTATTGGATCTCCTTTTCGCAGCAGTAATCGAGCAGGGGTTGCTGCACAAGCCAGGGATGGAATTCCATCTGGTTGACCATCGGCACGATATCTGCCGACCCGAGGAGGTCTTCGAGGTGGTGCCTCAGGAAATTGCTGACCCCGATGGCGCGTACGCGGCCATCCCGGTAGAGTTGTTCGAGCGCCCGCCAGGTTTCCCGGTACTTGCCCTTAACCGGCCAATGCACCAGGTACAGGTCCAGATATTCCAGCCCCAGGCGGTCAAGGCTGCGGTCAAAGGCCCTGAGCGTGCTTTCATAACCCTGGTCGGAGTTCCATACTTTGCTGGTTACAAAAATCTCCCGCCGGTCCAGGCCGCTATTCCGAACAGCAGCCCCTACCCCCGTTTCGTTCTGATAGGCACTGGCGGTATCTATATGCCTGTATCCGGACTCAAGGGCCCGGCCCACGGCATTCTCCACCTCTCCACCTTCCTTGGCAAGGTAGACTCCCAGGCCCAGGTAGGGCATCTCCACCCCATTGTGGAGCCGAAATGATCCCTTGATGTCAGTTAATATACTCATTGGTATGTTTCAAAGCCTGTAAATCCATTCCTCCGGGTTGAGGCGCGTGGCATCCTGGTAGAGATAGAATTTGAGCTGGGTCAGGCCGTTAGACCTATTGGTATATATTTCGCCCAGCTCCTCTTTGGCCTGCACCTTGTCACCCTTTTTCACATACAGTTCAGAGAGGTTGTAGTAGGTGCTGATGTAATTCCCGTGCTTGACCTGCACCCCCTTGTTCCCCCCCGGAACCGCAAGGATGGCGATGACTTCCCCCTCGAAAACGGCCCGGGCCCTGGCTCCCTGGTCTGTGGCTATGATCACCCCGTTGCTCTGGTGTTTGACGCCGGGGTAGACCGCATCCTGGTAAACCCCGAACCCCTGCTTCTTGACTCCCTTTTCCACCGGCCAGATCAGCCGGCCCTTATTGGCCGAAAAATTGCTGGCGATGATGGTTGCCTCCGGGGTAAGGGCAAACCGCTCGGCCGAGGCATTTGCTGCCCCACTGCTCCTGTTGCTGGCTGCAATGGCTGAGCGGATCAGCCGTTCGATCTGCCGGTCGATTTCGCGCGCCTCTTTCCGCTTGGTTTCGATCTCTGCCGCATAGCTGCTCTCATTTTGCCGGATGGTCTTCAGCAGGTCCTTTTGAGACTGGATCTCGGCCATAAGCTGGTCCCTGACCTGGCGGTTTTGCCGGATCAGCTCCTCCTTTTCCTTCCTTTGCTGGCCAAGCGCCTGGTTGAGGGCGGTCAGCTCATCCGTTTTGACCTGGATATCCAGGCCCTGCTCTTTGCGGAACTGGGCGTACTGCTTCATGTACTGAAGCCGCTTATAGGCCTGCAACCAGCTCGAAGAAGACAACAGGAATAACATCCGGTTCTGCTTGGAGCGGTTCTGGTACGACTTGCGGATCATCTCGGCATAATCTTCCTTCAGCACTTCCAGGTCTTCCCGAAGCTTGCTGATATTGCGGATATTCGCATTGATTTGCCGGTTCAGCAGGTTTGACTGCTGATTGGTGACACGTATCAGCTGCTGTTGCCGGTTGATTTTCTGGTCCAGGGCTTCCATCTGGTCGAGCACGCTCCCCTTTTGTTTCTTCTCGGCAAAAAGGAGGCGGTTGATCTCCCTGATCTCATTCTCCAATTGTTCCTTTTTGGCCTCAAGGTCTTGCTGTTCCCGTGTCTGGCCGCAAACAACCAGGCCAAACATCAGGGTCAGGCCCGCTAAAAAAAGCCGTTTCCGGGAATTGCTCGCTGTATTCACTTGGCGACAACAGGATTAAAACCTTTTGGTATTTTATAGGGGAAGGTCAGGTCGCGATTGAGTTCCACCTGTTTATAGGTAATGCCGATGGTTATCCTTTCATCCTGCTCAATGGCGGCAATGTGCACATGGTCGGGCACCATCTGCCCCTGTACTTTTTGATAGCTGGCGTATCGCACTTCCATCAGGCGCTTATCCAGGGGTTGGGAGAGCTGCTGTGAGGCAAGCCTGAAGTTCCTCGGCTCGATTTCGAAAAAAAGCTTGTATAAATCCAGGGAAGCCGAAGGCTTGAGCTCATAGGCAGATTCATTGAATCCGAGATCGTATTTCTGGTCGCGCAGGTCAACCACGGCCTGCCCGAGCAACAGGTTCTGAAGTTTTCCGAAGTCTAGGTCAGACCCCAGCAAATGGCTGAGGTACTCAAAATCCCCGTCAAAAAATTCGTTCTGGAGCTTGTTGTAGAAAGAGACCCGGTTGGGGGTAATATATACTTTTATGACCCCCAGAGGGGCGCTGAGCCAGATTACCTCGTCACGCTTCATGCGGAGGGTCACCGTAACGCTTTGTGAGCTTTCCCCATCGGAATAATCGATGCCCAGGCGACCGTTGAGTGTCCGGAAGTTGGCAGACCCTGAAATATGGTTCCTGATCACGGTTCTGACGCTCAGCCGCTTATCCACAGAGCCGTCTGAAGCCACTTTAGTGCTTCCACAGGCTCCCAGGAGCGTTGTAAGCAGCAAAAAGCCAACCCAGGTTGTTAAGCGGTTCCACATCATGATCCGGTTTTTAATCTGTTCCTGTATGCCTGTGCCTTTTCTTCATTGCCCAGGGCACCGTGCGCATCTGCCAGGGCCCTGAAAAAACGCTGTGCAAGGGCATCTTCGTCAAGCAATAGCGCCTCCCCCATCTCAAGGGTGGTTACGGCCTCAGACGCCTTGCCCGAAGCCAGGAGGGCCTGGCCCCTGGCGAAATAGAAGAAAGGCTGCAGGGGGTACAATTCTATGGCCTCTGAAGCCATTTCCCGGGCTTCCGCCCAGCGCCCGCCCGAGAGATGGGTCTCCAGCATTTGCATGTAATAGGGCGCGCTTCCCTCCTCAGGGTGGTCTGCCACCATGGGGAGCTTTACGGCCTCCGGGGCACCTTTGGCAGAATCTGCCAGATGTTCTGCCCGGTTGCGGAGCCTTTCTACCTCAGGGGTCGCTTTGAGTTGCTCCAGTTGCGAAAGCACCTTGCCCGCCTCTGACTGGTCGAGATACCAACGGGCCAGGTTAATTCGGAACTGCGGAAGTTGGAAGGGCAAATTCGGGGCAGCCTGCGTTACTTCCCGGTATTGAGCCTTTAATACGTTCATTAAGGTGCTCAGATACCAGTATTCAGAGGGTTCTGCCTCCACGGCGGCACGGGCATAGGCTTCGGCGGCATTCAGGTCGCCTGAGGCCGAAAGGGTTTTAGCCAGCTCGTGGTCAACCACCGGGTTGTCAGGCTGCATCTGTTTGCATTCCAGCAAGAGGGCCGTGGCCCGGTCGTAATTTTCAATCCCCTTCTCTTTCAGGGCTTCAAAAAATTTTTCCTGAAAAGTGTCAGAATAGGCCTCGAGGGAAATCTCGGCGCTTTCCTCTTCCTGTCCCCAGACAACAGGGCCCAGCCCCAGTATCAGGAGCATCAAATATGTGGGTAGGTTCCTTAGCATCTGCTGCCTCCTTCCTGTTATTCCCGGCCTGTACTGCCAAATCCGCCCGCGCCGCGGGCTGTCTCGCTCAGCGCTTCTACCTCAAACCATTCAGCCCGCTCGTATCGGGCAATCACCATTTGTGCAATCCGGTCTCCGCGGCCAATGGTAACGTCGTGGTTGGAAAGATTTACAAGAATCACGCCAATCTCTCCCCGGTAATCTGCATCGATGGTTCCTGGGCTGTTAAGCACGGTAACGCCCTGTTTGGCTGCCAGGCCGCTTCTGGGCCTGATCTGCGCTTCATATCCCTCGGGGAGTTCCATATACAGACCTGTCCCCACTACGGCCCGTTCGAGGGGGCGGAGCTTGATCGGGTCTTCGATTTCGGCCCGCAGGTCCATCCCTGCAGCCGATGCCGTCTGATATTCGGGGAGGGGGTTCCCGGACCGGTTGATGATCTTTATCTTCATTTTCTGCGTATCAGATTGATCAACAGTTCTTTTTCAAGCCGGTACAACAACCCCAAAAATACTAAAAGTAACCCCAGCCCTATATATAAGTTCCTGTTAAAAACATAAAATGACAACACGGAAAACAGGAGAGATATGCCCAGATAAAAAGCGATTTTCCGCATGTTATAGGGAATGGGGTAGTACTTTTTCCCAAGCAGGTACGACAGCACCATCATGCTGCCGTAGGCAGCCAGGGTGGCCCAGGCCGAGGCCATATACCCGTAGCTGGGAATGAAGGCGACATTGATCGCGATGGTCAGGGAAGCCCCGACCAGAGAAATGGCTGCCCCGAATCGGGTGCGGTCGGTAATCTTGTACCAGACTGAAAGGTTGTGGTAGATGCCCAGGAAAAAACTGGCCAGCAAGACGATGGGCACCACCGACATAGCCTCCCAGAAGGCGGGGTCTCGAATGATCAGCACTTTGATCACATCTGAAAAAACCACCACCGCCAAAAGGATCACGCTGCCCAGAACGACGAAATAATTGGTGATCTGGGCATAGGCCCGTTTGGGGTTTGCAGAGTTGGCATGCGAAAAGAAGAAAGGCTCAATCCCCAGGCGGAAAGCCGTCCCGAACAGCGTCATAAACATGGCAAGCTTGTAGCAGGCAGCGTATTTCCCCACCTCAGCCTTGGCCAGCTCAGGGTCCATCGGCAGCAGCTCTGAAAGCAGGAATTTGTCGAAAACCTCATTGATCGTAAAGGCAATCCCAGCTATCATAACCGGAAATCCGTAGCGCAGCATCCGCCGGCAGAGCTCGCGGTCGAATTCCGGCCGAAGCCGCCAGTAGGCGCCGCTGAGGATCAGCAGGGTGAGCGCGCTGGCCACGATCATGGCAATGAGGATGTAGCTGATCTGGAAATCGGGCACAAAGAGCCCGGCCCACAGGCTGTCGGGATCAGAGGCGGCCAGTTTCGGCAGGGCCAGCAGCAAAAACAGGTTCAGCACGATGTTCGTGGCCACATTGGCGATCTTGATAATGGCATAGATGCCGGGCTGTTCGGTGGCGCGCAGCCGGGCGAAGGGCACGATCACCAGGGCATCGAGGCACAGGATTACCACGAAATACCAGAAATAGGTGACCTCGATATTCATCAGGGCGGCCAGGGGCGTGCGGAAAAGGGCCGCCACGATGAGGAAAAGGAGGGTGGAGCCCAGCAGGGTGATCAGGGAGGTCGACAAAACCCGCTGAGGGTCTTCTTCCTTGTTGTAAAACCGGAAAAACGCCGTTTCCATCCCGTAGGCCAGCAATACGTTGAAAATGGCAAAAAAAGTGAAGATAATGGTGAGTTCGCCATACCCGTTGGGCGGCATCACTTCGGTGTACAGGGGGACCAGCAAAAATGAGAGCATGCGCGGCAGTACCGTGGCCAGTCCGTAGATAAAAGTTTGCTTGAAGAGTTTCCGAAACAGCTTCAAAGAGCGGTGCGTTAGTTCACAGCCTAAATTAGGCATTTAGGCCAAGCCGGCAAAGCAGCTAATGAGGCCTTCCGGGCAGCATCCGGGCTGGTTTCTCCACGATGCCGGTAATCCGGTAATACCGCCTTCCCGGTTCGGCCTTCAGCCGGTACGAAAGCACGGCTTCGTCCCGTTTCAGCTCAAAGGGAAAGGGCCGTGTATCAGGCAACGGGGCCGGGGGCTGGTTGCCAACCTCACGCAGCGAATCGGCGTGCATGGTGAGGTCGGGCTTTATCAGGCCAACCTCTGCATACCGGGCCGACATGACCACCCCGGTTTCTGTGTCGGTCAGAACCGGCTTCAGTGCCCGGCCACGGAAATACAGGGAATCGGGCTCAAAATTCTGTGGGTCTGCGGCGGTAAAACGGAAGGACAGCTCTGTGAGCACCCCTCCTTCTTCCCGGCCGGCAGCCACCATTTGTACGGTCGGATCGGATACGACAAAAGGCGGGTTTACTTCAAACTGCTTCTGGGAAGCACAGCCTGCCACCCCAAGGGTGGCGAGCAGGGCAGCAAAGGCCTTTGATCTCATAGGGCGTTTCATGGGTTGCAATTATAAAGATAGCAAACCAAAATTGATGCCAAAGCAGCGGGCGGTTGCCCGGAGCGTTCCTAAAAGAGGCACTGAGAAACAAAAAACCCCGGCAGCCAAGGCTGCCGGGGTCATAATTATTAAGGGAAGACCTAGCCGGCCAGGGCTTCGGCTCCTCCCACAATTTCGAGGATTTCGTTGGTGATCGCCGCCTGCCGCGCCTTGTTGTAGGTGAGCTTTAGCTGGTCCCTGAGCTCTGCGGCATTGTCGGTTGCCTTGTGCATGGCGGTCATGCGCGCCCCGTGCTCGCTGGCAAAAGAATCGCGGATCGCCTTGTAAAGCTGCGTCTTAAGGGCTTTGGGGATCAGCTGCGACACGATTTCCGCCTCAGAGGGCTCATAGATGTAGTCGGCCGTGCTCTCTGCCTGTTCCGTGGCAGGCTGTATGGGCAGGAATTGCTCGGTCATGACCAGCTGGGTGGCCGCATTCTTGAACCGGTTGTAGACCAGTTCAATCCGGTCGTATTGCCCTTCTGTAAACATCTTCATGAGTGATTCGGCAATATCGGCGGCTGCCTCAAAGGTGAGGTTGTCAAAAATCCCGTTGTGGTTCGACACAATGGTATAACGCTTGCGCAGCAAATCATTCGCTTTTTTACCAATTGTGACAAAATCAACTTGTTTTTCCCCGTATTTTCCCTGGGCCAGGGAAACGCTCTGCTTGACGATATTCGAGTTGAATGCCCCGCAAAGCCCGCGGTTGGAGCTGATAGATACCACCAGCACCTTCTTCACCTCGCGGATTTCAGAGTACCGGCTTCCGCCGTCCCCATCGAGGTTGGCGCTGAGGTTTTGAAGCAGTTCGGTCAGCTTGTCGGCGTAAGGGCGCATGGCCGTGATGGCATCCTGCGCTTTTTTGAGTTTCGCGGCAGACACCATCTTCATGGCGGAAGTGATCTGCATGGTAGAGCTCACCGATGCAATCCTGCTGCGAATTTCCTTTAAGTTGGCCATAATCGAAAGTCCTTGAATGCGTAAACCGGCGGGGCAAATGCCCCGCCGGCATTGGGTTTTAGGCTTTGTATTTAGACGCCAGGTCTTTGCAGACGGCGCTGAGGATATCGGTAAGCTCGTCGGTGATCTTCCCGGCCTTCAGCTGGTCGAGCACATCGCGGTGCTTGGCCTTCAGGAACTCCAGGTAATCCCGTTCAAATTCCTTTACCTTCTCAACAGGCACATCGCGCAGCAAGTTCTTGGTGCCGGCAAAGATGATGGCGATCTGCTCCTCAACGGTGAACGGGTCGCCCTGAGACTGCTTCAGGATTTCCACGTTGCGACGCCCCTTCTCAATCACGTTGAGGGTGGCGGCATCGAGGTCAGATCCGAATTTGGCAAAGGCCTCCAGTTCGCGGAACTGCGCCTGGTCGAGCTTCAGGGTACCGGCTACCTTCTTCATCGATTTGATCTGGGCCGATCCCCCAACCCGCGATACGGAGATCCCCACGTTGATCGCAGGCCGAACCCCCTGGTTAAAGAGGTCCTGCTCCAAAAAGATCTGGCCGTCGGTAATGGAGATCACGTTGGTAGGGATGTAGGCAGACACGTCCCCCGCCTGGGTTTCGATGATCGGGAGGGCGGTCAGGGAACCGCCTCCTTTCACCCGGGCTTTCAGTGCTTCGGGCAGGTCATTCATGTTCTTGGCAACGCTGTCGTCGTTGATCACTTTTGCGGCCCGCTCGAGCAAACGCGAGTGCAGGTAGAACACGTCTCCCGGGTAGGCTTCCCGTCCCGGGGGGCGACGAAGCAGCAGCGATACTTCCCGGTAGGCCACGGCCTGCTTGGAAAGGTCGTCGTAGATAATCAGGGCCGGGCGCCCGGTGTCGCGGAAGTATTCCCCGATGGCAGCCCCGGCAAAGGGGGCGTATACCTGCATGGGGGCAGGGTCTGAAGCGTTGGCGGCCACAATGGTGGTGTAGGCCATGGCGCCTTTGTCTTCGAGGGTTTTGGCGATACCGGCTACCGTAGAGGCCTTCTGGCCCACGGCCACGTAAATACAATACACGGGCTTGCCGGCATCGTAGAATTCTTTCTGGTTGATGATGGTGTCGATGCAAACCGTGGTTTTTCCGGTCTGGCGGTCGCCAATCACCAGCTCCCGCTGGCCGCGGCCGATCGGGATCATAGCGTCTACAGCCTTTACCCCGGTCTGCAGGGGTTCGTTTACAGGCTGGCGGAAAATAACACCAGGTGCTTTGCGCTCCAGGGGCATCTCAAGGAGCTCTCCGGTAATGGCGCCTTTCCCGTCGATGGGGTTCCCCAGGGTGTCTACCACGCGGCCCACAATGCCTTCTCCCACTTTGATGGAAGCAATGCGCTGCGTCCGTTTCACGGTGGCTCCTTCGACCACATCACGCGAAGGACCTAGGAGAACGACTCCCACGTTGTCTTCTTCCAGGTTCAGGACGATTCCTTCCAACCCGCCCTCGAATTCGACCAGCTCTCCGTATTGGGCATTGGAAAGTCCATAAACACGGGCAATCCCGTCTCCCACCTGAAGTACGGTTCCCACCTCATCCAGGGAGGCAGTAGCCTCGAAACCGGATAATTGCTTCTTTAAGATCGCTGATACTTCAGCCGCTTTAATTCCTGCCATTTTATGATGTATAATAAAGCGGGCCTGCCTGAGCGGCCCGGGTTTAGTGGTTTAACTGTGAATAAATTCTCTTTTGAGGTTCGCGAGTTTGCTGGCGATGCTGGCGTTGTATTCCAGGTCGCCCACCCGAAGGATAAACCCGCCGATCAGGGAGGGGTCCACTTCGTTTTCCAGGGTAACCTCCTTGCCGGTAATCTTTTTCAACTGCCCCAGTATTTTCTTCTCAAGCTCAGCAGTAAGCGGAACGGCTGTCACCACCCTGGCGACGTCCTGGCCCTGCATCTGCTCGTAAAGCAGCACGAATTGCCGGGCTACTTCTCCCAGCATGCCAATGCGCTTGTTGCGCCCCAGCAGGGAGAAAAGCTCCTGGCTGAGCGGGTCGGCATCCTTGAAAATGGCACTCAGAACCGCTTCTTTCTCAGAGGTCTTCAAGACGGGGCTTGCCAGCACTTCCCTTAGGTTGTCGTTTTCGGCAACGGTTTCCTGTATGGTGCGCATGTCGCGTTCCACCGCCTTGACCCTTTTCTGGTCAATGGACAGTTCCATGGCGGCTTTGGCGTAACGCAGGGCTGCTCGTACTTCGCTCATCGGTTAGCGCAATTTGATTTCGCTGACCAGTTGGTCAACTAATTTGAGTTGCTTGTCCTTGTTGTCGAGCTGGTTTTGCAGCACCTTTTCGGCGATCTCAACCGAAAGGCCGGCCACCTGGTTCTTGATGTCTGCTATGGCTGCTTTTTTCTCGCCTTCAATGCTCTGACGGGCCTGGGCAATCATCTTATCGCCTTCGCTCTGGGCCTGTGCCTTGGCATCGGCGATCATCTTTTCCTTGATTTCGCGGGCCTCTTTAAGCATGGCTTCGCGTTCTGCACGGGCTTCCTGCAACAGTTTCTCGCTGTCGGCAGTCACATTCTGCATTTCCTTCTTCGCCTCTTCTGCCGCGGCCAGGGCGCTGCGGATCCCTTCTTCCCGTTCATTTATGGCGTGCAGGATGGGCTTCCAGGCAAACTTCCGAAGCAACAGCAACAAAAGGATAAAAAGGATGATCTGCCAGAAGAACAATCCCGCCGAAAATTCGTTGATTAACTTTTCCATGTTTGTTTGATTATCCTATGATTCCATTTACTACGGCGACCCCAACCAACCGTTGGGGCCGCTGTAGTGATTTGACCGGATTAACCAGCGAAGATCGCGGCGAAACCAATCCCTTCAATAAGCGCTGCTGCAATCAGCATCGCTGTTTGAATCTTTCCGTAGGCCTCAGGCTGGCGGGCAATAGCCTCCATGGCGCGTCCACCGATCATCCCGATCCCGATTCCGGCCCCGATAACGGCCAGTCCGGCACCTACTACACTTGGAATTTCCATAAAACAAGGTTTAAAAAATTAAACAATTCAACTACTAAAAGACTATAGGTGCATCAGCTCAGGCTCCTCCTCATGACCGTGGTCATGGTGGTGTTCCTCCGATGCAAATCCGAAATACAGGGCTGCCAGCATGGTAAAAATATACGCCTGCAGCAGGGCTACCAGTACTTCGATCACTGAAATGGCAAAACTCAGGCCGAATGAAAGGGGGCCGCCAATCCAGCTTTTGAAAATGAATATCAACCCGATCAGGCTCATCATCACCACGTGACCGGCCGTCATGTTCGCATAGAGACGGATCAGCAGGGCGAAAGGCTTGATAAACAGCCCGAGAATTTCAATCGGCACCAGAATCAGGTAGATGACAATCTTCCCGAACCAGGGCATCCCGTCTCCAAGGGGGTCAAAAATATGTTTCCAGTAATCTTTGGTGCCTGTAAAATTGGTGATCAGGAACACCAGAATGGCCAGAGCCGTCGTAACGGCAATGTTTCCTGTCACGTTTATTCCCAGCGGGGTCAGGCCAAACATGTTCAAAAACCAGATAAAGAAGAAGATCGTGAGCAGAAAGGGCATATAGCGCTTGTATTTCTTCTCCCCGATATTGGCAATGGCTATTTCGTCCCGGATATACAGCACAATGGGCTCGAAAAAGCGGCCGATGCCTTTGGGCACAGCGCCGTTCTTTGCGTAGCTTTTGGCCAGGCTGGTGAAGATCCACAAGAGCAGGAGCCCGGTTACGAGCATGACCACCACGCTTTTGGTGATGGAAAAGTCGAGGGGCTTTACATTGGTCGGGTGGTGGTGCTCGTCGAAGCTCAATTCGCCCTGGGCGTTGGCCCTGTAAATTTTATTGTGGTAGAGCACATAGTGGTTGCCGCCTACTTCGGCGACCGACTCGCCATGGTGCAGGCGGGAAGAGGAAAAGACCTTCAGGCCGTCATCCCAAAGGATAACAGGCAGGGGAAAGCCCCAGTGAACTTCTTCCCCCTTCTCATTCGTATAGGAAAACAGGGTAAAATCGTGAGAATCCTGCAGGTGGTGGGCGATAAATTCCTTGATTTCAGCCTTGGTATCTTCGGGGGAATTGCCCGAAGCCTCGGGTCCCTCCTTGGCCATTGCGGTCGCGCTCAGCAATAACAGGGTAAGGCCCAGGAATTTGCTCACAAAGGTCATTCGCATGTTGGTCGAATCTAGGGGTCTGTAAAAATCGCTGCAAATGTAAGCTATTCCTCCTAAAACAAAAAAGCATTTAAAGTTTATTTTGAGGGCCTTGGGGGCTGATCACAGGGCTTCTTCCCGTTCCAGATCACGAAGTAATTTGGCCGTAAAAAAGGTCTCAAGAAACAAAGCCAGGAGGTATGGGACAAAAAATGAAGCAAATTCGCCCCGGCTGATGGTGCCGTCAGCCCGGAACCCCGGGTAAAATGCCACAAAGAATACAGCAAATTTCAAAAGGCTGCCCGCGATGAAGAGGAAGCCGATCTGTTGTCTGACTTTTTTCCGGAATTTGTAGAGGAGCCATACAATGGCAAAGGCCAGGATAAAATTCACCAGGTAAGACACCGGCAGCATATC
>CAYWZF010000029.1:0-28973 GCA_964461555.1 uncultured Robiginitalea sp. | reverse complement strand
GTTAGGCCTGCCGCTAGCGTTCATCCTGAGCCAGGATCAAACTCTTCATCGTAGATTCTTAAATAATGTCGCCGAAGCTTCTATCCAAGTCCCTCACGCAATCTTGTCCAATCCCAACTCGGTCCAGGTTCTTTTTTTATTCCTTGACGGATGTTGTTTATTTATTTGTACAAATCGCTCCTGCCTGTTACCGGCACCTCCGCCTTTCGGCCTCAATACCCAGACAAGAGCTACGCTGTCTGTCAATATGTCAATGAACTCCAAGAAAAGTTCCTCTTTCCTCTATTTTCGCCCACAAGGTTCCCCTCGAAAGCGGGTGCAAATATAAAAGGGTTTTTTCGGTTCCCCAAACAGGGATGCAAAAAAAATTTGCTTAAAAGATTCATAATTTCATAACCCATTTATTCACAACAGGTTAAGCAGAATAAACAGGAAAGAAGCACGAAAAAATACAACAGGCTAACAATCAAGGGCTCAGCACGAAAATTCGCATCAGATAGCCTCTTGGAGCCTTTTTTCAGCCAGTTGCTCAGGAAAAGAAATTCCAGACCAACCCGAACCGGATCACGAAATCACGATAGGGATAATTGGGGGCAGAATAATAGTTGCGCTCCCCAAAAGCCGCGTTGAAATGCTCTGCCTTCAGGTAGATCCGGGTCTGGCGCACCTTCGCATTGATAAAGAAATCAAGGAGTGGGAAGCCCCCCAGCTTTTCACGGTCCTGCACATAAAAATCAGCCAGCAGCGGGTTGTAGGCATCCATGTAGTACTCCGTAAAGTACTTGAAGGTAACCCCGGTCTGCACGAACATGGCCTTCTTAAAGACGTCGCTTGAGAAATAGAGGCTATTGCGGGTTACCAGGGTCGGGAGGTTGAGCACATTGCCGTCTTGGTCGGTCTGCTGGTAGAGCACGGTGTTGTTCAGGGCCCACTTCCGCCAGCGCAACTCCTTTTCGTATTTGAGGCGCAGCAGGCTCAGGCGCCCGCTCTCCTGAAAAGGGCGCACAAAAGCCCTTTCTTCCCCGGCCTCAATCTGGTCGGCATCGGCCGCAGAAGCGTAATACGTATAATTATCCACAGAACTGAAGCTGGCCCTCAGGGTCCCGAAAAGATCGGAGCGCACCTCTGCGAAGAGGCTCTGCACCTGTTCATTCGAGAAGCGGCCGCTGTTGTTCCAGTTGAAGTTTATGTAGTCGGACTGATAGAGCAAAAAGTTGAAGTCGGGCTGGCGGGCGCTGTGGTGGATGCCGGCGCTGAAGGCGTGCTTCGCCCCAAGGGGCAGGTTTACAGACGCATCCAGGTACGAACCGGTCAGGTCTCCGCTTACGCCCAGGCCGCCATCGGCCCGCAGCCTGAAACCGCCGAATGCCTTTTCCCAGCTGGCCCCCCCGATCACCTGCTGGCCCGAGAGCTGGTTTGGGATGGTCTCTGCATCAGTCTGGAGAATGCTGGTAAAGTAATAACTGTAGTCATACAGGCTTACAAAGGCTTCAAGGCGGCCCAGCAGGCGATTGTCCCATTCGGCCCCCACCTGGTTGAAGGTGGCCTTCAGATAGGCCTGGTCTTTGACGGGCGTAAACAGCAAAGGCCCGAAATAGGCAGTGTTGTTCGTGTTCTGGGTATACTGGTACCACTTGGTTTCATACTCGAAACGGTGGGTCAGAAAGAGCCCTCCCCGGGCGGGAAGGCTGTCGTTGCCGCCCCGAAGCAGGCGGAATTTCTGGTCGAGGTAATACCGCCTTCCCTGCAATTCATTCTGCACGTTGTTGAAGAGCACATCGATCCGCGAGCGGTCGATGAAATCCGGGTCGTTCGACTCAAACTGCGCTTCCCGGTCGGCCAGCCCGCCATTTTCCTGCCCTTTGATGTCCTGGGCCGTAAAATGGGCCCTGAACTGGTACCGGCCATTTTCGGTGATGTAGTTGGCCGTGGCGCGGAAGTTGCCCGACTGGGCCTCGTCTTGCCTGTATTTTCCGAGCGAGCGAAAGCCCTTGAAGGCGATGGAGACATTCAGCCTTTTGCTGAAATTGGAGGTGAGCATGGCATCGAGCATCTGCCCCTGCTCGAAGGTGGTCTTGAAAAAGAGGTCTGTCAGGGGGGTCGCCACGTTGTAATAGGGGATATCCTCTGTTTCCAGGTAATTGAAATGGCGGGCCCTGGCCCCGAGCCTTGGATAGGGGTCGCGCCGGCCCAGTTCCACCCCCAGTCGGTTGTAGGGCTGGCCCACATTCGAAAAGGGCATCAGTTCAAAATCGTCGCGGCGGAGGAAATTGTACCGGTATTCCTTGGCAATGGAAAGGGTGGTATCCACAAAGGTGGTGTCGCGCCGGAAGGATACGATCTTGTAATCGCGTATGGTGATCTCCTCGGCGGGCTTTTTATCAGAAACCGCCGGCTTTTTGGGGGCTGCACTGGTCCTTAGGGAATCGGATTTCATTCTGGGTACCCCGGGCCTGTCCTGAGATAGCGCCGGATGCAAGGCAAAGACCGAAATGACCAGTAACAAGTATCGCATAGGGCCTGTCTTACCGGCAAAGGTATCTTTTTTGTTGGTAAGTATATGTGAAAGTTTTAGTTTAGGGAGCCCGGACGGAAGCTTCCGCCGGGGCTCGGGTAATGGGTTTAACCCGGCCTGGCAAGCGGGCCTGTAACCCCTTTTCCGGATTGACCAAAAAAAGCTATGAAACGAATCCTATTCGCCTGCGGGTTCCTCTTTTTAACCTGGCAGGTGCGATCGCAGTACATACAGGAAGCACCCTGGATGGAACAACTCGCAAACAAGGCACCCTCTGCGGCCAAGGCAGGGGGGGCGCAGTACACCCTGAAAGAAATATCGGATGCCTTCGAAGCCTATTGGGCCGGCCGTGACCGCTTTGCCCGGGGCAGCGGGTTCAAGCCCTACAAGCGCTGGGAAAATTACTGGAACTACTTTGCAGACCGGGAAGGATACCTCCCCACCGCCCGCGAGTTGTGGGAAACCTGGGAGCGCAAGGCCGACCGCATCGGGCTGGCAGCCAATCCGGTGAGCAACTGGGCCTCTGTGGGGCCTTTCGCCCCCGGCATCTTTGCCGGGCAGCTCCCCGGCACGGGCCGGGTGAATGCTGTCGCGGTTGACCCTTCCGATCCCGATATCTGGTATGTGGGCGCCCCGGCGGGCGGCATCTGGAAATCGACCAATGCAGGCGCTTCCTGGACAAACCTTTTCGACGATTTTCCGCAGATCGGGGTTTCGGGCATCGCCATTGATCCCGAAAATCCGAATATCATCTATATCGCGACCGGAGACGACGATGCAGCCGATTCCTACAGCGTGGGCGTCTTCAAATCCACAGACGGGGGAAGCAGCTGGTCTGCCACCGCATTCGGCCCCGAACAGACCGATGTCAGCACCCTGATGAACGAAATCACAATCGACCCCGCCGATTCTGATATCCTTTGGGTGGCTTCCAATGTCGGGCTCTACAAGTCTGTCGATGCCGGGGCGAGCTGGGAGCGGAAACTCAATGGCAACGTGCGCGACTTCAAGCTGAAACCAGGGGACGGCAACACGGTATATGCCGTGACCAACAACCGGCTGTACCGCAGCGCAAACGGCAACACCTTTTCGGAGGTTACAGGCGACAACCTGCCCCTCTCCTCCGGGAGGAGGGTGCTGGGGGTTAGTCCGGCCAACCCGAATATCGTCTACATGCTCACCGTAAACGGGGCCTCCGCGAACTTCAGCTTTCAGGGCCTTTACCGATCTGTCGATGCCGGGGTCACCTTTACCAAAACCCAGAATACCGAAAACATCATGGAATCGAACCAGGCCTGGTTCGACCTGGCCCTGGAGGTCTCCCCCACCAATGCCAATGAGGTGTATGTGGGGTGCCTCAATATCTGGAAAAGCCTGAACGGGGGCGATTCCTTTACCAAGCTCAATGAATGGTTCCGCAATGACCCCGCCTATACCCACGCCGACATCCACACCCTGAAATTCTTTGGAAACCGCCTGTACGCCGGCACGGACGGAGGGATCTACGTGACTTCTGACGGCGGGCAGACCTTCCAGGACCGCTCGGCCGGCCTGGCGATCGGCCAGTTTTACCGCCTCTCCGTCTCGAAGACCGACTCCTCGATCATGTCGGGGGGCCTGCAAGACAACGGGGGGCAGATCAGGGGGCAGGGAGGCTCCTGGAACAACTACCACACCGGGGATGGGATGGACAACGCCATGGACCCCAATAACCACTCGCTGGTTTACGGGTTTGTGCAGTTTGGCCTGGCCCTGGCCCTTTCGACTGATTCGGGCCAATCGGTGGGCTATATTGCCCCCCCGCGCAACACGAATGGCCAGTCCATTCTGGGCAACTGGATCACCCCCCTTGCCATCAGCGCCCAGGGCGAAGTCTTTGCCGGTTACAATGCCGTCTATAAACTCGTGGGAAACCAGTGGCAGCAGCTTTCTTCCGGACTGGGGCAGGGCATCGAAGACCTGGAGGTTTCCCAGACTGACTCCCAGGTCATCTATGCCGCCGAGGGCAACGACCTGTACCGCAGCTCCAACGGCGGGCTTACCTTCCAGCAGGTGCATGCCTTCGCCACAGAAATCGCCGACATGGCCATCCATTCCCGCTTCGACAGCATCGTCTATGTGGTCACCTCCGAACGGGTGGGAACCGCCCAGAGCGACCAGCCGGCCGGGCGCGGGGTCTTTAAAATGACCGTTGACGGAAGCACCGCCACGGCAGAAGACCTGACCCTGAACCTGCCTGCCGACCAGGCTTATTTTGCCGTCGTCCACCAGGGGCGGCACACCGACAACCCGATCTATGTAGGCACCAGCCTGGGCGTCTACCGCCTCGACGACACCCTTGCCGAATGGGAAGACTATTTTACGGGCCTGCCCAACCTGGCGGTCAGCGACCTGGAGATCAACCTTGACGATGAAATCATCACTGCCTCGACCTACGGGCGCGGGGTCTGGCAGTCGCCCATCCCGGTGCAGGTCCCGGATGTAGACGTGCGCCTGCTGGCCGTTACGCCCGAACCCAACAGCGTGCTTTGCGAGCAGATCCTGCCCGAAGTAACGGTCGAAAACAAAGGCCTCAACCCGATTGCGGAACTCATCATTACCTATTCGCTGAACGGGGGGGCTGCCCAGGAGATCACGGCTACTCTTGACCTGGCGCCGGGGGCGACCGAAACGGTGCCCCTCCCCCCGCTTGACGCTGGCCTTTTCGGGCCCGTGCGCCTGGAAGTGGAGGTGACCACCCAGGGGGATGCCTTTTCAGAAAACAACCCTGGGCAGACCCTTATCTATGCCAATCTGCCGGCCACTGGCCCCGAGATCAACGACTTTGAAGCGGGTTCGGGCCCGCTGGTTACCTTCAACGAGAATGACACCGGCAGCGAGTGGGAACGAGGGGTGCCCACAGGAACCCTGCTCAACCAGGCTGCCTCCGGAACGCAGGTTTACGGCACCAACCTGAACGGCGAACACAGCGATGCCACCAAGGCCATCCTGATGACCCCCTGCTACGACTTCACCTCCCTGCTGGCCCCGGTGCTCCGGTTCAACATGGCCTATGACCTGGAATTGAATTACGACATCCTCTATGTGCAGTATTCCACCGACAATGGGGCGAGCTGGCACGTGTTGGGGAAGAAGGGCAGCCAGCCCAACTGGTACAACAGCGATCGCACCAATGTGATCTCCGGGCAGGAAGACGACTGCCAGAACTGCCCGGGGGCCCAGTGGACGGGTACCGACGCAACCATTAGGGAATACGCCTACGATTTTACACGCAACGCCATCCTGGGCGAGACAGACCTAACAGGCGAATCGAACATCCTGTTCCGGCTGGTCTTCCATTCCGATGCATTTGTTACCCAGGAAGGGGTGGTCGTCGACGATTTGGGCGTAACCAGCCTGGAAGACGACGACGACGATGACAACGACGGGGTCCCCGACCTCAGCGACAACTGCCCCCTGCTGGCCAATGCGGGGCAGGAAGACAACGACGGTGACGGCCTGGGAGATACCTGTGACCCCGACGACGACAACGACGGTATAGCCGACATCGATGACAATTGCCCGTTCGGGGCCAATCCGGGGCAGGAAGATGCAGATGGCGACGGCATTGGCGACCTTTGCGATAACGACCAGGACAACGACGGGGTACCCAACGACGCCGACGGCTGCCCGAACACCCCGGCCGGGGTGGCGGTTGACGTTTCAGGGTGCGAGGTTTTCAGCCTCCCGCCCTCGAATTTCAGGGTACAGGCCATAGGCACCTCGTGCATCGGTTCGCAGAACGGATCGGTCTCGGTTACGGCCGAACAGCCCCTCGATTATACGGCCACCCTGACGGGAGGAGCCGCCCCCCGGACCACTGCTTTTACAGATTCGGCCAGCTTTGAAGGGCTCCCGCCGGGGGCTTACGAAGTCTGCATCGAGGTCGGCGGCCAGGCCGGGTACCGGCAGTGTTTCCGGCTGACCCTCGAAGAGCCCGAGCCCCTCTCGGTAAGCGCCGAGATCCGGACCCTGAGCAATGAGGTGGAACTGGCCCTGAGCGGGGCCGAGCAGTACGTGATCGAGCTCAACGGCAAAACCCTCCGCACCTCCGAAAAAAACCTGCGCCTGCCCCTTGACCAACCCAGCAACCGCCTGGTGGTCCGGACCGACCTGGCCTGCCAGGGCAGTTTTGAAGAAACCTTCGTGCTGAGTGATGTTCCGCTGGTCTATCCCAACCCGGTCGGGGACGAGATCCTCAACGTATTCCTGGGGGCCGGAGCGGGCGAACGGGTCGAACTGGCCCTGTACAACCTGAGCGGCGCCCGGATCTATGCGAAAGCTTCCCCGGTGACTAATTCGCAGACAGGCCTTGACATGAGCGGCTACCCGAACGGGGTTTACATCCTCAACGTTCGGACAGGCGGGGAATTGCGGATCTATAAAATCCTGAAGAAATGAAGACAATCGCACGACTACTGAGCGCCAGCCTGGTCCTTTTGACAGCCTGTGGCGGCGGGGATGGGGGAGAAGACCCGCAACCCCAACAGGTGCCTCCCCCCCAGGCGGCCACGCTGATATTTCCTGAAAACAACACCACCTGTTTTGAAGGGGAGGCAATAAGCCCCTCCATAAGCCGGGTAACCTTCCGATGGAACGAATCGGAACATACCGACACCTACGAGTTGCACGTCCGCAACCTGAACACCAATACGGAATCGTCCCAGAACCCCAGCATCAACGAAGCCACCCTGACCCTCCCCCGCGGCACGCCCTTTCAGTGGTATGTGATCTCAAGGTCGCTGAGCAACAACCAGACGGCCACCAGCGCCACCTGGCGCTTTTACAACGAGGGGCCCGGCATCACCAATTACGCACCCTTCCCCGCCGAAGCGGTCTATCCCGAACGGGGGGCGTATATCAGCGTACCAGGCTCCCTGACCCTCGAATGGGCCGGGGCCGATGCAGACGGCGACATTTCAGCCTACGAGGTCTTTTTCGGCACGGCGCCTGAGGCCGATACGGCAGCGGGAACCACTTCAGAAACAACCCTGACGGTAAACGTCAGTGCCGGGCAGACCTATTACTGGAAAGTGCTGACCCGCGATACAGCCGGGAACAGTTCGGAGTCCGAAATCTTCGAATTTCGGGTGCAGTAAGTCTTTCCGTTCGGGCTTTTCCATGGGCCTGTGCAAGCCCTTGCCCGGCGACACAACCCCATTGGCACAGCATTGCATAGCATCCCTAAGCAGGAACAAAAAACCACCTCGGCGGGGAGGTGGTTGTTTTAAGCGCCCAGGCCCGGATTAGCCCGTTCTTCTGAAGGCAATCATTGTGCACAAAAATCGATTTCAACGGGGCCCGCGGGAGATCCCGGCCCGTAGGCTGCCACCACGTTGCCATTCGGGGCGATGATGCTGAAGGTGATCTCGCCCCAGAAATCCCCGGGGAAGAACCACTCTGCCGATTCGACGCCTTCGGGCATGGTAAATGTGGCCGTACCAGCTCCAAATTCCGCAGTGCAATCATAGGAAGGCTCTTCATAGGGCGTGCAAAGGCCAAATTCAAAGACTTCCCCGGTACTCAGCGTACAGGTCAGGCCAGGGCCTCCGGCATCGGTGGTCGTCTGCCAGCCATCCTCATAGCCGTCTTCCATGGTAATGGTCCAGATTCCCGGAGTTGGCTCAGATGGGCATTGCCTGAACAGGGAAACAGATAACGTTGCATTCTGCAGGGTTATATCGTTTGAACCCGAGACATCGGTCAAATTCAGCACCAGCAACCGGGCCCCTTCTTCAGGCAGGGTTTCGAATATCCCCGAAATGGTCACGGTTCCCACAAAGGAACCTGCCGGAATCCCAAGGTTGCTGATCGAATACTGGTCGGCGGTCGCCGTGGAGGAAGGATCTACCTCAAGGGCGATGCTCCGCTCTGTATCGGCAGCCGTTGTGACCTGTACCTGCACCTCCACGCTGGCCCCTTCCACAGGGGTGCCCAGGTTTACCGACGTGGTACTGAACGAAGCCAGGGTCTGGCCATTCGCCCCGTCATACACCACAAGATCCTCCTCACAGGAAATTATGGAAAGTATTGCTAATAACAGTATTGAAATCTTAGTTTTCATCGTATCCCGTTTTTTTGTCAGTACCCCGGATTCTGCTGTTCACGCAGTCCCGGATTTCCATTGAACTCTATAATTGGCAAAGGCAGGGTGAAGCGGTAGTCATCAGCGGGTAGCGTGCAGGCCCCGTTAAAGGCACAATCGACCGCATCCTTCAGAACGCCTGCCCCGGCCCTGTTCCCGAGTCTTTTCAGGTCGAGGTAGCGATGGCCTTCAAAACACAACTCCACCCTTCGTTCGTCGAGGATGGCGGCATAGGCCTGGGCAGGGGTGCCCAAAACGGGCAATGGGGTATCTGTGCCGAAGCGCGCATCCCGGATTTCCTTGAGCAGGGAGGCAGCCAGGCCAAGGTCGCCCTGGGCCACGGCAGCTTCTGCCCGTATCAGGTACATCTCCGATGCCCTGAAGATCTTCAGGTCGTTCATCAGGGGCTGTCCTTCCGAACCCGGGTATTTCTGGACCACCAGGATGTCGAGGGAAGGATCCTGGTTGGTCTCATAATCGGGGTCGATCAGGCTCGAAGGGGCCACATTCACGCTGTACCGGATATCGGCCGGATCGAGGATGTTGAACAGGGACCGTCCCATTTCGAAAAAGGGCGAACCTGCCAGGGTGGCGTCTACAAAGGCAAAGCAAGACCCGGCCCACCCGCCGGCGGCGGGGGAATCGGTGTCTCCCTGATCGTCATAATTATCATTGTTCGTGCGTTCCAGTTTGAAGATTACCTCTCCGTCGGAATCATCCTGGCCCATAGCCTCATACTAGGCCCGGCCAGCCCGTGGCTCCTTTGCCATGAGGCCCTCGGCCAGGCTGGCCGCAGTTGTGTAATCTTCGCGGTAGGCGGCCATACGCACCCTGAGGGCCGTCACAAAATCGGCATTGATCCGCTTTGCCCCGAGGTCTTCGTTCAGGAGGGCTTCGGCCCTGTCGAGATCGCCTTCGATCAGGGCAAAGGTCTCCCCGTTCGTGTTCCTGGGCAACTGCTGGTCGATGGTGGGCACAAAATCGAGATTGATGATGCTCAGGGCATTGTCATCGGTAAAATCGGTTGAGAAGTACGAAAGCAGGATAAAATGCCCCCAGGCCCTGAGAGCCAAAGTTTCCCCCAGAATCTGGTTGTAGCGCTCCGGGTCCTTTGCAATTTCTTCGGCCGGCAGGTCTTCGGCAGCCTCGATCAGCCGGTTGGCAAAATTCAGCTGCCGGTATCCATTGATCCAGAAGGTTGCGGGAGCCGTGCTGCCCGCATTCAGTATAAAGCCATAATCGGCCAGCCCCTGCCCCCCATTGTCAAAGCCTATGGCGAGCTCATCGGTAAAAATGGACTGAAAGGCAATATCGGGCGTAATGTCGAACTGGTCGTATACCCCGAACAGGCCGGCCTCCAGGTCGTCTACCGACTGGAAAGCGGCATCGGCATCCAGGCGCCCCTTCTGGTCGATATCGATGGCGTCATTGCAGGCGGCCAGGCCGAGAAGCAACAGGAGAACTGAGAGTAGGTTCGTATATTTTTTCATCGCTTTCTTTTTTAAAATCCTATTTCAAATCCCACGGAAAATATCCGGGGCGTTGGGTACAGCAGCCCGGTATTCGATTGCGCCTCCGCATCGAATCCCCTCCATTTCGAGAGGGTGAACAGGTTCTCTACGTTCCCGAAGATCTGAAGCCGTGCAATCCCCGTTTTCGCCAGGTGCCGCTGCGGGAATTTGTACCCGAGTTGCGCAAAACGCAGGCGCAGGTAATCGGCCTCCCGCAGGTACCTGTCGGAAACATCGGAATAGGCATCCCGGTTAAAGGCATTAAAGGATGGGATGTCTGTGATGCGGTTGTCGGGGGTCCAGGCCCTGAACAAATCGCGGGAACTCCGGAACTGTCCAATATTGTTGGGGTCCTGGAATGACTGCAGATCGTAGTCGAACCGGTCAACCCCTGTCACATAGTTGAATTGGGTGGTCAGGAAAAAACCTTTGTAGTCCATATTGAACCCAAAACTGCCCTGCCATTTGGGGATCAGGCTTTTCCCGAGCCATACCCGGTCGGTATCGGCATTCGGGTTCTCGGTGACCTCCCCGTCTGCCGTAAGGAACAGCAGGTTGCCGTTCGCCGGGTTTACCCCTGCATAGCGAATCAGGAAATATTCGTTCAGGATGCCCCCGTTCCGCGTGCCGGTTACCCCGTCGTCGTTGAGGCGCTGCCCGTCTTCTGTCGGGATGTTGTCGACCCAGGTTTCATTGAAGTTGCCCACGGCATTCAGCACCAGGTTGAAGCCTTCCGGTTCGGCGCTCCGGATCAGGTGGTAATTGACCGTGAAATCAAATCCCCTGTTGGTCAGGTTGCCGATATTGGCATTCAGGGAAGTCACGGCATTGATGGCCGACACCGGGCGGCTTTGAAAGAGGTCGGTCGTTTCCTTGTTGTAGTAATCGACACTCCCGCGCAGGCGACGGTCGAGCAGCTCAAAATCAACCCCCACGTCAAACTGGGCAACGGTTTCCCAACGCAGGGTGGTATTGGCTATCTGGGACAGGAAGATGGAATTGAACCCGGCATATCCGGTACCGGTAGCATAAAAGTTGCGGGTCAGGTCAGGGGCGGTAAAGTAGGTTCCACCGGCGATGCGCTGGTTCCCCGCCTTGCCGTACGACGCCCTGAGCTTCAGCTGGTCAAAGGGCGAGCCTTCCATGAAGGCCTCATTGTGCAGGTTCCATCGGCCCGCCACGGAATAGAAGGTAGCCCATTTGTTGCTGTCCGAAAAACGATAGGAGGCATCCCGGCGTATGGTCCCCGTAACCCCGAAGCGCCCCGCGAAGTCGTAATCGACCTGGGCGAAATAGGAGAACAACCCGGCATCGAGCCGCTCGGCATTGGCCGTGTCTACGAACAGCAGGGCCTCTGCATCGGGGTCGTACCGGACGGGGATCAGGCCAGACCCGTCCCCGGGGTAAAAGGTCTTGGGGTCGAGTCCGTTCGACGTGTATCCGAATTGCCGTAAATGTGCCTTGAAATACTCGATATAGGCCCCGGCATCTACCGAGTGTTCGCCCCATGTATTCTCATAGTTTACCGAGGTAACCTGGTTGTAGGTGAACTGGCGGGTGCTGGCCTGTTCCTGGAACCCGGAGGTCGGGTTCTCATCGCCCCCGAACAGGAGCGCATTGAAAGAATCGGGCGACGTGGCAGTGGTCCCGAACACGCTTTGGTAATCGGCGCTCATGGTCAGGTTGGCGGTGAGCTGGGGCAGGATCTTATAGGAGGAATTGAAACTGCCGATTATCTTCACTTCTTCCTCAAAACGGGTAAAGGTGCGCAGCCTGTCGAGCAAAAACAGGGGGGTATTTGAGAAAACCAGGGGGGAAAGCAACGCCTCCCCGTCTGTGTATTCATCGGGGGTGATATAGGGAACCGAAAGGTAGGCGCCAAGCACAAAATTCTGGTTGATGGCCCCGGTTCCGATGGCATTGGGCTCATTCGCTTTGGAATAGTTGATGCTGAGATTGGTGCCATAGCTGAACTTGTCGTTGGCCGATTTGCCCCTCACATTGTTCCGGATGCTGAAGCGTTTCAGGTCTGAATCCTGGAGGATCCCTTCCTGGTCGAAATACCCGAGGGAAGTAAACTGGGAAGACCGCTCCCCCCCGCTCGAAAGGCTCACGTTGTGGTTCTGCGTCAGGCCGGTGCGAAAGAAATAATCAACCCAGTCGAAGGTGGGAGCAGCTGCTATTTCATCAGGAGATAGCCCGGCTCCTCTTCCGGCGCCCTCTTCATTTTCAAGGGTAAGCTGTTGCTGGGAATCCATCAGGTTGTAATCGTTCTTCTGGAGGGCGCTGTAGCTCAAAATGCCCGTATAATTGACCTGCAGGGCACTGTTGTAATTGCCCTGGCGGGTCTTGATATAGACCACCCCGTTGGCGCCCCGGTTTCCGTAGACGGCCGTTGCCCCGGCATCTTTCAGAACATCGATGGAGGCGATGTCCTGGGGGTTGATGCTCCTGAAATTTCGCTCATCAACCGGGGTCCCGTCAATGATGAAGAGGGGGGCCGTATTCCCGTTGATGGAATTGATGCCCCGCAGGCGCACTGTAGGGGCGGCCCCGGGCTGCCCGGTCACCGTATTGATCTCCAGGCCCGCCACCTGCCCTGAAAGGGTCTGGATTACGTTGGCGTTGGGTCGGTTCTGGATGGTCGCCGAGGATATGGTCTGGGAGGCAATACTCGATTTTTCACGGGGCGCTGTGCGGTACCCCTGCACCACCACTTCTTCCAGCGCCTGGGTATCCTCTTCCAATACCACGTCAATTACGGAAGACGGGCCTATGGTTACCTGCCAGGTTTTCTGGCCGATGTAGGAAAACTGCAGCACCTCTCCCTCCGAGACGCTGATGCTGTACTTTCCGTCAAAATCGGTCTGCGTGCCGCGCGTGGTGCCCGGAACCACCACCGAAACCCCGGGGAGCGGAACAGCAAACTGATCTACCACCGTACCCGAAACGGTTTTCTCCTGTGCGAAGGAGAGGTTTACACTTAATACCAGAAGCAGTGGTACCAAGATCCAATACTTTCCTGATCTCATTGGTTGGAATGTTTGAGTTGATTTTTATTAAAGGTACAACGGATATGAGGTCAATATGACAACCGTCCTTCGGATTCAGGAATTCTTAGGGATTCGGAACATCTGTTAAGGATTTCTTAAAGAATATGTGTGATGCCTGATTTTTTTTCTGATTGTTTTGCCTTGGAGATTTTTTTTACCTTTAAAAATGCTGTTGCCCTATTACAGTTGCTTTCTGGAAGCCGGCACCGATGAGGCCGGCAGGGGCTGCCTGGCAGGCCCGGTCACGGCCGCGGCCGTGATACTGCCCGAAGATTTCAGGCTTCCGCGCCTGAACGATTCCAAAAAACTGGGGGCAGAAGCCCGGCAGGCCCTGGCGCCGGCCATCATGGAACAGGCCCTGAGCTACGGGGTGGCGCACATAGAACCTGAGACCATCGACCGCATCAACATCCTGAATGCGTCTATTTTGGCCATGCACCGGGCGCTCGACCAGCTGGGCATGCCACCAAGGGCCATAGCCGTCGACGGAAACCGGTTCAAACCCTACGGGGCTATCCCCTACCAGTGCCTGGTCAGGGGCGATGGAAAATACCAGCACATCGCCGCGGCCTCCATCCTGGCCAAGACAGCCCGCGATGCCCTGATGCTCGAACTGCATGAGGCCTACCCTCAGTACGACTGGAAGGGCAACAAAGGCTACCCCACCCCCGCCCACCGCGAAGCCCTGCTCCGGCATGGCCCCTCGCCCCACCACCGCAAAAGCTTCCGATTGCTGCCCGGGCAGCTGAAAATTGAATTCTAGGTGCTACTTTTGTGGGAAACAGACCCCCTCAGATGCGTGTCTTTTACGCCCTGTTTGGCCTCATCGTACTCCTCTCGGGCTGCCGGCCCGGAGAACCCGCAACCGGTGACCCACTCGATTTTATGCCATCTGGTACCCGGGCCCTGCTCCAGATCAACAGCACGGAGAAATTCCGGTCTGAATTCCAGAGCAACGCGCTGCTGGAAGCATACCGCAAGCGCTATCCAAACGCCTGGCTCGGAACCCTCGACTCCCTGCTGGGGCTCGAACTGGGCCCGCGGGCACATTTTGCCTGGGCCGGGGAATCTGACCGGGCCCGTCACTGGCTGCTGGTCTTCCACGAGCCGGAGCTGAACCTGTCAGACAGCCTTGACGTGGCGCCCAACCCCTGGAAGCTGCCCGATTCGGTTTCGTGGCAAACCGGAAAATCGGGGCCCTGGCGCCTGGTGGCCTCTTCCCGGCTAATGCTCCAGGAGGCCCTTTCCGGGGAACAGACCCGGCCGGCCGGGCTCGATCGGGCCCTTAATACCGCCAACCCCCAGGCAGGGGCAACCCTGCTGCTGCCTTCGGGGGAACCCCACCCCCTCTCCTTCCTCCTGCTCGGCAGTCCCTTGGATACTGCAAACCAGGCAGTGGCAGCCTGGTCGGCCTACGACCTGCAAATGGGGTCTGACGCCCTTCTGGTGCAGGGCCTGGAAGTGCGCCCCGACAGCCTGCGGGACAACCGGAAGGTGCTTCGCGGCATGCCGGTGCTACCACTCGAGGAAGTAACCCAGGTAGCCCCGGCCGCGAGCACGGCCCTCTACAGCTTTTCGCTCGAGGAGCCCGCACGGTTCCTCGCCAACCAGGGGGAATTGCTGGCCCAAACCAACCCATGGGCCAACCTGGTCGAAAGCGTGGAGCAGGTGAGCCTGCTGGAAGCCTACGGGGAGCCCATCCTGGTGCTGCACTGCCTCAACCCCGAAGCTGTGGGGGAGGCCCTCCGCCCCTATCATTCAGAACTGCCAGCCTTTCAGGAGGCCCAGCTGTACAGCCTGCAGCAGGCCGGGCTCCTGAGGGAAGCTTTTGAGCCCTTGCTGAACCGCCTGCCGGCTCCGGGCTATTTTGCGCGCGTCGACAACCTCTTTGTCTTTACCGAAACCCTCGACGCCCTGCAAAACCTCATCAGCGCCTATCGGCGCGAAGACACCTATGACCAGGGCGGGTTGTATGCCCAGCTCAGGTCTTTCCTGGCCTCCGAAGCCACAGCCCTGGGCATCGCCCAAGACCCGGGGAGTTCATTCTTCCTGTCTGACAGTGCCTCGGCCCTGGGCTTGCCGGCCGGGATTGCAGCTGCCCTTCCCGAAGGCTATCTCTACACCGCCCAGCTGAACAGCTCTGAACCATACGACTTGCTCGAATTCCAGTTCAGGCGGAAAGGCGATCCGACCGGCTCGGGCACTTCAGTAGCCCAGGCCTTTACCCAAAAGCTGGAAGGCATGCTCACAGCCGGCCCCTTTTTCCTCAGGAACCACCTCAACGGCCACATGGACATTGCTGTACAGGACGACCGCAACCAATTGTACCTCTTCTCAGACCGCGGATCGCTCTTCTGGAAAAAAACGCTGCCCGGCCCCATACAGGGGCGGATCCACCAAATCGACATGTTCAGGAACGGGCGCCTGCAAATGGCTTTCACCACACCCGACCAACTGATGGTCCTCGACCGGAACGGGGCGGCTGTAAGCCCGTTCCCCCGCGAATTCCCGGGCGGCAACCTGAACCCCCTGGCCCTCTTCGATTACGATGCGAACCGCAACTACCGGCTGGTGGTTACCCAGGGCTCGAAGGTCTTCATGTTCGACGGACAGGGGCGCAATGTGAGCGGCTTCAAATTCCGCGATGCCGGGAGCCCCATTGTGGGAGCCCCCCAGCACATGCGAATCGGGAAGCGCGATTACCTCCTGTTCCGCCTCGAAAACGGACAGCTCAAAATCCTGAACCGGGTGGGGGATACCCGCGTCAGGGTGGCCGGGACCTTCGATTTTTCCGAGAACGAGATCTTCCTTTTCCGCGATACCTTCACCTTTACCGACCGGGCCGGGAACCTGATCTCAGTGGAGCCCTCGGGCAAGATCAGCCGCTCTGCCCTGAAGCTGAACCCCGATCACGGCCTGTATGCCACCTCGCGCACCCTGGCCCTTATGAACGATAACCTCCTGCAGGTAAGGGGCAATCAGGCTGAGCTGGAGCTCGGGTTGTACACGGCCCCGCGCATCTTTTTACTGAACGATATCATCTACGTGGCCGTGACCGACCTGCAAAGCGAGCAGTTGTACCTTTTCCGCAGCGATGCCTCTGCCCTGCCCGGGTTTCCGGTTGAAGCTGAAGGACTACCCGATATGGCCGATGCTGATGGCGACCGGAATCCTGAACTGGCCGTCAAGTTCCGCGACAGTTCCCTGGCCGTCTACAGGATTCAGCGGTAAGGCCATGGCAACCACTGATAATCGCAGATAAGCCAACCGCACAATCCTCTTAGGCGATCAGCCGGAATTTCATATTTTTAAGGGTTATCGCTGTAAACCAACATAAGAACACCCGAAAATGAAAACATCGACCCTCCTCCGGCTGTGCGGGGCAACCGCCATGCTTTTGTGCGCCACTCCGGAAGCCCACGGCCAACTCCTGAAAAACCTGTCCAAAAAGGCCCAGAATGCGGCAGAGCGAACTGTGGAGCGCCGCGTGGAAAAAGAAGCCAGTGAGAAGACCGACCAGGTCCTCGACAGCATCCTGGAACCCGGGCAGGGGAAAGAGGCCCCTGATTCCCAAGCACCTGAGAGCGAAGGAAGTGCCGATGCCCCGCGGGGTAGTCAGGGCCCTGCCGCAGGGGCACCCGGCAGCGACAACGCAGGGAATCCTTCCCTTGAAATCTACAGTAAATTCGATTTCGTGAGGGGAGACGAAGTGCTCTACTTCGACGATTTTGCCGATGACTTTGTCGGCGACTTCCCGGCCAAGTGGGACACCAACGGCAGCGGCGAGGTGGTCGCGATCGGGCCCGGATCCGAAAAGTGGTTCGAACTCAAGGGCGGAAGCGTTTACTTCCCGAACCTTTCAGAACTGCCCGAAGACTACACCATCGAAATGGACATCCTGACCCAGGGGCTCGACCGGAACACCTCCAGCACTGCCCACCTGTCGATCAGCCTCGAAGAAAACAATTCCTACGACTACTACCGGGCCGGCACGAATGCCGTGAACCTGAAAGTGCCCTACTGCCAGTACGCCGACGTCGACATAGCTATCTGGAACAAGATCGGGGGCGAGAGCATCATCAACAATAAGGTCGATGTCGACATCCGCAAGACCGTGATCGAAAAGCACCATATCTCCATTGGCGTCAACGGGCAGCGCCTGCGGCTCTGGATCAACGAGACCAAATATGTAGACGTGCCAAAGCTGGTGGCACCCGGAGGCATCCTGAACTACCTCCGCCTTGAAGCCGAAGGGCTGCGCGAAGGGCAAGACCGCCTGTTCGTGAAAAACCTGCTGGTCGCTAAAGGGGGAGTCGATTTGAGGAGGAAGCTGTTGTCAGAAGGCTCAGTTTCCACCAACGGCATCCTTTTCGACAGCGGGTCGGCCAACCTGCAACCCCAGTCGATGGGCATCATCCGCCAGATTTCCCAGGTGCTGCAACAGGAGGCAGGCATGAAGCTTCGCATTGTCGGCCACACCGATTCGGACGGCGACACGGCCGCCAACCAGCGGCTGTCAGAAGCGCGGGCCCAGGCCGTCAAAGACGCCCTGTCAGCGGTCTACGGCATTGATGCGGCCCGACTGGCGGCCGAAGGCAAAGGCGAATCAGCTCCGGTAAGCGACAATGGCTCCCCAGAGGGCAAGGCAAAGAACCGCCGGGTCGAATTCATTAAAATGTAATACCACACTTATGAGAGCTTTACGAAACTTCGGGTTGAAGGGCTGGGCCCTTTTCCTGATCGGGGTGCTGGCCCCGGCCTGGGCACAGGCACAAGACTGCGAGAGTAAATATTTTATCCTGAAAGAAGGCGTGCGCCTCGAATACGCCATGTATTCGGCCAAAGACAAGCTGGAAGGCACCCAATGGCAGGAAATTACAAGCGTTGCATCGACCCCTGATGGGGTCAGGGCCGAGATGCGGGTGGGCTTGAAAGATGCCAAGGGCAAAGACACCTTTGAGTCGAACTACGGTTACCTATGCCAGGGAAATACGCTGAAGATCGATTTCAATTCGCTCATGGCGGGCCCCATGCAGGAACAGTTTCCCGACGCGGAAGCCGAAATCACCGGGGTCGATGTGGAATGGCCCAACGACCTGAGTGTGGGCATGGAGCTGCCCGACGCCAGCATGCAAATGAAAATGAGCATGGGCGGCATCAATATGAACATCGAGATGGAGATTACCGGCCGTAAGGTTGAGAAGACCGAAACGGTCACCACCCCGGCCGGCACTTTTGATTGTTTTGTTATCTACAGCGAAACCCGCTCTAAGATGATCATGGGCGAACGCACCTTCCCGTCGCGGGTTTGGGTGGCCGAGGGCGTGGGCATGGTCAAGAGCGAAAGCTACAACAAGAACGACAAGCTCACCAGTTACATGGTGCTGACAGCACTTTCGAAGTAAGGCCGGGTCTCGCCCCCTGTCAGGGGACGAGGGCGGCTTCGAATAATTCTGAAAAATGCCGCAGCAGCCGCTGCCTTACCTCTGCCATCGGCACATGGCGGCCCAGTTCGGCACTCAGGGATGTCACGCCCTTGCCGCGGATCCCACAGGGGATCATCAGGTCAAAGTAAGACAGGTCGGTATTGACATTCAGGGCAAAGCCGTGCATGGTCACCCACCGGCTGGCCCGTACCCCCATGGCGCAGATCTTGCGGGCGCCGGGTTTTCCCGCCTCGAGCCACACCCCGGTTTCCCCGGGGGAACGCTGCCCTTCCAGGCCGTACTCGGCCAGGGTCAGAATAACCATTTCCTCCAGCAGCCTCAGGTATTTGTGGATGTCGGTAAAGAAGTTTTCAAGGTCCAGGATGGGGTAGCCCACGATCTGCCCCGGGCCGTGGTAGGTGATATCGCCCCCCCGGTTGATGTGGAAGAAGGTGGCCCCCTTTTCCCTGAGCACTGCTTCGCTGGCCAGCAGGTTGGCCTGATCGCCGCTCTTGCCCAGGGTAAAGACATGCGGGTGTTCTACAAACAGGAAATAATTGGAGGTTGCCGCAGGCCCCGTGCCAGCCCTGATGCCCTTCTTTTGCCCGAGGATTTCCGCGAAGAGCTGTTCCTGGTAGTCCCAGGTTTCCTGGTAGCCCCGGAAGCCGAGGTCTTTCACCGCCACGGTTTTGTTCATGGGGCAAAGGTACGCAAAACCCGCCTGTCAGTCTTCCAGTTCGACCTCTATGTTCAGCAGGCCCGGGTTTTTCAGATATTCCAGGAAATCTACTTCCCGTATCAGGGTTTTGCCGTCCACGCTGAGGGTTGCCTCGTCAGAGCTGGCCGATTTGACCCGCCTCGGGAAATGGACCTTCAGGGTATACGTGGAGCCCGACAGGAACATGGCGCCCGATTCCAGGCTGTCGAGGCGCTGTTTGAACAGGGCTGAGTCGGTAACGACGGTGGTACGGGCAAAACGGCCTGAGCCAAAGGCGTAGGAAACCTCGGTGCCCTCCGAAAAATCAGGTGCCTGGCTCTCCGGGCCCTGCTGGGTATTATCCAGGGCCCCTGAGCTTTGGAAGGCCTTGAAGGCATCCTGCACCTCGGTGATGGCCTTGAAATCGCGGCTCAGGGAAATAAACATTTCCTTGGCCACCGGATCTGTCTTCAGGTGCATCCGGTAGGGCTCCAGTTGTTTGAGCCGCTCTTGTTCGGCGGCCGGCAGGGTGGCAATACTGTCTTTCTTCTCGCGCAGCAGGTCTGCGAAGTAAATGAGCGAGTCTACGGCCTTTTCTTCGGTTACGGCAGAATCGCCCGACATCGACATGAGTTCGGATCCGTCAAAATTCAGGGAAATGCTCCCCGAGCCATTTTCATTCAGGTAGATTTCTTCCGTAAAATTGCAGGAGGCCAGCAGCCCCACCAGGGACAGGCCGAGCCAGAGTCGGTTGGTTTTCAAAGGCGGTTATTTAGGATTGTTCAATATGATCAGGGCGGCAATCACACCGGGAACCCAACCACACAGGGTTAAAAGTAAGACAATTAGGAATGACCCGCAACCTTTGTCCAGTACGGCAAGGGGCGGGAAGAAGATAGCCAGTAAAACCCGGAAGCAACCCATGACGCCAATTGATTGATGCACTACACTCAATGGGTCTGTGCCAACCCCAAAATGTTACAGGATTTAATAAAAAGACCCCCCGGATCGGAGGGTCTTTTAGGCAGGTGCCCCGAAAGAAGGGAACGCCCTCTTTCCAGGTTTTGCGAGGGGCTCAGATACCGGAATCAGTCTGTTCGCAAAGGCCTTGGAGGGTGTCTTCAATATCGCCGGGGGTGCTCATGATCTTCATAAAGGTACCCATGGTCAAATCGGGCCAGTGCAGGGCAATCCGGTATTTGCCATGGAGCATGGTAGCCTCGGTGCCCTGAAGAATAATCTCATACGGCAGGGCCGCTACATGGGCTTCTCCGATTTTCGGGAGAAAATGGGCCTCCCCGTCTTCGGGGCTGTTGAGGCCCACGCCGAAAACAGCCACCTGCTTATCCGGGTAGACCAGCCGGTATACCTGCACTGTATTGCCTTTTTTGGCCTTCAGGTTTGCCGTTATGGTTTGAAGTCCTTCTTCAAAGGTAGCGTACTGCCCGAGGGTTACCGGGTCGGTAAAATAGGGCATCATGATTTTATAGTGGTAGTCTTTAAGCTTATCGGCCTCGACGGCACCCCCGAAAGGAACTGCTTCGGGGCCGACCAGGGCCATGGCCGATTTCAGGTCGGCTGTAAATTTTCCCAGGGTAGTATTATGGGTGGCGTAAGCTCCCCGCAAGTAGGCCCGCAACAGGTAATCGGGGTTCGTGACGGAAACCACGACCCGCCCATCGGCGGCAACCAGGCCCACCTTCATCACGGCCCCCAGGGCCCCCCGGTCGACCACCTTCACAGCGGTGTTTTTGAGATCGTCTCTGGTAAAGGCGATCACGTGCAGGGCGGCGTTCCGGGCCGGCTGGTAGGTGCCCAGTACCTCAAAGCCCCTTTGCTGCAGGGCATTGGTGACCTGCCCGGCTACACTCTGGACCGATCCTTTTATGTCAGCCACTTTAAGGTAGGGTGCCAGTTCCTGCCCGATCAGGGCCGATTGCATGCCGAGCACGAGAAGAAAAGCTACAAACAGATGTTTCATTGCAAATGGTTTTTGGCGACGCGGGAGCGAAAGAAACCCGCCATCGGGGTTAATACAAACAACTGGGGCCAATGGCGTAACACGGCGGCCCGAACGAATGCCACAAAGGGAGGGAAAAGGTCTCGGAGCTGCTATGATTTTTATCATAGGCCCCGAAATGTCAATGGCCTGGCCGCTTTATTTTACAACGGTTTACTTTTTTCCAAATAGCTTAATTTTGCACCTGAAATCAATTTCCTATGCAGCTCAGCGAACAAGAGATCATCCGGAGGGAAAAACTCAAGCACCTCAGGGAACTGGGCATCGATCCGTACCCCGCCGCCCGCTTTCCTGCAGACACGCTCACTTCCGACATCCGGGAGCATTTCGAATCGGGCAAAAAAGTGGTGCTGGCCGGCCGGCTCATGTCGCGCCGGATCCAGGGGAAGGCTTCCTTCGCCGAGCTGCAAGACAGCGCGGGCCGCATCCAACTCTATTTCAACCGGGACGAGATCTGCCCTGGCGAAGACAAGACCCTCTACAACGAGGTCTACAAAAAACTGCTCGACATCGGCGACTTTATCGGGGTAGAAGGCGAATGTTTCACCACCCAGGTGGGGGAGAAATCGGTGCTGGTGAAAAATTTCACCCTCCTCTCCAAGGCCCTGCGGCCCCTGCCCCTGCCCAAGACCGATTCGGAGGGACGGGTATATGACGAATTCAACGACCCGGAGCAGCGCTACCGCATGCGGTATGTAGACCTGGTGGTCAACCCCCAGGTGCGGGAAACCTTCATCAAGCGCACCAGGATCACCAACAGCATCCGGAAATTCTTCAATGAATTGGGCTACCTCGAGGTCGAGACCCCCATTCTGCAGCCCATTCCCGGGGGGGCGGCGGCCCGGCCCTTCGTGACCCACCACAACGCCCTGAACATGCCGCTCTACCTGCGGATCGCCAACGAGCTCTACCTGAAAAGGCTGATCGTGGGGGGCTTTGACGGGGTGTACGAATTCGCCAAAGACTTCCGCAACGAGGGCATGGACCGCACCCACAACCCGGAATTCACCGTGATGGAGTTGTATGTGGCCTACAAGGATTACCTGTGGATGATGGAGACCACGGAGGCCCTGCTCGAACGGGTGGCCCTGGAGGCCAACGGGAGCACCCGCGTTCAGGCGTGGGGCCAGACCCTTGAATTCAAGGCCCCCTATCCGCGCGTCCCCATCCTGGAAGCGATCAGGGAACACACGGGTTTCGATGTAAGCGGGATGGACGAAACGGCCCTTCGCAAGGTGGCGGCCCGGCTCAACCTGGAGGTCGACGACAGCATGGGGGTGGGCAAGCTCATAGATCACATCTTCGGGGAGTGCTGCGAACACCACTACGTGCAACCCACCTTCATCATCGACTACCCGGTTGAAATGAGCCCGCTAACCAAGGCGCACCGCAGCAAACCCGGCCTGACCGAGCGCTTCGAGCTCCTGGTCAACGGGAAGGAGATCGCCAATGCCTATTCCGAGCTGAACGACCCCATCGACCAGCGCGAGCGCTTCGAGGAGCAGCTCAGGCTGTCTGAAAAAGGGGACGACGAGGCCATGTTCATCGACCAGGACTTTCTGAGGGCGCTCGAATTCGGCATGCCCCCCACCTCGGGCATCGGCATCGGCATCGACCGGCTGGTGATGCTGCTCACCGACAACGCCTCGATCCAGGAAGTGCTCTTCTTCCCGCAGATGAAACCGGAGAAAAAACCGGTTACCCTCAGCGAAGAGGAAAAAACGGTGATGGACCTGCTCAGCCCCGCAGGGGAAATGGACCTGACCATCCTGAAAGACAAGGCCGGGCTGAGCAACAAAAAGTGGGACCAGGCCACCAAGGCCCTGAGCAAGAAAGGGCTGTTCCAGGTAGAAAAAACCGATCAGGGCCTGATCGCCCGGGCGTTGGATTAGACCGGGCCTGGCCCTGCCTTTGGAAAATCCAGGAACTTCGGCCGGTACGCGAAGGCATTTCCCCTTTGCCAAAAAAACCCTAGCTTAGGTGGCCGTAAACCCTCGTCCATGGATCGCTTCAAGCGCCTCGGCCTGCTGGCCGGCCCCCTGTTGTTCGTGCTGTTGTTAAACCTGCCCGGCACCCTGGTTTCAGAGGCCGGCGACAAAGTACTGGCAGCCGGGGCCTGGATGATCGTCTGGTGGATTTCCGAAGCGGTTTCCATCTCGGTCACGGCCCTGCTGCCGCTGCTGATCTTCCCCTTGCTCGGGGTCATGGACCTTGAAGAGGTGGGGGCCAACTACGGCAGCCCGATCATCTTCCTGTTTTTCGGGGGTTTTGTGCTGGCCCTGGCCCTGGAAAAGGTGAACCTGCACCGGCGCATCGCCCTGAACATCATACAGCGGACAGGCACCAGCCCTGAACGGGTGATCCTGGGCTTTATGATCGCCACGGGGGCCCTGAGCATGTGGATCAGCAACACGGCCAGCACCGTGCTCATGCTCCCTATCGCCCTTTCGGTGATCAACCTGCTTTCGAGCGACGAAGACGGCTTTACCTCCAAAGACCGCAATTTTGCCCTAAGCGTGATGATGGGGATCGCCTTTTCGGCCAATGCCGGCGGCATTGCAACCGTGATCGGCACCCCGCCCAATTCGGTGCTGATCGGCCTGCTCGAGAACGAATACCACATCGAGATCTCCTTCCTGAAGTGGATGACCCTGGGCCTGCCGGTATCGGTGTTGCTGATCGCCCTGTCTTACTGGGTTTTGGTCAAATGGATGTTCCCCTGCAAGGGCCTGCAATTCGGCGCCTCCAAAGACGTAATTCGCACCGAGCTCCAGAAACTGGGCCCTGCCTCGGGGCGGGAGAAGATGGTGCTGGTCATTTTCGGGACCACGGTTTTCCTTTGGGTCTTCCGCACCCTCATCAACCAGCTGATCCCCGGCCTGGGCTTAAGCGACACGGGCATCAGCATGTTCGGGGCCCTGGCGCTTTTTGTGGTCCCGTACAACTTTCGCAAAGGGGATTTCATCCTGGAATGGAGAGACACCTCCCGCCTGGCCTGGGGCATCCTGATGCTGTTCGGGGGTGGGCTGGCCCTGGCCCGGGGCATGTCGTCGAGCGGGCTGGTAGACCTGGTTTCGGGGGCCATCGCCAGCAGTGAGATCGGGGTATTGCTCACGGCCACCCTGCTCATCGCCCTGATGCTCTTCATGACCGAGCTCATGAGCAACGTGGCCCTGGTGGCCGTGCTGGCCCCGGTGGTGGCGGGCATCGCCATCGGCCTCGATATCCCCATTTTGCACCTGCTTATCCCCGTCACGATCGCGAGCAGCTGTGCCTTCATGCTGCCCATGGCCACCCCTCCCAATGCCATTGTCTTTGCGAGCGGCTACATACGGGTGCACCAGATGGCCCGGGTGGGCCTGGTGCTCAACCTCATCTCGGTGGTGCTGTTGGTGCTGATCTTCCAGTTCGTGATGCCGCTGATCTTTTAAGGGCGAATTTACCAGGGTAATGCCTTTGCCGTTTTTGGGGAAAAGGTACCCTTTGCGGGATGCCGACACGGAAGCGGGCCTTTTGCATTTTGCGTCCAAAGACAGGGTTTTTTGAGCCGCATAGCAGCGCTACGCGGCGAGAGAAATCCGTGGTTTGGAAGCAAAAATCACAGGCGCAGCCCATGGTGGAAGCCCGCAACGGGTAAAACAAGTAAAGCCCCTTAGGGAGGGGCTTTACAGCTGACTAATTCAAATAACCGACAGAAATGAGAAGAAGGTGTATCGGTCTGCGAGGCCCTTGATCCACAGGCCTTTCTGATATTATAGACGGCCCCTGCACCCATTTGTTACATGCGCAGCCGCTGTTTAACGCTATTTTGGCATTTCTGACCCGAAACCTGCGACCGGTTCCCGACCAAATACCGCTTTTCTCCACGAACGGCATACCCTGTGCAGGAAGCCTGCGCACCGGGCCGCTACCTTACCACACCCTTTTCGCCCTAAACCTCTGAAATGGGGCATTTCACAACATACACACGAAACGCATGGGTTCATGCGTTAATTTAGTGTAAAGCAAAACCCCCAAATCATGCCTGCCTACAAACTGAAAAGCCTGCTCTACCTTCTTGTCTTTATTTTCTGCGCCTGGATTTATTTTCAGACAGACACCGAGGCCTCAGACCCAGACAACCAGCCCGTGGCCGGGGTAGTCGACACCCAGGCCGAACCGGCGGCCCAGGCGGGCAGTGGCCTTTGAGACCCTGCCCAAACACCCCGCCGGCCCCCTGCTGTTAATTTTTTCTCAAATCGGTCGCCAGGGTTAAACCATTGCAAGCCATGCGATTCTAAGAGGTATAGTAATCTTAAAACCGAATCGTATGAAAAAGTGGATCATGACCTGCCTTTTGCTCGCAGGTTTGAGCGTTACCGCCCAGCACACGCCCCGTCAGGGCCAGGGCAGGCGGCAGATGCAGGAGTTTTCAGCCGACCAGATGGCCACCCTGCAAAGCAAGAAGATGATGCTGGCCCTTGACCTGTCTTCAAACCAGCAACAGGAACTGGAAACCCTGCTTTCGAAGCGCATCGGGCAGCGGCACCAAATGCGCCAGGCCCGCCAGCAAGACAGCGCGGCCATGGCTGACCCCCAAAAGCGCTACCAGTTCATGAACCAGCGGCTCGACAGCGAGATCGCATTCAGGCAGGAGCTCAAAAAAATCCTCAGTGAACCGCAGTACGAACAGTGGCGGCAGATGCACCCGCCCCGGGAGATGATGGGGCACCATCGGGGGCGAAAGCACCCTAAAGGGTAAAGAAACAGGGCTAATGCCCTGTTTTTTTTATATACGATTTGACGCCAAAACGCGTTCTGATAAAAACCGATTTCCATGAAGCACCTCTGTCACCTCCTTTTCTGGGCCCTTTTGATGGGATCGCCCTCGCTGCTCCTTGGGCAGCAATCCAATTCGCGGGCAGGCCAGGTCAAAGACGCCAGGCGACCCGAAGGCAAGGAATCCAAACGCGATCTTGAGCCTTCACAGGCCGAAGGGGAAGACGATAAAGACGATGAGGACGATTCGGCATACAGCCTGGTTGCAGCAAGCAATGGTGGCAACGGGCGCAGGCCTGATGTCAGGATCCGCAGCAAAAACATGGTTTCGACCGATACGAATGAGGCCGAGGCAGTGAATGCCAGCGAGGCGTTTGCCCGCGACTTCGGCATTACCGATCCCAAAGACCGGGACGAATTGCTGAAGGCCTGCCGCAAATACTACCGCGCCAAGGAACTCCTCGACGCCCAGTTTACCGACCGCAATAGCGAAACGTACCGGAAAAAGGCCGAGATCCTGGAACGGGAATACAGCAGGGAACTGCGCCGGGTGCTGCCCGAGTCTTAGGCCTTCATCCCCTTGAATACCCTTGCAGCAGCCTCAATGGTCTGGTCAAGGTCTTCATAGCTCAGGGCGTCGTTGAGGAAATAGCTCTCAAACGCACTGGGGGGCAGGTATACCCCCTGGTCGAGCATCCCGTGGAAATACGCCTTGAATTGGGGGTTGTTCCCCTGGGCCGCACTGCCAAAGTCGATGACCGGGTTCCCGGTGAAGTGAACGGAAATCATAGACCCGAACCGGTTGATCTGGTACGGGATTGAAGCGGCCTTGAGGCCCTCTTCCAGGCCTTTGTGCAGGTAAGCCGTTTTGTCGGCCAGCCGTTCAAAAACCCCCGGATCTTGCTCGATCTGCCGCAGCATGGCGAGACCGGCGCTCATGGCCAGCGGGTTGCCGCTCAGGGTCCCGGCCTGGTAGACAGGGCCTTCCGGCGCCAGGTGGGCCATGATTTCGGCCGAAGCCGCAAAGGCCCCCACCGGAAGCCCCCCTCCGATTACTTTTCCGAAAGCCACCATGTCGGCGTCAATCCCCAGGGCTTCCTGGGCGCCCCCCTTCCCGAGCCTGAATCCGGTCATCACCTCGTCGAAGAGGAGCAGGATCCCTTCGGCCGTACAAAGGTCGCGCAGGCCCTGCAGGAATCCCTCGGCCGGGGGCACGCACCCCATGTTCCCGGCCACGGGCTCGAGGATCACAGCCGCGATCTCACCCGGGTTGGCCGCTACCAGCCTGCGGACGCTGGAGAGGTCGTTGTAGCCGGCAAGCAGGGTATCGCGGGCCGTGCCCTGGGTAACCCCGGGGCTGTTGGGGCTCCCGAAGGTGACCGCCCCGCTTCCGGCCTGGATCAGGAAGGCATCGGCATGGCCGTGGTAACAGCCGGCGAATTTGATGATCTTTTCCCGCCCGGTATAGCCCCGGGCCAGTCTGATGGCGCTCATGCAGGCCTCGGTGCCGCTGTTCACGAACCGGATTTTATCGATGTTCGGCACCATCGATACCGCCAGTTCGGCCAGTTCGGTCTCGAGGGCGGTGGGCATGCCGAAAGAGGTCCCTTTCCGGGCCTGGGCCACGACGGCTTCAAGCACGGGCTGAAAAGCGTGCCCGAAGAGCAGCGGGCCCCAGGAGGCGATGTAGTCGATATAGCGGTTGCCGTCTTCGTCCCAAAAATGGGCCCCGGAGGCTTCCCTTACAAAAACCGGGGTTCCCCCCACGGCCTTAAAGGCCCGCACCGGGGAGTTCACCCCGCCCGGGAGTACCCGGCAGGCTTCCCGGAACAGCGCACTGCTTCTCTCGTATCGCATTTTACTTCTGTAGCTTATCGGTTCGTACCTTCAGGAGCTGGCCAATGGAGATGGCATGGCCTTCGAGCTGGTTGAGCTGCATGAGCTCGTCCACGGTCATGCTGTACCGGCGCGAAATGGCATACAGGGTGTCTCCGGCCTGTACCCGGTGGGTCTCATAGGCGCCTCCCGACCCGGACAGCTGTGCCACTGCCGTGGCCTCCTCGCCCAGTACCTCGGCATCGAGGCGGTACAGGCCGTAGCGCTCAATGAGATCGATCAGTTTATGCGTGTACCTGCGGTCGGTGGCGTAGCCGGCCTCTTTCAGCCCATGGGCCCAGCCGCGGTAGTCGTTCTGCCGGAGCTCAAACAGGGAGGCGTAGCGGGCACGGGTGGTCAGGAAAAGGCTGTGGTCGCGGAACGAATACACAGGGTGGTTGTACTTGCGGAAGCACTCCCCTTTCTCGTCGTCGTCGTGGTGGGCGTAGTCGCCCTCCCAGCCGGTGTGGCATTTGATGCCGAAGTGGTTGTTGGTCTTTCGGGTAAGCTCGCCCTGCCCGAAACCGCTTTCGAGCAACCCCTGCGCGATGGTAATGGAGGCGGGGATGCCGTAAACCTTCATCTCGTTCTGGGCAATTTCACCGAAGGTCGCGATGTACTCTTCAGGAGAATGGATCGGGAAAAACCGGAACTGGCCCGTGTCTTCGGGCAAATTTTCATCGGTCGCAACCGGCCTGGCCGGGGTATGGGTGCGGGAGGCCTCCCGCTCCTTTGAGAGCGAGGCCCGGCGTTTGCTTCCGCAGCCTGCCAGCACCAGGCATGACAGGGAGGCGTAAACCAAAGTCTTTCTCATAGTTGCAACAAAGGTAAGTTCTTTTTCCGCAATTCCAGATTCATGCCGCGTATTCCCTGCAATCCGCCCGTGTGGATGGCCAGCACGGCACTGCCCGGGGCTATTCGGCCGCTGCCCACCTCGTAAAGGATGGCGTGCATCATTTTCCCGGTGTAGACCGGGTCGAGGGCGATGCCGGTC
>CAYWZF010000028.1:0-29289 GCA_964461555.1 uncultured Robiginitalea sp. | reverse complement strand
GAAATTGTTTATAGTAATTAAATCATCTCGTTTTTTCAGTTCGAGCCTTTTTGCTTCTGAATCTTGAATTAGTTGATTTTTAAGTGTAAACAGAGAGGGAATATTCAAAGGCTCCTGATTCTCCAAGATCAGTCTTCCCTCCGCTATTCCTTGTTCCTTAAGCATTCGTTCTGTGTAATTTTCGATCAGAATATCGATTTGTTTTATTAGGGTGTCATTTCTTTCTATGCGCTCCTTGGCATTTTCGTTATATACCTCCAATAATCCGCCATAATAATCATTACGGTTTATGTAATTCATCACTTTCCGAGAATATTCCTCCCCAATCTTAGGATTCTTGAAAGAAAAGGTTATTCTCATGTCTTTTGTGGTCTTGTCCTGCAGCTCAGAACGCAAAATGTCAGCGATGGCTCCTGAATTTTCCAAATCTTTAAGTAATTCCAAAAGCGCCATTTCCTCTTTCAATCCGGCATCTGCTTTTGGCCTTAGTGAAGTGATTTCTATTTCAAATTTTTCATTCTGAACAGTCTCCATGTCCATGCCAAGGGACTGCAAATATGCAGTGTCTTTGGCCTTGATATTGGATTGGATTTCAGCGATCGCATCGAGCAAATAATTCTTAGTTTCAAACTGCGGCGTTACAATTACGTCGAGCTTGAGCTTTGATCCGGTCCACAGCTTTAGGCCAAATCCAATGAGCATGCCTAGTAAAGTAAGGCCTGCCAACCAATAAAAATTGCGCTTCAAATAGACAAAAACCCCTAGAAACCCTTTAAAAAGGCTATTGAACCCGCTTCTTAATAACTTCGACAACTGCCCCAAATCAATTTCATCGGAAGTGGTTGGCTGATTCCCTTTCGTTTCGTTCATGTCTTTACGAGTTAAAGATTTGCTTTAATATTTTATCGGTAATCAGGTAGGTCGGCTTCACCCCGGTGGTGCCCAGGCCCCCGGAGGCCAGGGTATGCCCGGTTTTGAGGGGATTGTCCGAGGCGTAATAGGCGTACCTGACTTTCACATTTTCCCGGATGCTTTTGCGGATTTTCGAGGCCGACTGTATGGCTTTCTGATAATGAACGCCTTCCATTTCCAGGCCGATCACATTCCAGGTCGATTGCTGGAAAAAAGCCAGGATGTCCTTGTTTTGCAGGGACGTACCCAAAACGGTCACCATGGTGCCTTCGTAAACCTGCAGGCCATGCCCTTCAAAATCAGCCCCTGACAACTCGTTGCGGAATGGGTAGTTGTCTGCCGTACCTTCAAAAATATGGGCAGAGGGGATCATCAGGTCGCCCTTGTCGCCATCGAGGATGCCGGCCTTTCCCATGATCGAGATGGATTCCACATCCAAAAAGTGCTGTGCCCCGTTGGCCTTATAGGGCTTCAGCAATTCGTCAATGGTTTCGAAAGCCTGCTCCCCGAAGGCATAATCCATGACCAGGATTACCGGTTTCTTCGAATTTGCGTTTTCTGACAGCTCATAGCAACACACGTCTGAAGTCAATTTGGAGGTGTCGAAAATCTGGACGTCAATATTTGCGCCAGTAGTATCGTCGATCTCTATCATCCCATTCTTGCGGGCCACGCTGAGTACTTTGTCGCGAAGCCCTTTATTGGATGGAGAACTGAGGGCTTCGTAGATGTCGAGGGAATCAGTTTTCGGGAATTCCTTCTTCAGGGCCGATCGGGCAAAAAGGGAATTCACCACGCTGTGCATGTTGGAACTGATGATATGTACAGGCCTGTCAAGTAGTTTGTTCCTGAAAAGGGTGGCCTTGATGGTATTGGCCCACCGTTCCCCGTGAACGTGGTGACCCAGGCGCTCACGCAGCATGGCGCTGAAGGTGATGGTGCGTTTTTCTCCGGAAGTGTTTTCGTCTATGGCCAGCTTACCCAGCCAGTAAATTATTTTCAGGAAGCGCTCCGGCTCCTTTTTCGTGGCCAGTTTCTCGTAAATTGCGGCGACCTCGTCAAAGGATCGGTTCAGGATGCTGGCCGTATGGATCAGGGCAACCTCCTTCTCGGCCTGCGTAAGCCGGTTCTTTCCGACCGCCGCTTCCAGTTTCTTCCAGTCGCGTATGGTGCCCTTGCCTTCCTCGATAAGCACACGCTTCCCGATCTTGTCTGATTCCAGGAATAGGAAGGTAAGGTGGGTCAGGATGTCGTAGATGTCAGAACGCCCCCGGGTGATTTCGATATTCATTTGCTCCTCATCGATGCGGTAGCAATTCCGGCGGCGCTTAGGGGGCACGATGGCCTTGAAATGCGATTTCCCGTATCCTTCGTCTGAGGTGAGGTTGATATACCTACACTGTTCTATCCCCTCGGGCAGGCGCTCCAATACGTAGGTGAGCCCTTCGAGTTCCGCTTTGTCTTCGGCTATGGACCCATAGATTTCGGGCCGCAACAGGAGCAGGGCGTTGCGCAGTGTTTCCCCGGAGACGCCCATGGGCTTGTAGAATCCGCGGTTAAGCAGGTGGCGCATGGTGATGTACATGCGCTCAATGGCATTGGTGGATTCCTGGGCACGGGTTGCTTCCATAGGTTGAGCTGTAAGGCAAAAATACGTTTAATTTCGGTTTCCCGTATTCATCTAAACGTTGAGGTACAAGGTCTTCAAAGCCGGAATGGCAGGAGTCCTTCGGCAACCTTCCGATCATTGGAAAGCCGCTGTACCTTGTTTTGCCCTCCGAGCCTGCCGATCGATTTCATGTAATCAAGGAAGCCCCCTTTCCGGATTCGGGTGATTTCAAGTTTCCGTAGCACATGCCCGTCAATCAGGTCAAAATAATAGCTGTTCTGCTGTTGCAGGCTTTGGTCGAGCACTTCGATAAAACGGCCCATATCTTCCGGTTCTTTCTCGAATTCTACCAGCCATTCGTGGTAGGGCAACCCCCCTTCGGGCGGACTGATCATCGGGGCCACCGTGAATTCATTCACCCGGGCGCCTGATTGCTGTAAGGCCGACTCCATGGCATATTCCACCTCCTTGGCGATGACGTGTTCGCCAAAGGCAGAAATGAAGTGTTTGATCCGGCCGGTGACGATCACCCGGTAGGGCTTAAGAGAAACAAATTCAATGGTATCTCCGAGGTTGTACCCCCACAGGCCGGCATTGGTCGAAATGATCATGACGTAATTCACCCCTTTGCGCACCTCCCCAATGGTCAGGCGCCTGGGATCGGGCTCAAAAAAGGCCTCCGCTTCTATGAATTCGTAAAAAATGCCTGCCTGGAGCAGCAAGAGCAGGCCCCGGCTGTCTTGTTCATCCTGGTAGGCGAAAAAGCCCTCGCTGGCCGGGAACAACTCAATACTGTCTACCCGGCGGCCAATCAGGTCTTCAAACTTTGCGCGGTACGGCTCGTAATTCACCCCCCCATACATGAACAGCTCAAAGTTGGGGAAGAGTTCGCCAACGGGTTTGCCGCTTCGCTCCTTCAGCTTCTCAAAATACATCTGCACCCATGAAGGGATGCCGGCAATCACGGTCATGTTCTCGGCAAGGGTTTCGTCCACAATGCGATCTACCTTGGTCTCCCAGTCTTCAATGCAATTGGTTTCCCAGCTGGGCAACCGGTTGCGCTGCAGGTAGGCCGGCACATAGTGGGCTGAAATACCCGACAACCTCCCATATTTGATACCATTCTTTTCCTCCAGTTCGGGGCTGCCCTGCAGAAAAATCATCTTCCCGTCCACAAAGTTGGCATTCCCGGTGGTATGGATATAATTCAGGATGGCATTGCGCGAGGCCCGCACCTGTTCCCTGATCGAAAGTTTGGTGATGGGAATGTATTTGGATCCCGAGGTTGTGCCGGAGGTCTTGGCAAAGTAAGCGGGCCTTCCGGGCCAGAGCACATCGCTTTCCCCTTTCAGGATAGCTTCGATATAGGGCTTCAGCGCCTCATAGTCCCGAACCGGGACGCGGCTTGCAAAGTCTTTGTAGGTGCATATCTGGTCAAAACCGTGGTCTTGCCCGAACCTTGTGGCGCGGCCCTGTCTGATCAACTGCCGAAAGGTGAGCTGCTGGGCCGCCTCCGGATTTTCGATCCATCGGGCAGATCTGCGGTGAACCAGGCTTGCAAAAAGGCGGGCGGCTATGGCCTTTACCGACATACTGATCAGTTAAAGTCTATATAATTCAACGGGTTTACAGGGTTCCCATTCTTCCACAGCTCAAAGTGAAGGTGCGGCCCGGTGGTTAATTCCCCCGTATTCCCGACCGAGGCGATTACCTCCCCGGCTCGAACCACCGCCCCCTGTTCCTTGGCCAGGGAGCCGTTGTGCTTATAGGCCGAAATAAGGCCGTCCTTATGTTCCAGGATAATCACGTAGCCGGTTGCCGCCGTCCATTCTGCGAAAATTACCGTGCCGCTGGCCACAGCCTTTACAGGTGTATCGGTGGCTGCCACTATGTCTATAGCATAGTGTTTGCCATCGGGGTCGTATCCCTGAGAGATCGTGCCCGTAATGGGGGCGAACAACAACTCGCTTCCATCGAAGGTGGGTTGTTCGAAGAGGTTGTATTTGTCTTCCAGGGCGACCTGGGCACGCAGCACGCTGTCTTCGCGTATGGGGTTGAGATCGATTTGGGATGGGTCGAGTTTGAAAGGTTCAAAAACTGAATCGCGATTGGCCTGGTTGTTCTCGATATCGCCGCTTAACACCATTCGGATGTTATCAATATACTTATTGGTATAGTTTAAAACGGTAAGGAGGGAATCTGTCTTATAGGTCAATTCGGTTGCCTGTCTTTTCAGGGCCGTGGAAGAGTACCCCGGAATGTATTCCCGCAGCGGGGTGAAGGCAATAAGCACGGTCGTAAAGGCAATAAGGCCAATGACTGCCAGGGTGCCGGTCACAAAAACATTGAGCCTGCTGAGTTTGAAGGAAATCTTTTCCTCAAAGGTGCTCTCGTTGAGTATCACCAGGCGGTACTTGTGCAGGAGTTTCCGCTTGATTTCCTTTCGCTTCTTGTCTTTCTTCGCCATAATGCTTGCCCTCTTTGGATTACCCGCCTAAAGCATAAATACAGCGGGCATGTATAGTCCTGAAAATTTTAAGGCCGCCTGGTGGGATTTCCCTTGCCTTGTTGCTCCCGAATTCTCAAGATCAGACTAAATTACATCTTAAACCACAATAAATAAGGCTTCCAATCTGTTTTTTCCTTACCTTTACCTTTACCAAATTTGTGACGGAATGAATGCACTTACCTTTTTCCTGGCTATCGGACCCTGGCAGATCGTTATCATCGTTATGGTGATATTGCTGCTGTTCGGCGGCAAAAAAATCCCTGAATTGATGCGCGGGCTTGGCAGTGGGATCAAAGAATTCAAGGACGCATCCCGGGAAGACGACAAACTCGACGAAAAGAAGAATTGAGCTCAGGCACTCCGAAAATACAAAAGCACCCGTCGGGTGCTTTTTTTATTCCGATCGGTTTGTCGATCCGCCGCCGTCTTCCGGGGGCTGATCGATCAACGGATTTCCAGAACCCAAAACCACAGACTATCCAGATTCACGACATTTTTCCCCCCTTTCACAACAAAAACTTATTCTAAGAAAGGTTTGCGGTTATTTTCGAAGCTGAAAGTATTCCGGCGCAGGAAGTTAGGCCGGAAATCAACGATTCAGCAGAATGAATGCATTCTTCCGCAGCCACCTTACCCTTTTCGGCCTCCTGGCAACATCATTGCTGTGGGGGCAGGCAAATTTACCCTCAGCCGATGCGGTGGCCGACAATAACCGCCAGGACGAATATCCCCGAAGCCAGCCTTCGGGTTCCGACGCCTGGGAATACGACACAGCCGACTTTATCGTGGAAGCTAAGTCACGCGGGGTAGGCGTGCGTGCCTTTGATCAGCCCCTCGACCTGGAAAGCGGGTATTACCTGATTACCGGGGCGTTCAAGGAAAGTAAAAACCTGCAGAGACTCATTCGCAAACTCGAGAAAAAAGGCCTGGAAGCAGGAAGCTTCGTAAATCCTGAAAACGGCCTGCACTATGTTTATGCCCAGCATTATGTGGTGCCCCAGCTCGCCCTGGATGCGGCCGTTACCAAACTTGACGGACGCTATAAGGAAGCCATGTGGATTTTAATAGTTGGGGAGCCTGGGCGGAAGGCCCCAACGCCAGTTGTTCGCCAGGAGGACCCCGAACAGACAGAACCCCTTGAGGTCAGCCCGGAAGCTGTGTGGTCGTCGGTCACGCCTTCTCAGGAAGCAAGCAGTAATGATCCTGAAAGCAATTCGGACGCTTTGCTTCGCAAGGCAGACCTGTATTTTGACAAAATGTGGTATGCAGAAGCCGCCCAGCTCTATGAGACGGCCATCAAGCGCCATCCGGAATACCAGAATGCGCGTATCATGCAACGCGTGGGAGACGCCCATTACTTCAACACCAACATGGAGCGGGCCAATTTCTGGTACGAGCAATTGTACAACGTCAGCCAAGACAATATGTCTGCCGACTATTTGTTCCGGTACGCCCATGCCCTGAAAGGAAATGGCAAGTACGCCCGTGCCAAGCGATTCATGCGCCTGTATGAAACGAAGGCAAAATCCGCATCAGGCCGTACTACCCGTGATGAGGTGCAACGCCGTGAGGTGGTACTGGACGACATTTTGAGCGCAGAGGAGTCATTTGGGATCAAAAACATGGAAATCAATTCGAGGTATTCCGAATTTGCCCCGATGTTCTATGAAAACAATCAGGTCGTATTTGCCTCTTCGGCAGACTCTGCGTTTTTTCATACCCGTCGGTACAAATGGAATGATCAGCCCTATCTGGACCTTTACGTGGCCAAAATGAACGAACAGACCGATGAGCTGAGAGGAGCCGTCAAGTTTTCCAAGAAAATCAACACCAAATACCACGAGGCCGCCGTGGCTTTTTCCCCTGACCGGCAAACCATGTATTTTACCCGGAACAACTTCGGGAAGAAGCTAAAGCGTGACCAAAATGGCGTGAACCACCTGAAGCTATACAAGTCTCAGAAAGTAGGCGGGCAGTGGACCGAAGCCGTGGAGCTTCCCTTCAATGGAGAAGACTATTCTACGGGCCATCCGGCAATTAGCCCCGACGGGAAACAGCTGTATTTTGTTTCAGACATGCCCGGAAGCATTGGCGACACAGACATCTTCGTGGTCGATGTTTACGAAGACGGCCGGTTCTCAGAGCCAAGGAATTTGGGGCCAGGGATCAATACGGCAGGAAAGGAAATGTTTCCCTTTGTCAGCAATCAAAAACTATATTTTTCCTCCAACGGGCATATCGGCCTGGGAGGCCTCGATGTCTACGAAGTTGCCCTGGACCCAGAAAATGGCTTTGGGGAGGTGCATAACCTCGGCAAGCCCATCAACAGCAACAAGGATGACTTCTCCTACATCGTGGATGAAGAAACACAAAGAGGTTTTTTTGCCTCAAACCGCAGGGGCGGGAAAGGGGATGACGACATCTACTCCTTCCAGCGCCTGTTGCCGGAAGAAGCCAACGAGAATGCCATTGCGGGAACCATTACCGACCTGATTACCGGAGAGACCATCCCCGAGGCCCTGGTCGTGCTTTTGGATGAAAACAACCGCAAGTTGAAAGAGTTGACTTCTGACGCAGACGGCAGCTTTGTGTTTGAAGACCTGGAAAGCACCACCAAATACAAGATTACTTTCGAAAAAGACTCCTACTTCCAGGAAAACCGGGAGGTTCTAACCGGAGACAACGAGCTAATAACTGTTGAGGTACCGCTCCGCAAGCTGGAGGAAATGATCGTGATCGAAGATGGCATCAAGAAACTGAAAACCGAAATGATCCATTTCGATTTCGACAAATATGCCATCCGCCAAGACGCTGCTGAAGAACTGGACAAACTGGTCGAGGTCATGAACGAATACCCCACCATGGTAATTGCCATCGAATCGCATACCGACTCCCGGGGTAAAAGGGCTTACAACAAATATCTTTCAGACCGGCGCGCCAGATCGACGCGTGAATACCTCATAAGCAAGGGGATTGACCCGCGCCGTATCGAAAGCGCCAAGGGCTATGGGGAAGAGCGCCTGCTCAATGGGTGTGACGGCAGCTTCCGATGCGCCGAAAAAATGCACCAGCTCAACCGGAGGTCTGAATTCATAATCGTAAGCATGTAATTCATCCATTCCCCGGGCGTTGCCCCGGGCCATTGCCCAAAACGGCTGTTTCAAGCGTTCAAGCTTCGCAATGTGTTTGCCCCACCGCGCCAGCATTATGCAGGGCTTTCATATGGTTGCTCCGAAATGCCGGGGCATATCGTCGGGCAATGGCGAAAACAGCCGTCACTCCAGCGTCGCTCACCGTATTTTCAGGCAGTTCGACGAGACCGGGCAATAGGGGCGTCAGGTACAGCTAAAATACCGGTGTTTCATCCGATTCTTCAGGGATTCTGCCCAAGTCAGGCCATCTTTGTATAAGTCCCTAATCCAAAATGAAACACTATGGAAAAACTAATACTCGTTAAAGAAATTTACCTGGAAGCCTTCCGGAACTGGACGAACCTGATTCTCAGGCGCTATTTCAAGGCCTTTTCGTGGTTTTGCTTCGCTCTGTGGATGATAACACTCTACGCCTTCATTTTTCGCGTTTCAACGGGCTACGCTTTCGATTGACCAGACGCGGGAACCTTAATTCCGATATTTAAATATAAGCCCCGCGTATAGCGGGGCTTTTTCGTGCCGCAACTCAGGTGAATACCCCATTAGCCAGGGCCTATTCGCGTATGCTTGCTGTTTTGAGAATGGCCTCCAGTTCGAACATATAGTCGCGCTTGCTGGTCGCAGGGGCAAAAGTAAAGCCCTCCAGCACCATTTTGCGATTGTTGGCCGGATCATCGATTATATAGGTCAGGAATGGCCCCGCCATAGGGTAGTTGACTACTTCCCAGATGCCCCGCACCTCTATGGCCTTCAGGCTGTCGATGGTGGAGCGGAACACCGCAGGGGCAAATGCCTTTTCGGTGCCCATATAGGTGATTTTATCGGGAACATCGGGCCCCGGGATATACCGCTGGCCTATGGAATCGCGCATGCGAATGATGTCGCTGACCAGGGTTGAATCAGTGCCAAAGCTGTTTCCGGGCATCTCATAGGCTATGATATTCATGCTCCCCTTCTGGATTTCCCGGTCGATCCACACAAAATTCTCATCCTGCTTGCCGACCTTGTACACCGACGGCAGGCGCAGGGAGATCCCGAATTTATCCTTCAGTATGGTTTCCTTACTAAGCGAGCGCAAAAAGCGATTTTGGGCCTCATAGATTTCCATTTGCCGGATCGAATCCATGATCTGATCAGCATGTGCGTCGATGACCGCAATCAGGGCCGAATCGGTGACCGCCTTGATCACCCCCACCTTCTGAGGGGTGGCATACAGGTTGTCCCTTACCTGTGCCCCCGTAACGCTGTCTCTGGAAACGTACAGAACTGCCCGGCGGTGCCGGGTGGTTCCCGTAAACACCGAAGGGGGCATGTGCTCGAGGCTGAATCGGGGCTCATCCCAGGTAAGCCCAATCTGGGGGGCTGCAAAATGCTCCCGGATCTTATCGCCCACGGCCCCTTTCCAGAGGTTGTTGTCCATAACAACCGCAATCGTGTTGATTGCGCCCAGAGACTGGGGCTTATACTGTTTCTTTGGGCCTTTTTCGCACGCAGCCAAAACCAAAAAGCTCAACAACATCCATCGCAATGCGCTCATTCGTTTCTGGTATTAAATTATGAAGAACAACTGCACAATTTCAACCGGGTGCCCGGCTGCAAATTGTTATCGCCAATACCGTTCCATTCTCGTAAATTTTCAACAGAAATTCCGGGGTATTGTTTCGAGATGGTCCAGAGGGAGTCTCCCTTCTGCACGACATGGACCTTGGGATTGTCTGCCGAAGGGGTTGCAGATGCGGTGTTGGAGGCTACTGATTCCGCTGTCGCAGTCACCGGTTTGCGGGGAAAGATCGTGAGGCGTTGCCCGACCCTTAGGTCATTCGATTTAAGGCCATTCCAGCTCTTGATCTGGCTTACGGTTACCCCGTAGCGCTGGGCGATTTTGCCCAGGTAATCCCCGCTGCGCACTTTATAGCGCACACGGTCTTCTGACTGCACCAGTTGGGGCAGGGGTTTTTCCTGTTTTGCAATTTCTTGCTGGGCATATGCATAAATGGCCTCTTCATTGGCCACGAAGGTGCCCAAAGCCCATTTGGGGAGCCGCAGGGCATACGATTTGCCCGTCACCTTCGGGATTATGTCTAATTTATAGGATGGGTTCAACATCTTGATTTCTTCGGCCGGGACCCCCGAAAACCTTGAAATTTGATCAAAGGTGAGGGTAGACCTCACCAGGATGGTGTCCGTTTCAAAATAGGGGCGTTCGGCACGGGCGATGTTGAGCCCATGCTCTTCAGCGTATTCAAAAATGTACATGACGGCCTGGAAAGCCGGCACATACCCCGCTGTTTCACGGGGAAGGTTGGGGCGAATATTCCAGTAATTCTGATGCCCTCCTGAACGACGGATGGCTTTGTTGACATTGCCGGGGCCCGAATTGTAGGCTGCCAGGGCAAGATCCCAGTCCCCGAAAATATCGTAAAGGCGGGCCAGGTATTTACAGGCCGCTTCGGTTGCCAGTATCGGGTCGCTGCGCTCATCCACATAGCTGCTGACATCAAGGCCGTAAAGCCGGCCTGTGCTGTACATAAACTGCCAAAGTCCCGTAGCCCCAACCCTCGATTTTGCCCTGGGGTTCAAAGCCGATTCCACAATGGCCAGGTATTTGATTTCCAGGGGCAGGTCGTATTTGTCGAGGGTTTCCTCAAACATGGGGAAATAGAACTGGCTTGCCGTGAGCATCCGCTCCATGAGGTCGCGTTTCTGCAACAAAAAGCTTTTGATGACCCGTTCGAGTGAAGGATTGTAGCTGATATGGAACGGGGTGCGTTCATCAAGGAGTGCGAGCCTCTTTTTAAGGGTTTCCGTATCAAGCCCCGCAAGCACATCGGCTGCGCTGTCTTCGGCCCCCGCCATTTGCACTTCGGTGTACATTTCTGGAAAACGGTCTGAAGCCTGGCGCAGTTCCCGCATCCACAAGCTGTCGTAACGGGCTGCCAGGGCATGGTCCTTCAGCATTGTGGAATCGACCTTCAAAACCACCAGTGGGTCATCGGCCAGGGCTGCCTGAGCCATGTCGAGGCCATTTATGGCCAGGGAGTCTTCTTCGGGGGTGAATACCGGCTCAGCGTCGAGAGCCTGCCCCCATGCCTGGCAAGCCAGGAGCAATGCGACTGAAAATAGCAGCTTTTTCATAGAATTTGGGCTCGTTTGGAATGGGGAGAAAACGAAAATCGCATTTTTTTCTTTAAGAACGAAATTTTTGGCTTTTCAGTGCCCGAACTCCCCGGATAAATTGTGCTTCAGGTGTCCAGAATTGCCTGAATTCCAGGAAGTACCCGGCCTTCCAGGCTTTCCAGCATCGCCCCGCCTCCTGTGGAGACATAACTCACGGCAGACTCGAATCCGAATTGCTTGACCGCGGCCACGGAGTCTCCGCCCCCAACCAGGGAGAAAGCGCCATTCTCAGTCGCTTCTGCCACGTAATTCCCGATTTCGATGGTGCCTTTGGCAAAGGTGGGCATTTCAAAAACCCCCACGGGCCCGTTCCATAGGATGGTTTTGGATGCCAGAATAACTTTCCTGAAGTTCTCCAGAGTTTTGGGGCCGGCATCGAGCCCCTGCCATCCGGCTTCGATGGCATTGGCCGGCATCACACGGGTGCGGGCATCGTTGTCGAACCGGTCTGCCGCCACCACATCGACTGGCATATGCACCTGAACTCCCCCGGCTTTCGCCTTTTCAAGGATTGAAAGCGCCAGGTCTGTCTTATCGGGTTCGCAAATAGAATCCCCAACCAGACCCCCCAGAGCCTTGACAAATGTATAAGTCATGCCACCCCCGATAATCAGATGGTCTATTTTGCCCAGGATGTTTTCGATGATCGGGATCTTGCTGGATACTTTAGCTCCTCCGATTATTGCAGTTACAGGCTTCTCCCCGGTTTTCATCACGGTATCTATCGCCTTGATTTCGTTGGCCAGCAAATATCCAAAGCATTTCCTGCCCTGAAAGAAGGAGGCGATAATGGTCGTGGAGGCGTGTGGCCGGTGAGCGGTGCCAAAAGCATCATTGACATAGATGTCGCCCCAGTGAGACAGTTTTTCGGCAAAGGCCCGGTCGCCGGCTTCCTCTTCAGGATAGAACCGCAGGTTCTCGAGCATGAGGATCTCTCCGCTTTCAAGCCCGGAGACCGCCTCGGCCACCTTATCGCCTACACAATCCGGGACAAATTTGACCCGCACGCCAATGATCTCCGAAACGGCATCTACAATATGGGACAAAGACATATCGGGGTTAAATTTCCCGTCGGGCCTGCCCAGGTGGCTCATCAATATCGCGCTGCCACCGTCTTCCAGGATTTTGATGATTGTTGGCTTGGCTGCCTCGATGCGGTTGGTGTCGGTAACCTCAAAATGCTCGTTCAGGGGTACGTTGAAATCAACCCGTATCAGTGCTTTCTTGTCCTTGAAATTAAAATCGTCTATTGTCATTTTCGATGTATTTATGGGCAGCCTCAAAAATAACCAAATATGCGCTGCCCAAACCTCAACGGGGTTAATTTTAAGGCACGGCGCCTAAAAATAGTATCTTTGGTTTTATGCTGTTTACTGATATCCTCGGGTTGCCACACATCAAGAACCATCTGGCCTCAGGAGCTGATTCCGGGCGCATTCCGCACGCTCAGCTTTTTGTGGGGCCCGAAGGCTGTGGCGCCCTGCCTATGGCCATCGCCTATGCCCAGTACCTGCTCTGTGGGAATAAGGGAGGGGAAAACCGGGGAGGCGCACACTCCTGCAATGCCAAATGCGAACAACTCGCACATCCTGACCTGCATTTTGCCTTCCCGGTAGCCGCTTCAGAAACGGTGAAAAGCCATGCGGTCAGTGATCACTACCTCTCGCAATGGCGTTCGTTTGTCAGGGAACAGCCCTATGGCAATCTCTTTGACTGGTACCAGGCGATCGGGATTGAGAACAAACAGGGGCAAATTGGTGTCGATGAGGCCCATGATATTGTTAAAAAGCTGAGTCTCAAATCGTTTGAAGGCGGCTACAAGGTGATGATCATCTGGATGGCCGAACGCATGAATATCGCGGCCTCTAACAAACTCCTGAAGCTCATTGAGGAGCCGCCGCAACGAACCGTTCTGATCATGATCGTGGAAGATGAGGAAGAACTGCTCCAAACCATTCGCAGTCGCTGTCAAAGCCTGCATTTCCCTCCGCTGCCGGAAGCTGTGATTGCAGAAGGGTTGATGCTGAAGGGGTCGAGCCGGGAAGAAGCCCTGCAAATCGCACATGAAGCCAACGGGAATTTCAACAAGGCTCTGGATCTGCTAATGCGCGACTCGGAAGATCTCGTGTTTGAAAAATGGTTTGTTCAATGGACGCGAACCGCCTTTAAGGCCAAAGGAAACAAGGGCGCTATTCATGAGTTGATTCTCTGGAGCGAAGAGATTGCCAGAACGGGGCGTGAAACCCAAAAGAAATTCCTCTCGTACTGTCTCTCGGCAATGCGACAGGCCTTGCTGTTGAACTATCGGGCCGATTCGCTGGTCTACCTTAAAATGCATCTGCCCGATTTCCAATTGGAGAAATTTGCGCCTTTTGTTCATGAAAACAACATTCAGCCGATCGTTCGGGAGTTGGAAGATGCCCTGTACCACGTAGAACGGAACGGGAATTCCAAGATTATCTTCACCGACCTGTCGATCAAACTGACCCGCCTGCTGCACATGAAGGCGGCCTAAAAGAATCTCCTATGAAAACCTTCGCCGAAAACGCTGCTGTACTCTTCCTCTTGGCCTTTCTGGCTGTCACCTTTCTCCAAAGCAGTTCAGACAAGGTGCTGGACTGGAAAGGCAATCTTCAATGGCTCACCTCTCATTTTGCCAAAACACCCTTTAAAAATCTGGTCCCCGTTCTTTTAGCTCTTGTGCTGTGCACAGAAGCGACAGCGGGCTTGCTATGTGCGCTGGGCATCGTTGAAACGCTTGCAGGCGGGCCCGCCGGCCTGGCATTCTCGGGGGGCGTTGTGGCCTGCCTGGCGCTGCTCATGCTGTTGTTGGGGCAGCGGGTGGCCAAAGATTATGACGGCGCCCGTACCATCGCAATTTATTTTGTGCCCGCCATTTTCCTGGTATTTCTGCTACAGCCATAAAAAACCCCGGCTTAGGGGCCGGGGCTTAAGTTATCTTCGCTCAGATTACTTTTTGTATTCCTCATTGAGCAGCTTCAGAATGGCCTCTGTCACATCCTGGCTATCTTCCCCGTAGAGCACTGTGCCCCCGTCTCCCCCGGCCAGGATGAAGGAATAGCCGTTGGCTTTGCCGTATTCCTGGATCCGGGCCTTGACCTCGGTGATCAGGCTGTCCATTTTCTGCTGGCCAGCCTGTTGCATAAATTGCTCTTCCTGCTGGAGTTGCTGGCCTATGATCTGGCCCCTTTGCTGAAGTACGTTAAATTCCTCCTGTGCCCTTTGCTGGGGCATGTCTTTGGTTTTGGCCTGCAGGGCCTGGGCCTCTAGCTGGAACGACTGGGAGATGCTGTCGCGTTTGCGGGCGTAGGCCTGGGCCTTCGATTGATAGTTGGTCTCCAGGTCCTTTTTACGCTCATAGCCGTCCATCAGGCCGGCATAGTCAACGAATCCGATCTTATGCTGTTGACAGCTGCTCAGAACAAGAATAACGGCCAGGCCAATTAGTTTTTTCATTTTTTCCATTTTAGTTTGACTTGGCAAAAGTATGAAAAGGGCGCGGGTTCCACACTCAGGAATAATAATTCATCACGCCACCAGCGGGAATTGGCAATTCCTATACACAAAGTGCTTTCCATTGGAATTCCCTATGTTGATCTGGCGCGTCAGAAGCGACAAGAGGCCTGATTTCCGGGTAGACGGGGATAGGTGTTGCGGCAAGGCTTTCGGGCCACCAAAAGGGCTAAAATCAGCCCGCTTAGGAGCCGTTTGCCGATTTTCTGAAAACATAAACCCTTGAAGAGCTTTCCCTGTTAAAAATTGCCAGGAAATTCGAAGTGCTGGCTATTAGAAATGCCCGAACCGGGGCTATCGGATTCTTCCTGTATTTTTCAGAAAGCCAGCTCACGTAGTAGGCGTCAAGCCACATCGCCTTTTCCCGGATCAATTCGAACCCCTTTTCCTTGAAAAGCGCCTCCAGGGAAGGCTTTGTAAAATGCCACAGGTGTCGCGGGGTGTCGTATGCGGCCCAGAAACTACCATAATACTTGGCGTCGAATGACCGGTAATTTGGAACCGCAACAATCATGAAGCCGTGACCAGAAAGCCTGTTGCCAAGCCTCCGGACCATATTGCCCGGTTCTGGCAGGTGCTCAAGCACATGCCAAAGCGTTATGACATCGAATGACTCCCCGGGCAATGCTTCAAGGTCAGCCTCAGCACGAACACCCTTTTGCCTGGCCCTGGACAGGGCGTCAACATTGGGCTCCACACCAAAGGTCTTCCACCCTGCCCTATGGGTGGCGAATAAAAAATCGCCTGTGCCCGACCCGAAGTCGAGCAGGCTGCCCTTCCCGGGCATAAGCCTGTTGAGCAGCTTTATCTTGCCTGCAAGATTGAGGACTTTAAACCCCTGGTAGAGTTTCTCGAAAAGCGTCTTCCGGTGATCTGTGTGGGAAATATACGCGTCTGACTGGTAGTAAGCAGACAGGTTGGCGGGAACCGGATCTGTGCGCAAGAGCCCATTTCCGCCTACTCTTAGCAAGGCAAATTCTTCTCCGGAAACCATGAAATCCCTCGTAACCAAGACGGGCTCAAGCGCTGGCCTGGCACCTTCCCCAAGGTCACCGCCTGTGGTTTTTGAGCTGCCTGCTATGCCTTTGTTTGCCATTCCCATGCCGGTGTTCCACGTGGAACCTATCGCCCCAAATATACGAGCAGAACGCTGATATCGCTGGGGGAAACCCCGCTGATTCGTGATGCCTGTGATATATTGGATGGGCGTATTTTGGATAATTTTTCCCGGGCCTCTATAGAAAGGGAATTCAGGGTTCGATAATCAATGTTCTCAGGGATCCTTAGCCCCTCAAGCTTTTGGAGCTTGTCGGCATTGTTCCGTTCCTTTTCGATATACCCAGAATACTTGACCTCTATCTCGGCCTGTTCGAGCACCTCTTCATCCATGTCTTCCCCAGCCACGTAACCGGCCACCTTTGACAGCTGTAGCATATGCTCCATCTGTATGCCCGGCCTGGAAAATACCTTGAAAAGCTTGTCGCTCTGCCTGACCCCGGCAGACCCAACCGACTCCAAAATGGGGTTGACCTCGTCTGGGTCGTAGCTCGTCCTTTTGAAGAAATTTACGAGCTTTTCGGCCTGCTCCTTTTTGTGATCTACTCGCCTCATCCGCTCTTCTGTTGCCAATCCGAGCCTGTAACTCTTCTCGGTTAGCCTCAGGTCTGCGTTGTCTTGCCTTAAAAGGGTTCTGTACTCAGCCCTGGAGGTGAACATGCGATAAGGCTCTTCTGTTCCCTTGGTTATTAAGTCATCGATAAGCACGCCAATATAGGCTTCGTCCCGTCGAAGGATAAAGGGCTCATTGCCCCGGACTTTGAGGTGGGCATTAATCCCGGCCATCAGGCCCTGGGAAGCCGCCTCTTCATACCCGGTTGTGCCATTGATTTGTCCGGCAAAGTATAGGTTTTCAACCAATTTGGTCTCGAGTGTATCCCGAAGTTGTGTGGGCGGAAAATAATCGTATTCGATTGCGTACCCAGGGCGGAAAAATTTGACATTTTCAAATCCAGGGACCGACCGCAAGGCTCGAAACTGAACATCTTCAGGCAGAGAAGTAGAAAATCCATTCACGTAAACCTCTACCGTATTCCAACCTTCAGGCTCCACGAATATCTGGTGGCGATCTTTATCTGCAAATCGGTTTATCTTGTCTTCAATCGACGGACAATATCTGGGGCCTGTGCTTTGGATGCTGCCATTAAACATGGGTGAGCGGTCAAAGCCTTCCCGAAGAAGATCGTGGACCTCCGGGCTGGTATACGTCATATGGCAATCCAGCTGCCTTTTAAGGACCGGAGTGTCCAAATAGGAAAATCTTCCCGGGTTCATGTCTCCTGGTTGCGCTACCATTTTGGAATAGTCGAGGCTTCTGCCGTCAACCCGGGGCGGGGTGCCCGTTTTCATACGGCCTGCATCAAATCCCAGACCGGTCAGTTGTTCGGTAATACCGGTGGCAGATCGTTCGCCGGCCCTTCCACCCCCCATTTGCTTGGTGCCAATGTGTATGAGTCCGTTCAAAAAGGTGCCATTCGTAAGCACTACGGCCCTTCCTTTCACTTCTATGCCCAAAGAGGTCTTAACACCTATTACGCGCTCACCTTCTAACAAAATTCCCGCCACCATCTCCTGATAGAAATCCAGACCGGGGATATTTTCCAACATCAGCCGCCATTCCTCCGCAAAACGCATGCGATCATTCTGAGAGCGCGGGCTCCACATTGCCGGTCCTTTCGATTTGTTGAGCAGCTTGAACTGGATGGCAGACCGGTCGGTTACGATGCCACTGAGCCCACCCAGGGCATCAATCTCTCGAACAATCTGGCCTTTGGCAATTCCTCCCATGGCAGGATTGCACGACATTTGACCGATGGTCTGCAGATTCATCGTAATCAGCAACGTCCTGGAACCCAAATTCGCAGCAGCTGCAGCAGCCTCACAGCCTGCATGACCGCCTCCCACCACTATTACATCGTAATCGTCAGCAAACATCATTTATGTTTCACGTGGAACAACTTTAACATTGCGTCTTCTTCTCTGCGCATAGCCTCCTTTTCCTTCTCAGTTTTGTCTTCATAACCCATTAAGTGAAGCGCACCATGTATCATTACCCTTCTTAACTCTTCGTCAAAAGTAGTATCATAAAGCCCTGCATTCTCCCTTACCCGGTCAATTGAAATGAAAACATCTCCCATTAGTCCGATGCCGCCTTCGCCTGGAAAAGTAATTATATCTGTTAGGTAATCATGCTGAAGAAATCTCCTGTTTATGCCTAACAGGTAATCGTCGTCGCAAAATATATAATTAAGCGCTTCAACCGCATGGCCCTGATTGCTTACCGTCCTAATAATCCAATCGGTATGTTCGCTGGGATAAGACAAGCAAAAATCGGTCTCATAGAAATATTCTATCATTGTCGTCAAAATACTTCTTTACCTTGTTTTTGTAAATGAAGCGCAAAGGTAATGCTTGTCTGTTTAATATTTCTACATCTTTGCCCTGATTTTCAAAGGCTTCCGGTCTGGTCAGAATCGGATTTTCAAATTCCTTGAGGTTGCCTTCACTCTCACGCTCCTCAGATTGGCCTTGCTGAAGAGCGGCATTTTTCAACCGCAGCATCTGCTCCCGGATCCTATTGAGCCTTTGTTCGGTCCGTTCCGTTATTCCATTCTCGAGCAACTCACTTTCAAATCGTTCCATTTCCTGGGCAATTCGCTTAGCCATTTCGCGATCCGATTCGTTTATAAAATCGTCCAATTGTTGCTCCAGCAGGTTGCGGATCCGCTGTTGTTCCTTATAGATTTCGAATAATTGCTCATAGCCCATCTCTTCGCCCCCTCCAATCTCGTTCATATCCCCATTCCTTCCATCGGCCCCGCCTTTGCCCTTATCACCTCCTTCTGATTGTCTATTTTTGCCATCTTTGCCTTGCTCGCCGGATTGCTCGCTACTTCCGTCTCTCCCCTGCTCCCCGGAGTCGCCCTGTTGCTCACCCTGAGCAGAAGATTGCGGCTTGCCCTTATTCCCCGATTTGGCACCCTCAAGGTTCTGTTGAAGCTCTTCCTGGCTTTGAATGATATCGGGCAACTGAAAGTCGGGGCCACCGCCCTGTCCGCTTCCTGGTCGCAACGATGCTTGCATATTCTCTAAAATATCGGCCAGCATACTAGCCAGTTCATTGGTGGCAGTTATTACATATTGCTGATAGGAAGCCCCGCGATACCACTGGCTTTCACCCAGGCTTTCAAGGGCTTTGTCTATGTTGTAATATACCTCTGTGATCTGCTTGTTCACCTGTTCAGACAATTCCGGCCTTCGTAAAGAGAGCGCGAACAGGCTGTCGTCGGCATGTTCAAACATCTTGCGCAATTCCTGTTGTCTGACCACATCGCCCGAGCGCAGCAATGACTCTTCTTCCAATTGCCTGACGCCATTGAAAAGTTCTTCTTCCTGAAGGGAAAAGATCACAAGGTTGTCGAGGATCTGGCGCAGCATTTCAGCATCCTCGGCATTTTCGCTGTTTCCGGCCTGAGAAGCCTGCTCTTGCATGTCTTGAGCCAGTTCCTTCAGTTTGCGTGCTGCCGACTTTTGTTTCCGATCTGCCGTTTTGGAATCATTTTGTCCAGCCGTATTCGATTCCTCATTGCCCTGTTGTTTCTCAAGTAAATCCAGCGCCTCCTTCTGATCATCTCCGGCCGATTGTTCCTTTTCCCGGTTGCGATTCAGGGTAAGGGGCTGTTTTAAAGCACTGTTGTCTTTTTGCAAAAGATCCAGTTCGTTTTGCAATTCAGAGAATTTCTCATTCAGGGTCCGTTGTTCCCTTTCCTGAAATGATTCCTTCAGGTCATCCAATTCAGATAAAACCTCCTGCCGGTCTGCCAGCCGCTGGAGGCGTGTTGCGAGCTCCCGGATCTTTTGGGTCACATAATACCGTTTGGTAAGCTCCAGCAATTGCTCGAGGCTCCGCTGGTTGCTCTCCTTGCTCTTTCCCAATTCTTCAAGCCGCTCCTGCAATTCGTCCTTATCAATCTTGTCCATCACCTTTTGCAGCTCCTCCATCAGGGCAGCGTTTTTGCGTGCCTCGATCTCTTGCCGCTCCAACCGCTCTTTGAGCAAATCGCTTTCAGGGCCCTTATTTGTTTCTTTATCGATGCTTTCCGAGAGTTCCTTGCTGAATTTCTCCATCAACCGCTCCTGTTTCAATTGGCGATCTACCATGCCCTTCAACTCCTGTTTGTCGTTAAACCCGAGCTCATCCCGTTCCTTTTGCCTTTTCATGAAAGACTCCCAGGAATTTTCCGATTCTTCCCGTTCGCGCTGCACTCCTTCCCAGTCGTTAAGAATTCCCTTTTCATACCTGAGGCGTTCTTCTTCCAAAGCGGACTGGTCAAGAAGTGAAATATGAAAAGCCTGGCTTTTTGTCTCTTTGCCCCCGTGAACTCCATCGTTATCTACCACGCGAAAAGAAACCACATATCGCTGGCCCCCTTCCCATTCCAGGCCTGAAGGAAAGGTGTAGTAAAAACTCTCCTGGTTTGAATCCAAGCTGCCCAGCCTGACCCGTTGCGTATTGTTGGGGTTGTCTTCAGGATGGCAGATCACTTCCAGGGCCTGAAACCCGTAATCGTCCGACACGGTGCCGCCAAAATATACCACATTCGGATTCAGAGAGTCGCGCTCCACGCTTACCTCTATCTGCGGATATTCATCGCGGATTACCTGAATGCGATACTCCAGTTTGTCGTATTCCCTGACATCTTGATTGGAGGTGCTTATGGCATAATCCTGGGTGCGAAACCATCTCTTTGTGATTGAAAAGTCATCTTTTTCACGATTGGCTATCAATAGGGTGTCACCGTCGGCATATCGTATCGTATCTGTATTGATCGCACTCAAAATCCATTCGATCTGAGTTCCTTCAGGGACCGTAGCGTTTCCGGTCCCTTTGATGCGCTGGTTGGGCCTGTTCAGGTATTTTGGATATTGCAACTCCATTTCGAAGCGATCAACCAGCGGCACTCGCAAAACACGCAGGGTGTATTCCCGCGACCTGACCCCGTTGGCTTCAAAATAAAATACAGCATCTTCCAGTGGGGGCCTGATGAGGTATTCAAAATGGGTCAGCCTGTCTTCCATCAACAGCGGAGTGCCGTTAAGCACCAACCGCACCTCCTCGGGCTGGACCAGGCCTATTGCCTTCATCTTCAGATGAAATGGCTGATTCTCGAGCGCCTCAAGGTCCGTTTCCCAAAGCTCAAACTGAAATGGGGCAGGGGGTTCAAAAGCCAGGTCGTACCGAATGACCCTTTGATAGGAATTCAGAAAGTCAATGCCCTTGCCGCTGATCCAGATCAGCAGGGCCACAGCAACAGGAATCAGGGCATACCTTGCATACTTCAAGGGTTCCCTGAAGTTTACCGCCTGGTAAAAAGGCACCGATTTCAGCTGTTCCGAGCGCTGTTCAATGCCCGCCAGAATGAGTTCTGTCTTTTGGGGGTTCTCAGCCAGTTCGAGAAGGTTCAGCAACCGGTCCTGAACCTGTGGGAAATGCTCACCTATAATGCGCGATCCTTCCATATACGTAAGGCCCTTTCTGAGCCGCAATAATCGAAGAAGCGGAATGGCTATATGCCTGGCCAGCAGGTACACCTCCAGCAAAAGGCCCAACACAAAGAGGATTTGTCGACCTAAAGGACTAAGCCACAGGAAGTATTCGAGGCCTCCAATGACCAGGAGCAATAGGCCCCCAAAGAAGAAAAAAAGGAAAAGGCCCTGCAACAATTGCCGCCTGTAATAGCGACTCATGAAGGCTTCCAGCTTTTCCAGAATGACCCCGTAAGTGCCCAAATTTCATATATTTAATACCAAGATAGCACGATGGCTCCAAATGCGGGGCCAAAAACATGTTAAAAGCCGGTATGAAATCGCTGAAGTACTTTGCCGCCTATACCATTCCGCTTGCCGCGTATGTAGGTTTTAAGCTGGGCCATGCCTGGAGCTTTCTAACCCCGCTTTACGCCTTCGTGGCCATCCCCGTCCTGGAGCTGTTACTTCCGCAAGACGCGTCAAACCTGCCGGATGAAAGACGGGAAAAGGAAAAGATCAACCCCGTGTACGACTTCATGCTCTACGCCAATGTCCTTATTGTTTTTGGGTTGGTGTGGTTTGCCTGCAATACATTGTATTCCAGGTCTTTCGCCACATACGAATATGTCGGGCTTGCCCTTTCTCTGGGGATTACCCTCGGGACCAACGGCATCAATGTCGGGCACGAACTCGGGCACCGGCAAGACTCCTGGGAGCGCTTTTTGGGCAAGCTCCTGCTGTTGCCGAGCCTCTACATGCACTTCTATATCGAGCACAATTTCGGGCACCACCTGCATGCGGCTACCCGCGAAGACCCGGCTACGGCCCGTTACAACCAAACCGTATATAGTTTCTGGGTGACCTCCGTGGTTCGCCAGTACCTCAATGCCTGGCGTATCCAGCTAGACCTCCTCAAAAGGGGCGGGCACGGCTTCCTTTCGGTCTACAATGACATGTTCTGGTATGTGATCATCCAGGGGGCCTATATAGCGATGCTGTATTCCCTGTTTGGCGGATTTGTAACCGTGTTTATGATACTGTCGGCCATTACAGGCTTTTTGCTCCTGGAAACCGTGAACTACATAGAACATTATGGCCTCCTCAGAAGCAAGCTCGCCTCAGGCCGGTATGAGCGCGTGCGCGAAGTACACTCCTGGAACAGCAACCACATTATCGGGAGGATCATTCTCTATGAACTGACCCGGCACAGCGACCACCACTACAAATCGGCCAAAAAATATCAGGTGCTTGACTACCACGAACAGTCGCCTGAAATGCCCTATGGGTACCCAACCTCCATGGTGATATCCCTGCTGCCTCCACTATGGTTCCGGATCATGAACCCCCGCGTTCCCAGGGAAATGAAACCCGTCTGACCTTCCTTGCAGGTTCAGCTATCCTGTCTATCTTTGCCGCAAAAGGCCTGCTATGAAGTCCCCGGTTCGCGTACGTTTTGCCCCCAGCCCAACGGGACCCCTCCATATTGGCGGAGTACGCACCGCACTTTTCAATTACCTCTTCGCCAAAAAGCACGGAGGCACATTTGTGCTGCGCATTGAAGATACCGACCAGAACAGGTTTGTTCCCGGAGCCGAAGCCTACATAATTGAAGCCCTCGATTGGCTGGGGATCCCTTTCGATGAAGGCCCCGGCAAAGGTGGGCCGTTTGGGCCCTACCGCCAAAGCGAACGGAAAGACCTCTACAGGGACTATGCTGAACAATTGCTAACCTCCGGATGGGCCTATTACTCCTTTGACCGACCCGAAGACCTTGAGGCCCATCGCAAAGACCATGAAGAGAAGGGCAAAACATTTATCTACAACTGGCATAACCGGGAAAAACTCGACAACTCCCTTACCCTTACCCCGCAAGAAGTCGGGCAGCGGATTCAAAAGGGGGAGCCCTATGTGATCCGCTTTAAATGGCCCGTAGATGAATCCCTCTTGCTGAAGGACCATATTCGTGGCGAAATCAGGATCGACACCAACACCCTCGACGACAAGGTCCTTTTCAAAAGCGACGGCATGCCCACTTACCACCTGGCAAACATCGTGGATGACCACCTGATGGAGATAACCCATGTGATCAGGGGAGAGGAATGGCTGCCTTCACTGCCCCTGCACGTTCAGCTATACCATGCCTTCGGCTGGGATGCCCCCGAATTCGCCCACCTGCCCCTGATCATGAAGCCCACCGGCAAAGGCAAGCTCAGCAAGCGGGACGGGGAAAAATTAGGCTTCCCGGTCTTTCCCCTGAGCTGGAAGGAAAGCGTAGGCTATCGCGAAGCCGGCTACTTTCCGGAGGCTGTGCTCAATTTTTTGGCACTTTTGGGCTGGAACCCGGGCACCGAACAGGAAATTTTCAGCAGAGATGAACTGGTCAGGCTCTTTGACCTGGAGCGCGTACAGAAATCGGGAGCCCGCTTCGATCCCGAAAAAAACAAATGGTATAACCACCAGTATTTGCAGCAAAAGCCGGCCGAAGAACTGTTAGGCCCCTTTCGGGAAGTGCTTCGGGCCCAAGGCAAGAAGGCATCGGCATTCCGCGATGACGATCTCATCAGGGCCATCGGGCTCTTGCGCGAGCGGGCCGATTTTGTTTCAGATCTGTGGGACCTGGGGTGGTACCTGTTTGAGGCGCCCACCGAATACGACGAAAAAGCCGCGCAAAAACAGTGGAAACCGGGCACCTCTGACATCCTGCAGGGACTATCTGGCCTCTTAAGCGGGCTGGACACTTTTGAAAGCAGTGTTCTTGAAAGCCAAATCAAATCCTGGATAGAGGCTTCCGGACTTTCTTTTGGCCAGGTGATGCCCCCGCTCAGGCTGGTGCTGGTAGGTTCTATGCAGGGCCCGCATCTGTTTGATATTATGGGGCTGATCGGCAAGGAAGAAACCCTTGGGCGTATTTCACGGGGCATAGTGCGCCTGGATTCGCCCTCCCGGGTGTAACTTTTTGCCTTAGGTGACTACCTATTGGGTGATCCTTTGTATCTTCCATAGAAATCAAAACGCATACTCATGGGAACATTTTTCTTTTGGATCCCTTTGCTGTTGCTGGCATTGGTGGTCCTGTTCAGCTCTTTCTTTGTTGTCAAACAGCAAACCGCCGTGGTGGTGGAGCGGTTCGGGCGCTTTCAAAGCATCCGGAATTCCGGGTTGCAGATGAAAATTCCCCTGGTAGACCGGATTGCCGGCAGGCTCAGCCTGAAGATACAGCAGCTAGACGTAATTGTGGAGACCAAAACCCTCGACGACGTCTTCGTCAAATTAAAGGTCTCGGTACAGTATGTCGTAATCCGGGATAAAGTATACGAGGCCTTTTACAAGCTGGAGTACCCGCACGAACAGATTACCTCTTATGTTTTTGACGTGGTGCGGGCCGAGGTGCCTAAAATGAAGCTCGATGACGTATTTGTCAAAAAAGACGATATCGCGATCGCTGTGAAGGGGGAATTGCAGGATGCCATGCTCGATTACGGCTATGATATCATCAAGACACTTGTAACCGACATCGACCCGGATGCTCAGGTAAAGGCCGCGATGAATCGCATCAATGCGGCGGAACGCGAAAAAATAGCCGCCCAGTTCGAAGGCGATGCCGCCCGCATTGTGATCGTAGAAAAGGCCAAGGCCGAAGCCGAGAGCAAACGGCTGCAAGGGCAGGGGATAGCCGACCAGCGGCGGGAGATCGCCCGGGGGCTGGAAGAATCTGTCGAAGTGCTCAACAAGGTAGGCATCAATTCTCAGGAAGCCTCAGCCCTGATTGTGGTAACCCAGCACTACGACACGCTGCAGGCTATAGGTGAAGAGACGAACACGAACCTTATTTTGCTGCCCAATTCGCCCCAGGCCGCCAGCGACATGCTCAACAGCATGGTTGCCTCCTTCACCGCCAGCAACCAAATCGGGGAGGCGATGAAAAAACAGAGTCGCAACAAATCAGGAGAATAGCCCCTGTTGATTTTCAATTTCACCCCTGGCTCAAACCAGGGGTTTTTTTATCAACAATGGACTGCTGACTGCCTTTATTCCTCATCCTCGCCTGTCATTGTTTTGAAGTAAAGCCTTCTAAAGGGGAATTTGTCGAAAGTTGCCCATACGGGAGGTCCCTATATGGCGCCGCCAAAAGAAAAACCCCGGAAACGACCCTGTTTTTTACGTTCTCTGCCACATATGGCCACGGGGTTGCCCAAAAGGAAAAATGCCGGCAGATCGGCCCTAATCAAGCCGGTTTCTATTAAATATTTCGATCGGTATCGTTTGGTCGATAGCCGCCCTCTATTCTTCCTTTTGCTCCAGCTTCGCCCACGTATCGCGAAGGGGTACGGTCCGGTTGAAGACAAGCTTTTCAGAAGTGCTGTCGGGGTCGGTGCAGAAATACCCAAGGCGTTGAAACTGGAACTGTTCTCCAACCCTGGCCTGCTGCAGGCCGGGCTCGAGAAAGGCCCGTACTGTCTGAAGGGATTCAGGATTGACAAATTCAAGGAAGTCCCTGTCTTTATGCTGGTCGGGTACCGCGTCGGTAAAGAGCCTGTCGTAGAGCCGTACCTCTGCCTCCAGGGCGTGCGGCACCGAAACCCAGTGCAGGGTTCCCTTTACCTTCTTCAGGCTCTCTTCGGTGCCTGAACCACTGCGGCTGTTCGGGTCATACGTGCAGTGGATCTCCAGGATTTCCCCGTCGGCATCTTTCACCACCTTTTCGGCCGTGATGATATAGGCGTTTTTCAGGCGCACCTCCCCGCCCGGTTTCAGGCGGAAGTACTTGCGGTTGGCGTCTTCCCGGAAATCTTCGCGTTCAATGTACAATTCCCGCGAAAAGGGCACCTTCCGGAACCCCGCCCCGGGATCTTCCGGATTGTTTTCAGCCTCGAGCCACTCTGTCTTCCCTTCCTCGTAATTGATCAGTACCACCTTGACGGGGTCGAGCACAGCCATGACCCGGGGCGCAATCTTATTCAGATGTTCCCGCATATGGAACTCCAGCAGGGACACATCCACCACATTGTCGCGCTTGGCAATGCCTATGGTGTCGGCGAAGTTCCGGATGGCCTCGGGGGTACATCCCCTTCTCCTGAGGCCTGAAATCGTGGGCATGCGCGGATCGTCCCACCCGCGAACAATGCCCTGGGTTACCAATTGCAGCAGCTTCCGTTTGCTCACTACCGTGTGGCTCAGGTTGCGGCGTGCAAACTCGCGTTGTTTGGGGCGAACCAATTGCGGGTCGATTACCTGGTCGAGGAACCAGTCGTACAACTCGCGATGGGGCTTGAATTCAAGGGTGCAAAGGGAATGCGAAATCTGTTCGATATAGTCGCTTTCCCCGTGCGTCCAATCGTACATCGGATAAATACACCAATCGGTATTTGTGCGGTGGTGCGCCTTGTGCAGAATACGGTACATGACCGGATCGCGCATGAGCATATTGGGCGAGGCCATATCGATCTTTGCCCTGAGCACATGGGCCCCCTCGGGAAAAACCCCTTCTTTCATCTTCTGGAACAACTCGAGGTTTTCCTCCACGCTGCGGTTGCGATAAGGGCTGTTTACCCCGGGCTCGGTGGGAGTGCCCTTCTGGCTGGCTATTTCGGCTGAGGTCTGGCTGTCTACATAGGCCTTCCCGCTTCGGATCAGCTCCAGGGCCCACTGGTAAAGCTGGCCGAAGTAATCAGAGGCGTAGCATTCCTTATCCCATTGAAATCCAAGCCATTCCACATCCCTTTTAATGGCGTCGACATACTCCTGCTCTTCCTTGGTGGGGTTGGTGTCGTCGAAGCGCAGGTTCACCGGGGCCTGATACCGGAGCCCCAGGCCGAAGTTCAGGCAAATGGAGCTTGCGTGCCCAATATGCAGATAGCCGTTCGGTTCGGGCGGAAAACGGAAGCGAAGCCGGCCTTTGGGGAACCCCGCAGCAAGGTCGTCTTCAATAATATGCTCTATAAAATTCAGCGATCTCGGAGCCTCACTCATGCCGATAAATTGAGGGCGTAAAGGTAGCAAAATTGCCGTTTATCGGAGAATTTAATCTTTACATCCATACAATTCCCCCCGTTTCACAACAGAATCAATCAAGGCGACAACAATAAATTCCCCGGGGCCTGCTGAAGGGGCATATTTGTTATTGAATATTAGGTTGGGCCCGTGTGCCGTATCTGCAGGGATTCCTCAAACATCCCCGGATACCCGAAAGGCCGCCTGATAGAAGTAGGGCAAAATCAAGACGTTAACATTTCAAAAAATGAGAACCATGAACCAAAAACTACGCTACGCCACAGCCCTACTGTGGGGGTTCCTGTGGATCCAGTCCGGATCTGCCCAGGTATTGAATGCCCCTGAAGCAGCGCCCAACCAAACCCCTCCGGCGGGAACCACCCCCTGGAGTGCTGCATGTGCCTCTGCGAGCTTCAATGATTACTGGGTAAACTTTACCTGGAGCCCGCCCCTGGTGAATGCAGATAATGAATTCGTACTGGAGCTTTCTGACGCGAGCGGAAACTTCGGCAGCCCGGTCGAATTGGGTCGCAAAGCCGACATGAACACAACTTTTGATTTTCATTTCCAGTTTACCCTGCCTGCGAATACCCGGGGGGAAGGATATCGCCTCCGGGTTCGCAGCACCAGTCCGGCCAGGACCAGCCCGGCTTCAGTGGCTTACCCCATGTACTTTCTGGACGTGAATAGCGGGATTACGATCCGCCCGCAGGGGCAGGCCGATTTCGGAAATGGTACCGCCCAGGTATGCGATGGAAATTCGATCACCCTTGAAGTTTACAACCTCCCCAATTCAAATACCTATCAGTATAATTGGTATCGCAGTGGCACCCTGCTGCCCGATAGCGGCCCCTCCATCACGGTGGCCCAGGGAGGGATGTACAATGCTGAAATCGACTTCGGTTCTTGCTCCGGATCGGGGAACACGCTGTCTAACTTGATTGACGTGACTACCGGCAGCAGCCTGGGCATTGCCATTAACCCTCCGGCCAAAACAGCCCTTTGCCCCGGCGAAACCGTTGCCCTGAACGCAAATATTACAGGACAGGGCCTCACTTATACCTGGTTTAAAGATGGCTCCCCCATCACAGCCCCGGTAGTGGATGGTTCGTCGTATACGGTAGACGCCGCCGTCGCCGGATTTGAGGGAAGCTACCAGGTGGAAATTTTTGGACCTGGTGCCTGTGTGGAACAATCAGCACCGGTTGCCATAACCAATGCCGGAAACTTCACGGTTACACGCGTAAACCCGGCTTCCGTTGTCGTACTGCCAGGCCAGACCGCCCAGCTCAGCATCACTACAGACGCCTCCGGCGCCACCATACAATGGTATAAAGACGGATCTCCCGTATCAGGAGCCACTTCGGCTTCCCTGACCGTATCGAACACGGAAACCGGCTCCTATTTTGCCCGGGTATCTCTTACCGGAGGCGTTTGCGCCTCCACTTCGGTAGATTCTGAAACCACCACGGTAGTTACCCCGGCATCCCTGGAACTCGAGATCGCCTACAACGGCACCTATGCCAATTGTGCCAATACTGACATTGTTTTGGGGGTTTCAGAAATCCGTGCGATTGACGCAGGAGGAACGCCGACTGTGGTGACCGCCGACCTGCTAGGCAGCATGACTTTCCAATGGAATCGCGACGGTGCCCTGGTAAGCGGTGCCACCTCAGCGTCCCTGAGCCTGACAGATCCGACAGAAAACGGCAATTACACGCTTTCTGGAAGTATTTCGGGATACTCCCCGGATTCTAATCCCCTCCCCGTGCAACTGCGCGTGAACGAAACCCTGACCATTGCCGGTACCGGTACTACGG
>CAYWZF010000027.1:0-29887 GCA_964461555.1 uncultured Robiginitalea sp. | reverse complement strand
CGCGGTCGAGGACCTGGTAGCGGATCTGGTTGCGGTCCATCCGCTCCTGCACGGCCTCCCATTGGCGGGGGACCAGGTAGGCCTCCGGAATGCGCACCGAATCGGTGGCCCGGAAGCCGTCGTAGTAGGCCACTTCGCGGGTGTAGGGCTGAGACGGGTCGTATTTCAGGCGGGGCAGGCCGGTAACTTCGCTCAGGGGCATCCCGGCCTCGTACCCCTCGAAGAGCAGGGTGCGCATGCGGGTGCTGTCGGTTTCCCAGCCCAGGGGGTAGTAGTCGCCGGGGCCAAACCGTTCCCGGGCCTGCTGCCGCAATTCCTTCAGGGTGTCTTTATGCCGGGCAGCCAGTTCCAGAAAGCTCCGCAGGAATTCATAGGTGCCCGCCACCCGGTCGGGATAGGGCTTCAGCATATGGGTTTCCAGCATCAGGCCGGGCACGTCCCATAGGGCCGCATACCCCGTGGAATACCGGGGCGAATCCATGAACTGGGTAAACCCCGTCTCGGGCGAACGGTTAAAGACATTCACATAGGGGGTCATTTTCCAGCTCTTTTCGGCCAGGGCCGCTTCCAGCTCCGGCCGCAGGGTCGCTTCCTGGAACGCGCCCAGGGCGCCCCCCAGCTTGTCTTGCTGGGTAAAGAGGTGGGTGAGGGTGTAGGTGTAATCGGCCCCGTTGCTCACGTGGGTGTCGAGAAACAGGTCGGGGCGCACCAGGTGGAAGATATCCGCAAAGGAAGCGGCATTGCGGGTGTCCATCTTGATGAAATCGCGGTTGAGGTCGTAATTCCGGGCGTTGCCCCTGAAGCCGTATGCCTCGGGCCCGTTCTGGTTGGCCCGGGTGGTGCCGTTGCGCTGCAGGGCCCCGCCAATATTGTACACCGGTATCACGGCCGGGATGACGCCTTCCGGAACCGGGATGGCCCCGGTGGCCAGGTCGCGCATCAGCTGCATGCTGGCGTCGATGCCGTCGGGTTCTCCCGGATGGATCCCGTTCAGGATCAGCACGACGATCTTGTCGGAGCCCAGGCGCTGGAAATTGAAATTGCCCTCCGGGTTGTAGGTAACCAGGTGAAGGGGTTTCCCGCTGTCGGTAAGCCCCAGGGTCTGGATGTTGATGTCGGAGTATTCCCGGGCCAGCCTCATGTAGAAATCGAGGGTTTCCTCATAGGTGGCGGTGGTGTTGCCATTGCCTTGCTCAAAAGGCGTGGGAAAGGCTTCCCGATGGTCTTCCACCCGTTTTTCGCATGAGGCGAGCAGTGCCAGCAGGCACACGCACAGCCGCTTGATTGCATCCATACGGCGCGTTTTGCACAGTGAACTGCAAAGGTACTAAAAACGACGGCTCAGGCTGCGCGCGTGATTTCCTCCAGGTGGCTTCGTCTGATGGGTTTGTTGTGGAAGTCGATCCGGTGGCGCGACCTGGTTTTGTACTCCTCCCAGCGCCTCAGGTCGTTCGGGTCAATGGAGGAGGTGACGATGTTGATCCGGACGGCCCGGTCAACCGGCAGGGCGAGGAAGGCCTCCAGGAATTGCCAGCCATCCATGATGGGCATGTTCAGGTCCAGGAAGATCACTTCGGGCATGGGCTGGCCGGTGCGCAGCAGCTCGTGCACGGCCCTCAGGGCCTCTTTTCCGTTCCCATAGGCCAGGACCGGCCGGTCGGGATGCAGGTCGTGCAGCATTTTCCGGAACCCGAACACGGTAATCGGGTCGTCGTCGATGACGAAGATGGATTTGGTTTCAGTCATGGAAATGGATCTTAAAGGTGGTTCCTTCCCCCACCTTGCTCCGGGTGGTGATAAACCCGTTCATGGCCTCGATCTGGTTCTTGCAGATGAATAGCCCGATGCCGCGTGCATCGGGATGCTCGTGGAAGGTCTTGTACATGCCGAAGAGTTTGTCGCCATTCTTCTTCAGGTCGATCCCCAGGCCGTTGTCGGCGATCACCAGCACGCTGTGTTCGCGCGTCTTCTCAAAGGAGAGGCAAACCCGGGGCTTCCGGGCTGGGTGGCGGTATTTCAGGGCATTCGACAGGAAGTGGAACAGGATGTTCTCCAGGTAGGCGGGCTCTGCCTCGACCCGGGCCTTCGCGGGCACCTGGTTTATGAGTTCCCCCTGGCTTTCTTCGAGTGGGCCGGCCAGTCTTGCCCGGGCCTTTTCAATCATCCGGCGCAGGGGCAGGCTGGTTTTGGCATCCGGGTGGTTGGTGTTGATGGCCACCACCTCATTGAGGTTGTCAAGGGTTTCCAGCAGGTTGTCGGAGGCTTCTGTAAGCATGGAGTGGATACGCGATTTTTCGGCTTCGTTTTGTTCATGCGCCAGGAATTCCAGCAACATGGAAAAATTGGCCGTATGCGAACGCAGGTTGTGGGAGACGATATGCGCAAAGCCGACCAGTTTCTTGTTCTGCAGGGCGGTTACCCTGATCAGGTCGCGCAGCTCGCTTTCCTTTTGCTTGAGGTCTGTAATGTCGAGGCTGATGCCCATTAGCCCGTAAATCTGGTTGTCGGCGTCGTAGAGCGGTATTTTCGACGACAGAAAATGGGTGACTGACCCGTCGTTGCGCACCGAGACCGTTTCTTTCCCGAGGATGGGCTTGCCGTTGTCCATCACGTAGAGGTCTTCTTCGCGGGAGGTGCGGGCCACTTCGGGCGGGAACAGTTCAGCGTCGGCCTTCCCGAGCAATGCTTCGGGGTCTTTCACGCCCATGTATGTGCATTCGGCCTTGTTGACCAGCACCTTGCGCGATTCCAGGTCTTTGATGTACACATTGATCGGCAGGTTGTCGACCACCGTGCGCAGCAGTTTTTCGCTTTCGAGGGTTTTTTGGCTGGAAAGGTACATCTCGGTCACATCCTGAAAGGTGCCGAGCAGGCCGACGTATTGTCCGTTTTTGTAAAGCGGCTTCCCGGCCGCCACCACCCAGATTTCCCGTCCGGTATAGGTGGTCAGCTGCAATTGCTCCTTCCAGGGTTCCCCGTGTTCGATGGCCCGGTATACCGCCATGGAGATGGTGTTGCGCGAATAGCCTTCCCTGTAGAAGCCCAGGGCGCTTTCCAGGTTTGGCTCGAAGTCGTCGGGCACCTCGTGGATGAGGCGGGTCATTTCGCTCCAGGTGAGGGTGCCGGTGTGGGCCTCGAGCGACCAGGAGCCGATGCGGGCGTTTTCGGACTGGGCACTGAACAGCTGGCTTAGCTTTTCGTTTTCGATCTCGCTGCCGATCTGCCGGGTAATGTCGGTGACCTGAATGAGCACGCCCCGAATGTTTTCATCTTCCCCGAACCAGGGGGTGTTGATCCATTCAAACCAGACCTCCCGCCCGTCTTCGCGCAGGGTGCGGTCAGTGCCCCGGAATTCTCCCTTTCCCTGGAGGCACCGGGCAAGTACCTCCCGCCAGTGCGAAGAGGGTTCCGGGAACAAGTCGAGTATGGGCCGGCCGATCGCCTCTTTATGTTGAAAGCCAAAGAGTTCCAGCCAGGAATCGCTGGCGAGCACCACTTCCAGGCCTGTGTTCAGGAATACCGTCGGATTTGGTAGTTGCCTGACCAGGTATGCCTGGGAATACGTCTCCACATCCTTTAACATAGATAAGATATTTCCTACAATACTAGAAGGATAAATAATCTATTCGAAAGGAATGTTGTGAACGGGTCGCAGGGCGTGGCGTGGCTTCGATTTCTGTGGGTCGGGCCCTTTCAGAAACGCACCGTATCGGGCACCAGCACGGTGTAGTCTCCCCCGTGGCGGATCACGTCCCGCACGATCGAGGAGCTGATGTACGACTTTCCGGAGGCGGTGAGCAAAAAGACCGTTTCGATTTCGGACAATTTCCGGTTGGTGTGGGCGATGGCCTTCTCGAATTCAAAGTCGCCGGGGTTGCGCAGGCCCCGCAATATGTAATCGGCCCCGACCTGCCTGCAAAAATCCACGGTGAGCCCCCGGTACGATTCCACCCTGATGCGGGGCTCATCGGCAAAGGCATCCCGGATGAACCGCATCCGGTCTTCGAGGGAGAACATATAGGTTTTTTCGGCGTTCTCGCCGATGGCGATCACCAGCTCGTCAAAGAGGTTGACGCCCCGCTGTATGATGTCGTAGTGGCCCAGGGTGATGGGGTCGAAGGAACCTGGAAAAATGGCGCGTTTCATCGCTCGGGTTTCGGGTTTGGCACCTAAAGGTAGCTATTTTTTGGCCAATGCCTCCTCGATGGCACTGCCGAAGAGTTCCGGCAGGGAAATGCCGGCGGCGGCGGCCTGCTGGGGCAATATGCTGGCTTCGGTCAGCCCGGGGGTGGTGTTCACCTCGAGCAGGTGGGGAACCCCCTCTACCAGGATGAATTCGCTGCGGCTGTAGCCTTTCAGTTTGAGGGACTCATAGATGCGGGCGGCCATTTCCCTGACCCGGCCGGCGGTCTCTTCCGGGATGCGCGCCGGGGTGATCTCTTTGCTTTTGCCCTGGTATTTCGCCTCGTAATCAAAGAATTCGTTTTCCGGGATGATCTCCGTGATGGGCAAAACCTTCACCTCGCCCTGGTAACGGATCACCCCTACCGAGACCTCGGTACCCGCCAGGGCCGATTCGATCAGGATTTCGTCGTCTTCGCGCAGGGCCACGGCGATGGCCGCCTGCAGGGCCGGGGCTTCTTTTACAAGGCTCACCCCGAAGCTGCTGCCCGCCCGGTTGGCCTTCACAAAGCAGGGCAGGCCCACCCGGCCCAAGATCGCGGCCTCGTCGACGGGCTGGCCCTTGTCAAGCCGGTACGAAACGGCCGAGGGAATGCCGTAGGCCTTCAGCACGCTGAGCAGGTCCCTTTTGTTGAAGGTGAGGGCGGCCTGGTAGTAATCGCAGGCGGTCTGCGGAATTTCGAGCAACCGGAAGTAGGCCTGCAGCAGCCCGTCTTCGCCGGGGCTGCCGTGGATGGCGTTGAACACGCAGTCGAACCGCAGGGTGGTGCCCCCGAGGTTCACGCTGAAATCGTGGCGGTTTACGGGCAGCTCGGCCCCTTCGTCGGTGAGCAGCACCCACCGGTCTTTGCGGATCAACACCCGGTAGGGCTCATAGCGTTCCCGGTCGAGCCATTTGTAAACCACTTGCCCGCTTTTGACCGAAATCTCGTATTCGCTTGAATACCCGCCCATGATGATGGCGATTTTCCTGGGTGCGCCCATGTTCTGCGTTGCGTTAAAAGGGGGTTAAGCCCGGGCCAAATTAAACAAAAAACGAGCGGGTTTCCTATATTTGCCCGACGAATCATGCCGGTATGCGAAACTTCATCCTTTTTCTGAAATCAAGGACCTTCCTCATCAATCTGGGGCTGGCGGTTGCCGTGCTGATCTTCATGGCTTTCCTGGCCATGCAGTGGCTTGAAAGCAGCACCCACCACGGGGAGTTTGTCAGGGTGCCCGACCTGGCAAAGATGTCTGTGCCCGACATGCGCACAGCCCTTGAAGAAGCCGGGCTCCGGTACGAGGTGGTCGATTCGGCCAATTACGATCCTGACTTCCCGCGCTTCTCCATCAAGGAGCAAGACCCGCTGGCCGGGAGCCAGGTAAAGGTGAACCGCAAGATCTATGTGACGGTCAACCCCTCCGGGTACAAGAAAGTGACCATCCCCGAAATCATCCAGGTCACCCAGCGCAATGCGGCCTCCATGCTTCGCGCCGTGGGCCTTGATATAGACAAGGTTACCTACATAGACGAACTGGGCAAAGACATGGTGTACCACATCAAATTCCAGGGCAGGTACATCAACCCGGGAGACAAGCTGCCCAAGACTTCCCGGATCGAATTGGTCTGCGGCAACGGCACCATCCCGGAACAGGCCCGCATACAGGCCGATTCCCTTTGACCATGCAGGATAAATTCACCCCCGAGGAGCCCGAAGAAGACGAGCTCTATGAGCATTACAGCTTTTTGGCGGCTGCCGGGCAGGAACCCCTCAGGGTCGACAAATTCCTGATGAACCTGGTGCGCAATGCCACGCGCAACAAGATCCAGCAAGCCGCAAAGGCGGGCAACATCAGGGTAAACGATCAGAAAGTCAAGCAAAACTACCGGGTCAAACCCGGCGATACGGTGCGGGTGCTTTTTGAACACCCCCCGTACGAATACCTGTTGCACCCCGAAGACATCCCGCTCGAAATCGTCTACGAAGACGATTCCCTGCTGGTGGTGAACAAGGCGGCCGGCATGGTGGTGCACCCGGGCCACGGCAATTATTCAGGCACCCTGGTCAATGCCCTGGCGTACCATTTCAGCAACCTGCCGGTCAATTCCAACAACCGGCCGGGCCTGGTGCACCGCATCGACAAAGACACCTCCGGGTTGCTGGTGATCGCCAAGACCGAACAGGCCATGGCGCACCTGGCCCAGCAATTCTTCGACAAGACCACCGAGCGGGAATACGTGGCCCTGGTCTGGGGTACCCCCGAAAATGATGAGGGCACCATCGAGGGACACATTGGGCGCAACCCCAAAAACCGCCTGCAGATGCAGGTCTTCCCCGAGGGCGAACAGGGCAAGGAAGCCATTACCCACTACAAGGTGCTCGAACGGCTGGGGTATGTTACCCTGGTATCGTGCCGCCTCGAAACGGGCCGCACCCACCAGATCAGGGCCCATATGAAGTATATCGGGCACCCGCTATTCAACGATGCCCGCTACGGGGGCGACCGCATCCTGAAGGGGACCACCTTCACCAAATACAAGCAGTTCGTTGAAAACGCCTTTGAACTGCTGCCACGCCAGGCGCTGCACGCCCGCACCCTGGGCTTTGAACACCCGGTAACCGGACGGCACCTGCACTTTGAGGCGCCCATCCCTCAAGACATGGAGGCATGTATCGAAAAGTGGCGGTCGTATGCCCGCCACAGCACCGACGCATAGGCCGGGCCGATGGGGCCATAGGCAACTCCTCTTGCCAGCCCTGGGCAGAATGCGTCAGGGGTTGTATTTTTGCCGAAAATGAACCCTGCCATGAAGATCGTGATTTCGCCGGCCAAATCGCTCGATTTTGAAAGCCCCCTGCCTACCGGCCGTTATTCTGAATTTGCCTTCGCCCGGGAAGCCTCGCGCATCCACAAGGTACTGGCCGGCAAGAAGCCGGCAGCCCTGAGGAGCCTCATGGATATTTCGGAAGACCTGGCCCAGCTCAACTGGAAGCGCAACCAGGAATTCTCCTTCCCGTTTACGCCCGAAAACGCCCGCCCGGCCGTCTTCGCCTTCAGCGGGGATGTGTACCAGGGGCTCGATGCCTACACCCTCACCCCCGAACAGATCGACCGGATGCAGGATACCCTCCGCATCTTGTCGGGCCTGTACGGCATGCTCAGGCCGCTGGACCTGATCCAGCCATACCGCCTCGAAATGGGGACTTCCCTGAAAGTGGGCAGCAAGAAAAACCTCTACGAATTCTGGAAAAAAAACCTCACCGACCACCTGAATGCCGAGATGGGGGAGGGGGAGCTGCTGGTGAACCTGGCCAGCAATGAATATTTCGGGGCCCTTGACGCGAAGCGGTTGCACGCAAGGGTGGTTACCCCCGTCTTCAAAGACTGGAGCAACGACAAGCTGCGGGTGATCAGCTTCTTTGCCAAGAAGGCCCGGGGGGCCATGGTGCGCTACATTTTGGAGTCAGGGGCGCAAACCCGCGAAGACCTGCTCGGCTTTGATGCCGACGGCTACCATTTCAGCCAGGCCCACACCCAGCGCGAAGACCAGCCTGTCTTCGTGCGCTAGGATTTGCCTTTGATCGACACCTTCTTTTCAACGGGGGTCCGTTTTTTGATTTGACGGGGCCGGCGTGCCCCATACGATTTGTTGGCAATCTTGCCGCGCCTGGTTTTTTTGTCTCCTTTTCCCATATCATTTCATTTATGACCCTTCAAGATACGAAATTGGCAGGGAATGTGTGGAAAAGGCTGTTTTTGAGGATTTTGGAGTGAAAGGGGGTTGCGGGGAGAAGCCGTATCTTGTTCCCGGGGGTTTGGGGGATTTCCCCTGTTTCAATTTGAAAATTTGAAAATGGGGTTCGGCGTTCCAAGGTTCCAGAATTCTCCTTGAAGCTTTTTATCCGCCAGGGGCGGAGAACTAGTACATCCATTGCCAAATTCGCTAATTGCCAAATTCGCTAATTGCCAAATTTGCTAATTGCCAAATTTGCTAATTGCCAAATTCGCTAATTACTTACTGCCCACCGAGTACTCCCGATTCCACCTTAAACCTTTAATCCGGAACTCCGCAATCGCTTACCTTAGCCACCTCATGTTTATCCACCAACATCCCTACCCGCCTATCCTTTTTCCAGAGGCAACCAGGCTCATTGTGGGCACGCTGCCCCCGCCCCGTTTTACCCAGGGGTTGCTGAAACCTGGCGATGTGGATTTCTGCTACGGCAGCCGCGACGGGTTGCTTTGGCCCATCCTCGACCGCATTTTTGACCTGGGCCTGGAGTACCAAGACTCCGAACGGGCCGTCAGGCAGCGCCTTGATTTCCTGAAATCGCGGAAGATCGGCATCTGCGACATCGTGGAGCGGGCCCATCGACAGCGCATTGACGCCTCCGACCTGGGCATGCGCGAGCTGGAGCTGCGCGACCTGTTGGGGGTGCTTCGGGGCTACCCCCGAATCGATACCCTTTTGTTTACAGGCGGGAACAGCCAGAATGGGCCCGAATTCCTCTTCCGCAGGCTCCTGCGGGAAGAGGGGATACGCCTGGAACAGGTTGCCGAGGAGGTGCCGCGCATCCACAGGTTTACCCTTGCAGACCCCTCAGGGGCAGCCCGTGAGCTCCGGACGGTTTCATTGACCGCTCCTTCCGGGTCGGCCAATAGGGCAATTGGTAGTATCCCGGCGTTTAAGGCCCGAAAGGCCAAAGACCCGGACTATACGGTCATGGACTTTCGGGTGGAGCAGTACCGCCGGTATTTCTGAAGCTTTTGTTGATTTTGTGCCGGGGCCGGGCAATTTTGTGATGCGGGCGCACAATCCTTCGGGTTCCGGGGGAAAAGCCGGAGCTTTGCAGCCGCAATCCGGGATAAATTCCCGTAATTTTGTGAAGCTAACTTCGAAAAGCGCGGTATGAGCCAGGCAGAAAGACTCAAGGAATTCAAGAAATCGGTCCGGAACAAGTTCAACACCTACAACAGCCTGTTTTTGAACCTGCCCTATACCGAAGGGGAAAATGTGGGCATTTACCTGCCCCTGCTGTTCCGCCAGTGCGATGCCGGCCTGAAAACGGGGCTTAACCCCACCGAGATCCTCGACGCATTTTTCGAGACCTATACCCACACCGAATCGGAGCGGCAGCGCATCGACCTGATGTTTCGCATCATCCAGTACGTGGAGCGGCAGGTGGTGCTGTACGACAGCGTGGAGGATGCCGCTTTCCCCAAGCTGCACGTGCATACCGATTCCCTTTCGATCCGCGACTATTTCCAGCTGGCCAAAAAGAACAAACGCTGGGACAAGGTCTTCCGCAAACTGGAGACCTTCAGCGCGCGCATCGTGCTGACGGCCCACCCCACCCAGTTCTACACCCCGGCCGTGCTTGACATCATCGCTGAACTGCGGAAGCTCATCCTCGAGAACAAGATCGACGATATTGACGTGACCCTCCAGCAGCTGGGGCTCACCTCCCTGATCAACCGCACCAAGCCCACCCCCCTCGACGAGGCGAAAAACATCATTTATACCCTCCGACATGTGTATTACCAGGCGGTGGGCGACCTCTATGCCTATATCAAGAACAGCATCGGCAACGAGGATTACAACAACCCCGACATCATCAAGCTCGGCTTCTGGCCGGGGGGCGACCGCGACGGCAACCCCTTCGTGACGGCCGAGATCACGCGCGATGTGGCCGACGAGCTCCGCACCACCCTGATGAAGTGCTACTACGGCGACCTGAAGGAACTGCACAAGAAGATCTCATTCAGGGGGGTGCAGGAAACCCTGCAGGAGCTGCGCAACCAGGTCTATGTGGCCATGTTCGACCGCCGCAAGACCCTCAGCTATGACGACATTATGGCCCCTCTGCAGCAGGTGCGGGAGGTGCTGATCGGGGAGTACTACGGGCTCTACCTGAAGGAACTCGACCTCTTTATCGACAAGGTGCGGCTGTTCAGGACCCATTTTGCCAACCTCGACATAAGGCAGGACCACCGGGCCCACCTGAAAGTGGTGGAAGCCGTGCTGCGGCACAATGGCCTAATCCGCGAATCGCTTTCCGAGCTGACGCCCAGGGCCCTGAAGAAACTGCTTTTGAAGGAACGGCCGGCAATCGACCCCGAAGCCTACGACGACCCGATCGTGCGCGACACCCTGCGCAATATTTCCCAGCTGGGCGAGATACAGGCCCGCAACGGGGAAGAGGGCTGCAACCGCTATATCATCAGCAATTCGGAGGACATCTTTTCGGTGCTCTTCGTGTACGGCCTGTTCCGCTGGTGCGGGTGGGCCGACGGGGCCGTCACCTTCGACATCATCCCCCTGTTCGAAACCATGAAGGGGATGGATGGGTCGGAGGCCATTATGCAGGCGCTCTTCGACATCCCTGAATACAGGGCGCACCTGCAGGGGCGCCGCGACCACCAGACCATCATGCTCGGCTTTTCCGACGGCACCAAAGACGGGGGGTACCTGAAGGCCAACTGGTCGATCTTCAAGACCAAGGAGAACCTCTCGCGGGTGTGCCGGCGCAACAAGATCAAGGCGATCTTCTTCGACGGGCGCGGGGGCCCGCCTGCAAGGGGGGGGGGCAAGACCCACCGCTTCTATGCCGCCCAGACCAAGGCCATCGCCAACCACGAGATCCAGCTCACCGTGCAGGGGCAGACCATCACCTCTACCTACGGCACTGTGGAACAGTTCATGCACAACAGCGAGCAACTGCTAACGGCCGGGCTTTCAAACACCATCTTTGGCAAGGAGAACGTGATCAGCCCCGCCCACCGGGAGCTTATCGAGACCCTTTCGGAAATCAGCTTCGAAAAGTACACGGCCCTGAAGCACCACGACAAGTTCATGCCCTACCTGGAGCACCGCAGCACCCTCAAGTTTTACAACAAGGCCAACATCGGCAGCCGGCCCGGCAAGCGGGGCAACAAGGAGAAGCTCGAGCTGAGCGACTTGCGGGCCATTTCGTTTGTGGGTTCGTGGAGCCAGCTCAAACAGAACGTGCCGGGCTACTTCGGCATCGGCACGGCCCTGCAGGCCCTGAAGGAGCAGGGGCGCCTGGCCGACCTGAAGAAACTGTACCGGGAAGTCCCCTTTTTCCAGGCCCTGATGCTCAACAGCATGATGTCGCTGAAAAAGTGCTACTTCGAGCTGACCAGCTATATGAAGAAAGACCCTGAGTACGGGGCATTCTGGAATATCCTCTACCAGGAATACCTGCTTTCGAAGAAAATGCTGCTGCAGATCTCCGGGTCGAAAGAACTGATGGAAAACGAATCGGTTTCGCGCGAGTCGGTCGAGATCCGCGAAGACATCGTGCTGCCCCTGCTGGTCATCCAGCAATATGCCCTGCAGCACCTCGGGAAGGATTCCGAATACCGCGAGCTGTACGAGAAGATCGTGACCCGGTCGCTCTACGGGAATATCAACGCCAGCCGGAATTCGGCCTGAGTCGCCCCTGATTACCTAGCCCCCGAAAGGTGTGGACAGAATGGCCAGATAAGTCCTGATCCCGTACCCAATCTGCCCGATGCGCAGGTTCTCGTTCGGGCTGTGCTGGTTGTTGTCGGGGTTCACCAGGGGCACGATAAAGGCGGGGATTTTCAGGGCGTTCACAAAGGGGGCAATAGGCACCGTGCCGCCTGAGGTCCTGATTTGCACAACCGGGTCGCCAAAGGTCGACCCCAGCAAAGCGGCCAGGTGTTGTCCGAAAGGGTCGTCAAGGGGGGTGCGGAAGGCGTCCGTAACCCCGCTTTCCGCCACGGTCACCCACCGGGTTCCGGAGGTGCGCATCTGCTGGTCGGGAACGCGATCGGTGACCTGGTACCCCTGGCTTTCAATGTGTTTTTTGATCAGCTGCTTCAGGCGGGTCCCATCCGATTCGGGCACCATCCTCAGGTCAAGTTCAGCCGTGGCCGTGGCCGGGACGATGGTACGCGCCTCGGGCCCGACCCAGCCGGAGGCCATGCCCCGTATGTTCAGGGAAGGGTACTGCAGCGCCTCCTGATAAAACGAGCCCACTTTGTCGGGCCTGCCCACCTGCAGGTCTCCGTCAATCCGCGACGGGTCGTCGGGGACGGCGCGCAGCACTGCCATTTCAGTTTCGCTCAGGGTGATGCCGTCATAGTACCCCGGAATGGTCACCCGCCCCTCTGCATCCTTCATGCTCGCCAGGATCTGGGCCAGTTGGAGGTTCGGGTTGGGGGCGTAGTTCCCGTAGTGCCCGCTGTGCTGGGGCCGGATGGGCCCGTAGGTGGTGAGCGTCAGGGTAGTGATGCCCCTGCATCCATACACCATGGTGGGGTGGCCCGTATAGTGCACGGGGCCATCGTGGATCAGCAGGTAATCGGCCTGCAGCAGTTCGCGATAGGTGCCCACCGCCTCGGCCAGGGGGGCGCTGCTGCGTTCTTCCTCCCCGTCGAGGATCACCTTGAGGTTGTAGGGGAGCTCGGTGCCTTCCCTTCGGATCAGGTCCATGGTGTTGAGCAACATCACGATGGGCCCCTTGTCGTCTGAAACGGACCGGCCGAACAACCTCCAGTCTTCCTGTATGCCATCTGACAAGTCATTCAACGGGCGCTGCTGCCAGCCCCCCGCCCCGTCAGGGGCCTTGAGCACCACTTTATAGGGATCGGGCTGGTCCCAGCGGGCCGGGTCGACCGACTGCCCGTCGAAGTGCATGTAGAGCAGCAGGGTGGGTTTTCCTTCCTGCATGGGCAGGGCCGCGAAAAAGAGCGATTCCCCCGAAGTGGGCAATTCGGAGGTATTGAACCCGCGCTCGCTGAATTTGCGCGTCAGCCAGGTTAGGTTGCGGTTGATATCGGCATGGTTGAGGGCATCGTTCGGGATGGCGATGAACTCTACGAGCTCGTCGATGGTGTGGCGTACCTGGGCATCGAGAACGGCCTGATCCTGGGCATGGAGCGACAAAAAGGTCATCAACAGAGCAGGAAAGAAGCTTTTCTTCATGGAGTGGCATGTTTGTGTTGCAGCACGGTGAACAGGCGTTCAAGGTAAGACATGTGGCGCTAATATCACAGGGGCGGTCGCTCCCGGTTGCTGAATTTTCCCATGGCCCCTGCTAGTCTGGCCTCAGGCGGCGCACCAGGGTTACGATTGACAAGCGGAGCAGCAACAGCCAGGGAAGGCCGTGGAGCAGCAGGTCGAACCAGTCCATTGCCCCCATGCCCCGGGCCCCGCCGGCCACCCACCGCAGCTTTCCCCAGATATGGGGTTCGGGCAGAAAGGGGGCCAGCCCCAGGGTCAGGCAGAGGGCAATGACCACTTTCCAGTTGTTGAGGAAGTCTTTCATGGTCTGATATTTTTGACGAAATCACGAATGCCTGCCACGCCCCGCTCGCTGAGCAGGCGAATGAAAGCCGAACCGATGATGGCCCCTTTAGCCATGCGGGTGGCCGCCTGGAAACTCCCCGCATCCCCGATGCCGAAGCCCACCAGCTGGGGGTGTTGCAGGCCCATGGCATGAATGCGCTCAAAGTAGTCTTTCTGTGCCCGGCCAAATCCTTCCTGCACCCCGGTGGTACTGGCCGAGCTCACCATGTAGATGAAGCTGTCAGAGGCCGCATCGATCTGGCGGATGCGGGCTTCGCTGGTTTGGGGGCTGATCAGAAAGACCATGCTCAGTTCGTATTTTTCGAACAGGTGCCGGTATTCCCTTTCGTAAATATCCAGGGGAAGGTCGGGCAAGATCAACCCGTCGATTCCCACCTCGGCGCAGCTCTGGCAAAAGGCCTCCACCCCGTACTGGAGCACCGGGTTGAAATAGCCCATCAGCACAAGCGGGAGGCTGACCTCCCGGCGCACCTCCCGAAGCTGCTCAAAGAGGCGGGCGGTGGTCATGCCATTCTGCAGGGCCCGGGTAGAGCTTTGCTGGATGGTCGGGCCGTCGGCCAGGGGGTCGCTGAATGGCAGGCCGATCTCGACCAGGTCGGCCCCGGCTGCTTCGAGCTCCCTGAGGATGGGCACGGTGTCTTCCAGGTTGGGGAAGCCGGCGGTATAGTAGATAGACAGCAGTTTTCCGGGTTTGGAAAGTGCCTGTCTGATGCGGTTCTTGCTGGAGGTTTCAGTGTTGGGCATTGGTTCGGGTTATGCGAGCTTGAAATAATCGATATAGGTCTGCAGGTCTTTGTCGCCCCGGCCGGAAAGGTTCAGCACGCCCAGCGATCCTTTCGGGATGGAGCCTTTGGCCAAAAGGGCCAGGGCATGCGAGGTCTCGATGGCCGGGATGATGCCTTCCAGTTCGGCCAGTTCCCGACCAGCTTCCATGGCCTCGGCGTCGGTCACGGGGATGAATTCGGCCCGGCCCGTGGCAAAGAGGTGGGCGTGCATGGGCCCCACCCCGGGGTAGTCCAGGCCGGCCGAGATGGAGTAGGGTTCGGTGATCTGCCCGTCGTCGGTCTGCATGAGCAGCGTCTTGCTGGCGTGGATGATCCCCACCCGGCCCAGGGCAGAGGTGGCGGCGCTTTCGCCTGAATCGACCCCTTTCCCGGCGGCTTCGGCGGCCAAAATCTTCACTCCTGGGCGGTCGAGGTAGTGGTAGTACGCCCCGGCCGCGTTGCTGCCCCCGCCCACACAGGCCACCAGGTAATCAGGATCGGGGCGGCCTTCGGCCTGCTGCAACTGCAATTGGATTTCCTCGGAAATGACCGACTGGAAGCGGGCCACCATATCAGGGTAGGGATGCGGGCCCACCACCGACCCGATGATGTAATGGGTGTCTACCGGGTTGTTGATCCAGTCGCGGATGGCTTCGTTGGTGGCGTCTTTCAGGGTGCGGCTGCCCGAGGTAGCCGCGCGCACCTCGGCCCCGAGGAGCTTCATGCGCGCCACGTTGGGGGCCTGGCGGGCAATGTCGACCTCGCCCATGTAGACCACGCAGGGCAGGCCCATCAGGGCACAGACGGTGGCTGTGGCCACCCCGTGCTGCCCGGCCCCGGTCTCGGCGATGATGCGGGTCTTGCCCAGCCGTTTGGCCAGCAAGATCTGCCCGATGGTGTTGTTGACTTTGTGGGCCCCGGTATGGCAGAGGTCTTCGCGCTTCAGGTAGATGCGGCTGCCGTATTTTTCAGACAGGCGTTCGGCGAGGTAGAGGGGGGTGGGCCGCCCCACGTAGTCGCGCAACAGCTTCCGGAACTCCGCCTGGAAAGACGGCTCGCTGATGATATCGAGGTACCGGGTGCGCAATTCTTCCACGTTGGGGTATAGCATTTCGGGGATAAAAGCGCCCCCGAATTCCCCGTAAAACCCATTCTCATCCACATGGTACTGGCTCATATTCGTTTGTTTTTAAAGGGGGAGCCCGGCCCGAGGCCGGCCTCCATAAAGCGTTTCAGTTTTTCGGTATCCTTGCGCCCCGGGGCCACCTCAAAGCGGCTGTTCACATCCAGGGCGTGGCAGGCCCGCGAGGCCCGGCTGCCAAAGAAGGCGCTGAGGCGGTCGAGGTCTCCCTCGCCAATCCCGCCGCTCAGAAAATAGGGTTTCTCAAACGGGTACCTTTCCAGCTGGCTCCAGTCGAAGCCGGTGCCATTTCCGCCGGGCAGCGGCCCCCGGCTGTCGAACAGGAAAAAATCGCAGGCATCCAGGTACTCCGCCACCGGCCCGAAATCGAAAGATTCCCCCACGGGAAAGGCCTTGACAAGGCCGGGGGGATGTATCAGTTCCCCTTCCAGCCGCTGTTGCAGGGCCCGGCAGTAGGCTGCCGTTTCCGAGCCGTGGAGCTGCACCAGGGCCAGCCCGAAGGCCCGGCATTTTTCCAGGATGAACCCGGGGTCGGCATCGACGAATACACCCACGCGCTGCGGGGGCACCGGCAACCCTTCGGGCAGGGGCCCTGTCAGGTTGCGTGCCGAACCCTCCCAGAAAATGAAGCCGATGTAATCGGGCCCCAGCTCTGCCACCTCGAGGGGGTTGTCTTTCAGGCCGCAGACTTTCAGTTTCATGATGCCAGCTCGTTTAGGAATGATTTCAGGGCTTCGCCGGGGTTCGCCTGCTTCATGAACGATTCCCCCATCAGAAAGCCGCCGTATCCCAGGGCTTTCAGTTCCCGCAGCTGGGCCGGCTCGCCCAGGCCGCTTTCCGAGATGCGCAGGGCCTCCCCGGGGATCAGGGGGGCGAGCTGCCGGCTCGTTTCCAGGGACACTTCAAAGGTCTTGAGGTTGCGGTTGTTCACCCCGATCATGTCGAGGCCCGGCACCCAGGCCCGTTCCAGTTCCTCCGCGCTGTGCACCTCCAGGAGCACTTCCATGCCCAGTTCCCGGGCCAGACGGCTCAGGTTCTCGATTTCAGGCCGGCCGAGCAGGGCGGCGATCAGCAAAATGGCGTCGGCCCCATTGGCGCGGGCCTCCACCACCTGGTACGGGTCGAGGATGAATTCCTTGCGCAGAATCGGCAGGGCCGTGCAAGCCCTCGCCAGCAAAAGGTCTTCGAGGGAGCCCCCGAAATAGGTGCCGTCGGTGAGCACGGAGAGGGCCGCGGCCCCTGCCTGTTCATAGCCGGCCACCACATCGGGCAGCGGAATTTTCTGGTTGATCACCGCCCGGGAAGGGGAGCGCCTCTTGTGCTCGGCGATGATGCCGAAGGCCTGCTTCTCCAGGGAAGCCCGCATCGAACGGGTGGGCCGGGAGAAAAGGGCGGTGCTGCGCAACTGCCTCTCGGGCACCCATTTTTGCTTCAGGGCCACTTCGCGTCGTTTGTCGGTAGCTATTTGGTGCAGGATATCCATGCTTCAGTTTTCAGATATGGGAAGGGCCTGGCGACGGTTTTCACCCGGCATTTTTTTCCGTTTATGGGGGGTACCCCGCCCCCCGGAACAAAGATACGCCTGCCCCCTGCAACCCCCTGGCAGGGAAGCCCGGGAATCCCGGGGCGTTGAAAAGATCGTATGCCTTTTTGCAGGGCCATGGGTCAGGCGCTTAACTGTTGCAGTTTGCGGAAGGCGGCCAGGGCCCGGCCGCTTTCCAGGGATTCCCGGGCCTGGCCCACGGCTTCGACGAGGGTTCCGCCCCGCGCGGTGGCGATGGCCAGGGCTGCGTTGGCGCATACCACGTCTTGCTGGGCTTCGGTGGCCTTGCCCTGCAAGACAGACAGGAAGATTTGGGCTGCCTCGTCGATGCTTTCGCCCCCGAAGATGGCCTGGGGCTCCAGGGCCTTCATCCCGAAGGCTTCCGGCTCCAGAATCGTTTCGGTCCGGTTACCGATCCATTTGGCGGGGCCGGTCAGGGAAATCTCGTCATAGCCATCCAGCCCGTGGAGGATGCTGTAGGTCTTGTCGGTATTCTGGTACAGGTAGCCGTACATGCGGGCCAGTTCCAGGTTAAAGACGCCCACCATCTGGTATTTGGGCGAAGCCGGGTTCACCATGGGGCCCAGCATGTTGAAGAACGTCTTGACGGCCAGTTCGCGGCGGATGGGGGCCACGTGTTTCATGGCCGGGTGGAAGAGGGGGGCGTGCAAAATGCAGATCCCGGCCTCATCGAGGCAACGCCTGAGGAAGTCGGCCTCCCCCGAGAAGCGGATGCCCAGGAATTCGAGCACGTTGCTGCTGCCGCAGTGGGAAGATACCCCGTAATTGCCGTGCTTGGCCACCGGGATGCCGGCCCCTGCCGTCACGAAGGAGGCAAGGGTGGAAATATTGAAGGTGTTTTTTCCGTCCCCGCCCGTGCCGCAAAGGTCGATGGCCTCATGCCCGCCCAGGTCTACGGCCCGGCAGAGCTCCAGCAGGGCGTCGCGGAACCCTTCGAGTTCTTCCGTGCTCACGCTGCGCATCATGTAGACCGTGAGGAAGGCGGCAATCTGGCTGGTATTCTGGTTGCCGCTGGCGATTTCGACCATGGCCTGCCGGGCTTCCTGCCGGCTGAGCAGCTGGTGTTCGATAAGTTTGTTCAGGGTTTCTTTCATGGTTCCTCGTTTAACCAGTTGGAGAGCATTGCTTTGCCATGGGGGGTCAGCACCGATTCGGGGTGGAACTGCACTGCCCGCACATCGTACTCCCGGTGCCGCAGCGCCATTACCTCGCCCTGGTCGTCCAGGGCCGTGGCCTCCAGGCAGTCGGGCAGCTGCGGGTGAACCACCCACGAGTGGTAGCGCCCCACCTGCAGGCGCTGTGGCAGCCCCCTGAAAATATAGTCGGGCCGAACCACGCTTATCTCGGTGGCAACCCCGTGGTATACCCGGTCGAGGTTTATCAGGCTCCCACCGAAAACCTCGGCGATGGCCTGCTGCCCCAGGCAGACCCCGAAAATCCGCTTCTCGGGGGCATACCGGGCGATGATCGCCTTGAGCAGGCCCGCCTCGTCGGGAATGCCCGGCCCGGGCGAAAGCACGATACGCCCGTAGGCGGCCACCTCGTCAAGCTCCAGTTTGTCGTTCCTCCTCACTTCGACCTCGCAGCCCAGATCTTCCAGGTAATGGACCAGGTTGTAGGTAAAGCTGTCGTAATTGTCGATGACCAGTACCTTTTTCATCTCAGAGGGTTTCGGCGATTTCAAGGGCCTGGTTCAGGGCCCCCAGTTTGTTATAGGTCTCCTGCAGCTCGGCCTGCGGGTCTGAAGCGGCCACCAGGCCAGCCCCGGCCTGGTAGTGGAGTGTATGGTTCTTGCTCAGAAAGGTGCGGATCATGATCGCGTGGTTGAAATCGCCGTCAAAAGCCATAAAGCCGATGGCGCCCCCGTAATAGGTGCGGCTGGTCTTCTCATAGCGCTCGATCAACTGCATGGCCATATGTTTTGGGGCCCCGCTGAGGGTGCCGGCCGGGAAGGTATCTGCCACCACCTTCATGGTTGGGCTGTCGGCTTTTTTGAGCCCTGTCACCTTCGAGACCAGGTGGATCACATGCGAGAAAAACTGTACTTCCCGAAAGGTCTCTACCTGTACCGTATTCCCGTTGCGCGACAAATCGTTGCGCGCCAGGTCTACCAGCATCACGTGTTCGCTGTTTTCCTTGTCGTCAGCGGCCAGCTTGCGGGCGAGCTGGGCATCTTCCTCATCATTGCCCGTGCGCCTGAAGGTGCCTGCAATGGGGTGGATCTCAGCCTTCCCCTTGTGCACGATCAGCTGTGCCTCAGGTGAGCTGCCAAAGATCTTGAAGCTGCCGTAGTCAAAGTAAAAGAGGTAAGGGGAGGGGTTGATGGAGCGCAGGGCCCGGTACACGTTGAACTCATCCCCCTTGAACCCCTGCGAGAAACGGCGCGAGAGCACCAGCTGGAAGACATCGCCCCGGGCACAGTGCTTTTTCGCCAGGGCCACATGCTCCAGGTAATCGGTATCTTCCAGGTTGGAGCGGCGCACCCCTTCTTTCTGGAACCGGTACGAGGCAAAGGTCTGAACCGAAAGCAGCTGCTCGAGCAGGGGGAGGTTGTTTTCCCCGTCGTAGGAGTGGGCAAACAGGTAGGCCTCGTTCTTGAAGTGGTTGATGGCGATGATATTCTGGTAGACGGCGTAATAGATATCCGGTATGGCCGGCGAATCGGGCTTCCGGCTGATCTCCACATCTTCGAAATAGCGCACCGCGTCATAGGCCATATACCCGAACAGGCCGTTGTTGATAAACTTGAACCCGTTTTTTTCCACCTCGAAGGCCGCGGCAAAGCGGTGGATCTCCATGGGCACATCCGTATCGGGGCCGATGGGCGCTTCCTCCTTTTTGCCGTCGGGAAATTCCCGGCAGATCATTTCGTTCTCCACGCGAATCGACGCCAGGGGGTTGCAACACACATAAGAAAAGGAGTTGTCATTGGCATGGTAGTCGCTGCTCTCCAGCAAAATGCTGCCGGGGAACCGGTCGCGGATCTTCAGGTACACGCTTACCGGGGTAATGGTATCGGCCAGGATTTTCTTGTAGTACGTCTTTAAGGGATATGCCATGGTGCTCGGTTCATTGCAATTAAAAAAGGCCTGTCGTGACAGACAAGCCTTTTATATGGTGCACAAACAGCAGGGGCTCAGGTCACGAAATTCCGCGCGTGAGGTACCACCACCAGTTTGTATGAATAAACGTTTTCATCGGGCCAAATATAGGGATCAAATTCAATTCTGCAAACCCGGCCGAAAAAAAACGCCGGGGGGATCCCCCGGCGTTTGCCTTGGTTTGCGCAATGAGGCCTTCCCTTAGCTGGCGGGCTCCCACTCCAGGTCTACGACCATGTCGAATTCGTCGTAGATGGTTTTGTCTCCGAGGTTGTCGAAGAAGCTGCCAGAGCCGTAGCGGATGTCGTACTGGGCGCGGTCTACCTTCATGGTGGCAGTAGCCTTGCTTCCGTAGACCGACATGTCAAAGGTTACCGGCTTGGTGATGCCCTTGATGGTCAGGTCGCCGGTTACCTTGTAGGAATTCTTTCCGGTCTGCTTAACCTCGGTGAAAACCAGGGTAGAGGTCTGGTATTTTTCGACCGAGAAGAAATCTTCCGATTTCAGGTGGCCTACCAGTTTGTCTTTCCACTCGCCTTCGAGGTCGGTGGCGGTCAGGGTGGTCATATCCACCACAAACTCCCCTCCTGTGAGCTGGCCGTTGTCGAACATCAGGGCACCTGATTGCAGGGCTACGGTTCCGTAGTGTGAACCGGTAACCTTATAGGCTTTCCAGGTCACGGTGCTTTTGTCGGTGCTCACTTCTGTTTTTACCTCGGCTACAGGCTCGGTAGCGGTGGCAGCGCCTCCGGCAATCACAGTCAGGATCAGGGTTAATGCATTCTTTTTCATAGGATTGATTTTGTGTTTAAGGGTTAACATGTTTTGCTTGATTTTAATTTAAAGGTGTACAAAGAGTGCGTCGTGCGACCGGCGCACTTTTTTATTGAATTGGGTGGGGTCGGCTTCAGACCGGTACCCCACGGCGGCCATGACCCCGGCGCTGAGGCGCTGGCTGTCAAGGCCAAGGATTGCGTTGACCCGTTCGGGTTCAAAACCTTCAATGGCACAGGTATCGATACGCGCTTCGGCAGCGGCCGACAAAAGGGTACCCAGGGCGATGTAGGCCTGGCGGGCCGACCAGGTGGCCTTATCGGCTGCCGGCAAACCCAGAAGCTTCGATTTCATGAAATCGGCATAGGGCTTCAGGCTTTCCGGGGTCTTCCCGCGGGCCTGTGCAACTTCTTCCAGATAAGAATCGATGAGCTCGGGTCCGAAATCGGTGCGGTGGGCAAAGACCAGCAGGTGGGAAGCCTGGGTGATCTGGCTCTGGTTCCAGCTAACAGGCAGCAGTTGCCTGCGCAGTTCCGGGTCTGAGATCACCAACACTTTATAGGGCTGCAATCCGTACGAAGAAGGGCTGAGCCGTATGGCTTCGAGCAGGTTTCCGAGTTCCTGGTCTGACAGGGTGCGTTCCGGGTCGAATTTCTTGGTCGCGTAGCGCCAGTTCAGGGCTTCTAGGTGTTCCTTGGCGCGTGTTTTTTGGGTGGTTTTCACGGGCTATTGAATTTGGTCCAAAAGGGCGTTGAGGCGGCTGAGTTCCTGGTCCGAAAAAGACTCCATCAGCTTGTTTTCGGCTTGCTGTACGGCCCCGTCCATTTCCTGCAGGGCATCGGCCCCGGAGGCCGTAATCATAATTTCCACCTTGCGGCGGTTGCTCGGGCAAACCGTGCGCGACACATATCCCTTGTCGAGCAGCTTGTCTACCAGGCGGGTGGTATTGCTCATCCGCGACACCATGCGGTCGCTTAAGGTTTGGAGGTTAGCCGGTTTCCCTTTCTGCCCCCGCAGGATGCGCAGCACGTTGAATTGCTGAGGAGATACCCCGAAGGGTTTCAACGCCTGGCTCACCGCTTCGCTGATGCGATTGGTAACCAGCATCAGGTGGATAACCGTGCGTTGCCGCATGGGGAGGGGGACTGTAGTTTTTATGATTCGCTCAACATCCATTGTACAAACAATAATTGTATGTACAAATGTAAAGAATTAATTCATCCCTGCAAGCGGCTTTACCCTAAATATTTGTTAAACCGATCCGGGCATACCGCCATTGCGCATGCGTGATGCACCCCCGGCGGTGGTATATAAAGATTCTGTATTTTTGCTGAAACTAAAATTCACGCCATGGCAGATTTGACCCAGGACGAATGGGCCCGCCGCCTCGAGCACGACAAGAATGCCGTGATCCTCGATGTCCGGACCGACGAGGAGATGGAAGAGGGATACATCCCAGGAGCGATCCAGATCGACTTTTACCGCGGGCAGGGTTTCCTCGAGGAACTCGATAAGCTCGACAAATCGAAAAACTATTACGTGTACTGCCGCTCCGGAAACCGGAGCGGGCAGGCCTGTTCCCTGATGACCAGCCGGGGCTTTGGCAATTGCTACAATCTGATGGGCGGAATGCTGGAATGGGAAGGGGAGGTAATTGACTGATACGCCCCATGAATGAGGCCCCGTGCGACGGCCCGGGCCGGGCCGGGCCATCGGTCGCCCCTGTATAATGTACCGAATGTCTTACCATTAGGAAATGGATTTCTTCTACAAGCCTTTGTACTATTTCCAAAAGCGGGGATTTGAGGTCTGCCGGCGCATTGCCGAGCGCCTGGGCATCCGCACCCGGGTGGTGCGCACTTCTTTTATATATCTGACCTTCGTGACCCTTGGGTTCGGCTTTGCCCTGTACCTCTTCCTGGCATTCTGGCTGAAGATCAAGGACCTGATCTATACCAAACGGACTTCTGTCTTTGACCTCTAGGCCCATGTTCAGGCTATTGCGATCGAAAATCTACCTGGCCATGCTTCTGATGGTCGCCGTGCTGACCACCGGTGTGCTCGGCTATCATTACCTGTCCCATTATTCCTGGATCGAAGCCCTGTACATGACGATCATCACGGTATCGACCGTGGGGTTCAAGGAAGTGCATCCGCTGAATACCAGCGAACAGATCTTTACGATCTTCCTGATCATGGCGAGTATTTTCATTTTCGCCTTCTCCATTTCGGTGGTCACCGAATACATCACCAGCAGAAATTCCCTTCAAACCTTAAAGAAGAAAAAAGTGAAACAGCAGATCGACCGGCTCCAGAACCACGTCATCGTATGCGGGTTCGGGCGCAACGGCTCCCAGGCGGCCCAGCGCCTGAAGGCCTACAACCGGCCCTTTGTGATCATAGAAAAAAGCCGGGAGACCATAGAGAAATATGAGTCGGAATTCCTGTTTGTCGAGGGAGACGCCAATGAAGACGAGGTACTCGAGGCGGCAGGGGTCAATCGCGCCGATTACCTGATCGTAACCCTGCCCGACGATGCGGCCAACCTTTTTGTGGTGCTCACCGCCCGCCAGCTCAATCGCAAGCTCTTCATTATCAGCAGGGCCTCCCAGATCTCCTCGGTCAAGAAGCTCCAGCTTGCCGGGGCCGACAAGGTGATCATGCCCGACAAGATCGGCGGCGACCACATGGCTTCCCTGGTGGTGATCCCCGACCTGATCACCTTCATGGACAAGCTTTCGCTCGAAGGGGAACGCACCACCAACCTGGAAGAGGTGGGCATCGAAGACTTCCGAGACCATATTGAGTGCAATACCCTGAGAGACCTTGACCTTCGCCGCAAGACCGGGTGTACCATCATCGGCTATATCAAACCCGACGGAACCTACATCATCAACCCGGAGGCCGACCTGCCCCTTGAACCCAAAAGCAAGGTGATCGTGCTGGGCCGGCCCGAGCAGATCCGGAAACTGAATGAAATGTTCCACATCGGCTGACCCTTCCCGATATAATTTGGACGGCATCCTATTTTTTAGGATATTGCCCTGCTCTGACGCGAAACCTTACTAAACTCACCTTTCCCTTTATGAAGCGACTCGCCTTTGTTTTGTTATGCCTGATTCCTATGCTTGCAGGGGCTCAGGAGCTGCAGGTTCAGGAAACCATCACGAACCCTTCCCCCAATATCAACGACGGCATGATCAGCCTGGAGGTGAGCGGGGGAACTCCTCCCTATGTCTACAAGTGGAGCAACCAGAATACGCCTCTGAGTTCCAGTGTCTCCAGCGGTCTGGTCGAAGGCATATCCTATACCGTGGAGGTCACCGATGCCTCGGGCAGTAAGGTTTCCAACTCTTATGTGGTACCCTCAGAATCGATTACCGAGGTTTTCAACGGCACCATGACCCCCGCCGTAAACGCGATGGGTTCCATCCTGTTTTGGGATCCGTTTGCGGCAATTGGCATCTACGACCCGGTGGTGTACGCCGACGTAAAAAAAATCCCGGTGCCCACCTGGGTAGCCGCCGATACCGACCGCTACGTGCTTAAGCAATGGCTGAAAGCAGAAGGCGACAAGGTGAAAAAGGGGGAAGAGATCGCCATCGTCTCCCGCGGGAAGGGCGAAGATGTTCGCGTGAACAGCAGTGTTTCGGGAACCCTGAAGTATCTGGTGGAAGAAGGAGGGCTGATCTACGACGGCAGCAACCCCGAACACATTATTGAACAAGGGGCCCACAACCTGGCCGAAGTCGTTTACGACGAAAAGGTTATCGTGAGGCACCGCAACGGCGACCCCGTTACGAAGCCCATCCCCTTCATCGTGATCTGGCTGGTACTCGGGGCCACCTTCTTTACCCTTCGCATGGGCTTTATCAATTTGCGCGGCTTTCGCCACGCCATTGACCTGGCAAAGGGCAAATACGACGACCCGGATGCCCCCGGCCAGGTGACCCACTTCCAGGCACTGGCCACGGCCGTTTCAGGTACCGTGGGCCTGGGCAATATCGCCGGGGTGGCTGTGGCTGTTTCCCTTGGGGGGGCTGGCGCCACCTTCTGGATGATCGTCTGTGGCCTGCTGGGCATGTCTTCCAAGTTCGTGGAATGTACCCTTGGGGTCAAGTACCGCGATATCCTGCCCGACGGGCGGGTGTTTGGAGGCCCGATGAACTATCTGCGACACGGCCTTGAAAAGCGCAATCTGAAAGGCTTTGGCAAGGTGCTCGCCGGGGTTTTCGCCGTACTGGCTGTAGGGGCGTCTTTCGGGGGGGGCAACATGTTCCAGGCCAACCAGTCGTTTGAGCAGCTTGCCGGGCAGTACGAGCTCCTTCAGGGCAATGGCTTCTGGTTTGGCGTGGTAACGGCCATTCTGGTCGGGGTGGTGATCATCGGCGGCATACGCAGCATCGCCAACGTAACCGGGAAGGTGGTGCCGCTCATGGCTACGCTTTACATATTGGCGGCCCTTACCGTGATCTTCATGAATATCCAGAATATTGGCCCGGCCTTTGCGGCCATCTTCAAGGGGGCCTTTACCCCGGGAGCCCTCAAGGGGGGTATTATCGGGGTACTCGTGGTAGGCTTCCAGCGTGCGGCCTTTTCCAATGAGGCCGGGGTCGGTTCTGCCGCCATCGCGCACTCCACGGCCAAAACCAACAACCCCCCATCGGAAGGCTTTGTGGCCCTGCTCGAGCCCTTCATCGATACCGTGGTGGTCTGTACCCTTACCGCCCTGGTGCTCATCTTTACCGGCATGCACGAAGTGGAAGGCATGGCGGGGGCGCAGCTCACTTCTGACGCTTTTGGCAGCCAGATCTCCTGGTTCCCGTATATTTTGGGGATCGCCGTGTTCCTGTTCGCCTTTTCGACCATGATCTCGTGGTCGTATTACGGCATGCGGGCCTGGACGTACCTGTTCGGCAAGAGCAAGCGTTCTGAAATGGTCTACAAGATGCTTTTCCTGGTTTTTGTAGTGGTAGGTTCCTCGGTGAGCCTGGGCGCCGTGCTCGATTTTTCAGACATGATGATCCTGGCCATGTCTTTCCCGAACATCATTGGCCTGTACATCATGTCGGGCGAGGTGCGCACAGACCTGGACCAGTACCTGAAGAAACTGAAGGGCAATTTGCTCTATCGCAGGCAAACTGCAAAGTAAAGGCAGCCCCGGGCCTTACCTTGGGCCCATGAGGCGACCTGAATCCCACTTCCCAGGCGGAATGCGCATGCGGGGTGGGATTTTTTATTGCCTCTGCCTGATGCTCCTGCTCGAAGGCATCCGGTTTGGACTGTCGCGCTACCCGCGACCTGCCCTGCCCGGCGGGCTGCAGCCCGATACAGGGCTGCAGGCCTGGATCGACAGCCTGAAGCAAGCGGAACAGGCTTCGCCCCGGGGCCGCGTCTATGATCCCAACCGCCTTGACGATTTCGCGGGGTACCGCCTCGGCCTCAGCCCCCGTGCCCTTGAGGCGCTTTACGCCTACCGCGATTCGGGCCACACCCTGTACACCCCCCAAAAGATGCAGCAGGTGGCGGGCCTGCCCGATTCTGCCATGCTTCGGATGCTACCGTCCCTGCGCTTTCCGACAAGGGGCCCTGCCGGCCGGCATCAAAAAGCCCTGCCCGGGCCCCCGCGCGACCTCAACCAGGCCAGTGCCGAAGAACTCATGGCAATCAATGGGGTGGGGCCGGTGCTCTCAGCCCGTATCGTGAAGTTCCGGGAAGCCCTGGGGGGCTTTCGGCATCCTTCCCAGTTGCTAGACGTATACGGGCTCGCTCCCGGGGTGGCACAACGCATCATGGCGGCATTCGCGGTTGCAGATCAGCCCGGGGCCCCGCGGGTGAACCTGAACACGGCCCCGGCGGCTGAACTGGCCGCCCTGGTGTACCTCACCCCGCAGATGGCCCGGGCCCTGGTGGCACGCAGGCAGGTTGAAGGGCCCTACCAGAGCCTCGAACAAATCGGGGAGGTGCTCGACCTTCCAAAAGATAAAATTGAGAGAATTGCGTTATATTTGACCCTTTAAAAAAAGAATTGCAATGATAGTCGAAAGCGCGACGGATCTTAATTTTGAGTATTCTGAAACCCAGCGGCACGTTGCCGATTCAGCCCGGGAATTTGCCATACAGTTTATACAACCCCATCTGCGGCAATGGGATGAAGACCAGACCTTTCCGGTGGAACTCTTCAAAAGGGCCGGCAAGCTGGGCTTTATGGGCGTGCTGGTTCCGGTGGAGCTGGGCGGATCAGGCCTCGGGTACCACGAATACATTGCCATCATCGAGGAGATCTCGAAAATTGACCCGGCTATCGGCCTTTCGATAGCGGCCCACAATTCACTTTGCACCAACCACATTCTCGAATTTGGCGATGAGGCCCAGAAGGCCCGCTGGATCCCCAAGCTGGCCCACGGGGATTGGATCGGCGCCTGGGGCCTGACCGAGCACAACACCGGTTCCGATGCCGGGGGCATGAACACCACAGCCCGCAAGGATGGCGACCACTGGGTGCTGAACGGGGCCAAGAACTTTATCACCCACGGCATCAGTGGCGATATCGCGGTGGTGATCGCACGCACCGGGGAGAAAGGCGACAGCCGGGGAATGACCGCCTTTGTGGTGGAAAAGGGAACCCCGGGGTTCAGCAGCGGGAAGAAGGAAGATAAGCTTGGGATGCGGGCCAGTGAAACGGCCGAACTCATCTTTGACCAGTGCCGGATACCCGACGCCAACCGCCTGGGCCCGGTAGGCGATGGCTTTATCCAGTCGATGAAAATCCTCGATGGCGGGCGTATCTCCATTGCGGCCCTGTCTTTGGGCGTGGCCAAGGGGGCCTTTGAGGCCGCCCTGAAATATTCCAAGGAACGGGTGCAATTTGGCAAGCCCATCAGTGAGTTTCAGGGGATTTCCTTCAAGCTGGCAGATATGGCCACTGAGATCGAGGCGGCCGAATTGCTGACCCACAAGGCGGCATCCCTCAAAAATATGGGGAAACCCGTAACCCGCCACAGCGCCATGGCCAAGATGTATGCCTCGGAGGTGAGTGTGAAGGTGGCCAATGAGGCGGTCCAGATCCACGGCGGATACGGCTATACAAAGGATTTCCCGGTAGAGAAATTTTACCGCGATGCCAAGCTCTGCACCATAGGGGAAGGCACTACCGAGATCCAGAAGCTGGTCATTGCCAAAAATATTTTGAAATAATTCGGCTCCCATTGGGAGATTCGACTTATATTTGCCCCCGCAAACCAAAAGAAAGGAGGTGGTAGCCCATGTTGATCATACCTGTTAAAGAAGGAGAAAACATCGATCGCGCGCTGAAGCGTTTCAAGCGCAAATTCGACCGTACCGGTACAATGCGCCAGCTGCGCAAGCGCCAGCAATTCACCAAGCCTTCGGTGGAGCGTCGTCAGCAAGTGCTGAAAGCACGCTATATACAGCATCTGAGGGATCAGGAAGAATTCTGATCTGTACCCATAGCAAGTTAACAACCCCGGCAAAACAGCCGGGGTTGTTTTTTGGTGGGTGCACCTTTCGTACCTTTAGGCTATGTCAAGGGATGCCTTCGAGAAACACCTCGCGCTGGAGCGCAACTATTCTGCCCATACCGTCAGGGCCTATTTGGGTGACCTGGAAGAATTTGCCCAATACTGCCTCGAGGCCCACGGAGAAAGCGGGCTTGAAGACCTTCCATACACCCTTATCCGCAGCTGGGTCATCTCCCTGATGGAAGCAGGCCTTTCGGGTCGGTCAATCAACCGGAAGACGGCCGCCCTCAAATCCTATTACAAATACCTCGTGCGGATCGGCCGCATCCAGACCAGCCCCCTGGCCGGGCATCGCCCGATCAAATCGGCCCGCAAGGTGGAAGTCCCGTTCTCCGAAGACGAGATGCAACGCCTGCTTGCCGAATGGCCTGAGGCCGATACGTATGAAGACCTGCGCGACCAGCTGATCGTGGAGTTGCTGTATACCACCGGCATGAGGCGGGCTGAGCTGATCGGACTTACCCTCTCAGACCTCGATCTGGGTCGCGGTACGCTGAAAGTGCTGGGCAAACGGAACAAGGAGCGGATCCTGCCCCTGCTGACGGGGATGGCCCCCCGCATCGGGCGTTACCTCAAGGCAAGGGCTGCCGAATTCCCGGAGGCAGCTTCGGACCATTTTTTTCTGACCGGGTCGGGCAATAAAGTCTATGACACCCTTGTTTATAGAATTATAAATAAATACCTTAGTAAGGTATCGGCGAAGTCCAAAAAGAGTCCGCATATTCTCAGGCATACCTTCGCCACTCACCTTTTAAACCAGGGGGCCGATATGAATTCCGTCAAGGAGCTTTTAGGACACACTTCGCTGGCTTCCACCCAGGTTTACACGCACAACAGCATTGCTGAACTAAAGCGCATCCACGGTTCTGCCCACCCGAGGAACCGCGACGACCATTGATAACCTTTAAATTTTGAGCTTATGAATGTAAACACCCAGTCCGTCAATTTCAATGCCGATGGAAAGCTCCTGGATTTTACCCAAAAAAGGCTTGACAAACTGGACCTGTTCTACGACCGGGTTGTCAGCGCCGAAGTGTATCTCAGGTTGGAAAATACCAGCCAGAAAGAGAACAAGACGGCCGAGATAAAATTGCACGTTCCCAAAGACACCCTCCTGGTCAAAAAACAGTGCAAATCCTTCGAAGAAGCGGTCGATACCGCATGCAGTTCCCTGGAGCGTTTACTGGTCAAAAAGAAAAAGAAACCGAACCTCCACAGCAGCCTAAAATTTTTCTGAATTTGTTTTGATTAAACAAATAATTATCTACATTTGCAGTCCGTTAGAAATAGCGGACTTTTTTATGCTATAAAAAGGCCCATAAAGCCGATGTAGCTCAGCTGGCTAGAGCACGTGATTTGTAATCTCGGGGTCGTGGGTTCGAGTCCCTCCATCGGCTCAGAAGTTCTTAAGAAATACTAGGAGGGGAGATACTCAAGCGGCCAACGAGGACAGACTGTAAATCTGTTGGTTTTCACC
>CAYWZF010000026.1:17064-29961 GCA_964461555.1 uncultured Robiginitalea sp. | reverse complement strand
GTGCCACTGGGGAAGAGCGGGTAAAGCAAGGCACCACAAAGGGGGGCTCGGGCTCCCCGGCAAAAAAATCTTCGAAATTCAGGAACAGACGTTGCTCGCGCACCGTATTGACAGAAAAATAGCCGATTACCTCCAGGTCAAACCCCGCTTCGGCCCGAAGGTTGCCCTGCAAAAAGCCGGGTTGCACCTGCGAAAAAACATTCCCTTCCCGGGAAAAATTCCTCAGGCGGTCATAGAAAAGGTAAGACCCCAGGCTACCGGTATGCTGTTTTACCATCAGGCTGTACCTGTGGGCGATCTTGAAACTCGAGCGGGGGATAAAGTGCACCCGGAATTCCCGCAGCTCGCCCCCGGAAAGACCTTCCGTACTGGCAAGGGCGATATCGTCCGATTCCAGGGTGCGGTAACAAACCTGCTCTTCCTGCTCGCGAGGGCGCAGCTCGAGGCCATAATCAACCGGGTCTATGTAAAAATCGAGGGGGTTCCACATAGGGGCGATCACCTTGAAGGTTTCCTCGAAGGTGTAGCGCAGGTAGGCCGCCCCGCCTGAGGTGCTGCGGCTATCGACAAAAAAGCCGATGCCGTCACCCAGTTCCGGGTCGGTCAGGCGACGGGCACGCAGGTTTTCAAGGACGGATGTCCCGGCCACGGATTCAAAATCTGAAATGATGCGCTCCCCCGTATTCAAAATGACCTGCAATTGGTAGGCCCGGCCGACTACGGCACCAAAGGGGATGGCCGAGAAATAACGACCCGGGTCGCCTTCCACGAAGTCATAAGTCTGTCCACTATCGTCCTGCACCGTCACCCGGGCCCCTCTTTCGGAAAGCACCGGACGTGGCCTGAGCTCCTGCCCGGGGAACAGGTACGTATTAGGGTTCTGGATATCAAATTCTGTGATACTGTCGTTGGTAAAATCGGCCACCCTAGAAAGTGCCACCTGTTGCGTCTTCACCGAATCGGTGAGCGTGGCTTCAACCACCAGGGCCCGCCCGGCCTGGCGGATGCTCTCGGCATCGGTTGCAAGGTCTACCTCCTCCACACAGCCTGCCAGGGCCAGCATGAAAAAGGGAAGCAGCAGTTGCAATGTGTTTCTTAAGGGGTTCATGCCTTGGCAGTCAAAATCTTCGAATCCATAGTCGCGGGCCTTTCAATTCGAAATATGGACATGGCAGCAACCTCAATGGGCCTCGGTTGGTCAAAAAAATGGCAGACCCCCGTCAGATGTTTTTTTGCCATAAATCGAAATCCCCTGCCCGCTGGAATCGTACACAACATTATTGGCTTCCTGTACTTTCTTTTACTCCCCTTCTACCTTAAAGGTCGCTGAGAGGGAAATCGGCTTCCCATAGGTGGTAAACCCTTCCAGGCAGATCCGGTACCTGCCGGGAACCAGGGAGGTTACAAAAGGAAAGGCCCGCTCAGATTCCCCAAGGTCAACCCGGGGTTCCCAAAGCAGCTGGTGCCTGAAATCGGGCACATGCGGATCTGCCCCTTCCAGCGGCTGGCGAAAGTAGTTTTTAAGTGGTTCTGCCCTACGAAAGACAAAGCGGGTACCCGCCTCAGACTGCCAGGTGTCTCCGTAATCTCCATCAAGGGTCTCGATGGCCACCATACCCTGGTAGTTGCGCCCTCCCCAGACAAAATTTTCCTGAACCACGCGTATGAAGCGGATCTGCCTTGCGTCGAAATCGAGCAGGGAGCCATGGTCGGGCACCAGAATGCCGTCGACCGTTACCAGGGAGGGCTCGTCGGTAGAAAATTCCTGCCCGGGCTGCAGCGGTACCCGCACCCTCAGGGTATACTGATCACGGGCCTCCCGTTTCACCAGCACATTTTCGACGACCTCCACCAGGGTCTCCCTCAGGGTCGGAAAGCGCGTATACGCATCCAGGTCGTAGGTTTTTGGAAAATGGCCGAAATAGGATATTTCGGGAAGGGGCGCAATGACCGTGTCGGGCTTGGCCTGGTAATAGCTGTTCTCAATCTGGTTATGGACGCTGCGCCGGGTAATGGCTGCCTCGAAGGTAGAATCGATATGGACTGACCTGAATCCCCCCAGGGAGCCCTGCCATGCAGCCAGGTCATCCATCTCGAACTCAAAACGGCCCCCGGGGCCATCTATCAGTTCGGCGAAACCCGTTTCGCCTGTGTAGGGGGCATTCAGATAGGCGTAGAAGCGCCCATCGGGATTCGTCCGGGCCGACAGCAGCTGTAATTCCTTCCCGGGCAGGGATATGGCCACAGGTCGGCCGGCCACAGGGCTCCTCCCCGGGCCTTCCAGTATCCGTCCGCTGATCAGGGCCCCGCGTTGTTCGGGCACCCACACCGTGTCGTTCACCTGCTGCGGGATCTGTTTCCGCATCTGGTCATACGAGGCAGCAAACCCTTCTGCTGAGGGGGGCGGAAGTTCGGGGACCTCCTCTACCCGCGATACGGAAAGCGAATACGAACCCTGCCCGAGGGCCCCCCGGTAATTCTTCAGGGTGAGCCTGACCGGCTCCCCGGGTCGATAGGCCTCTTGATCCGTCTGCAGGGCCAGGCCGGTGGCATTGAGGGTGGCCCGGGCGCTCAGGCTGTCGGCTTCGCCCGAAGGGCCAGCGGGTGAAACCGTTTTTACGGTGAGGGCCGGGGCATCGCTTAGGTAGGGGTTCAGTACGGTAAGATCCGCATTGAAAAACTGCCCAACCCCGGCATTCTTCATCCAATGCGTAAAGGCGATCAGCTTATAGGCGCCCGATGGCAGGCTGGTTTCAAAGAAAATATCGCCCTGCCCCCTTCCCCGCGAAAGGCGGATCTTTTGGGTAGCGTAAATGGTGCCGTTGGCCCCCACCAGTTGCACATAGGCCACTTCGCTGATGTCACTGAGGCGATACGTGCGGGTGTTTATGCAGTAGAGGCTGTAGTAGAGGTACTCCCCGGGGAACAGGGTGGTACTGCTCAGGTGCATATAGACGGCCTCCATGGGGGTGGCCCTGAGGGCCTGCAATTCTTCGTTGGAGGAAATGCGCTGTTGGGCCTGTACCGCCTGCAAGGCAAGGAACAGGGCAAAAAGGGCTGTTATGTGGCTTCGCTTCTTCATCTCATTCTTCAATCCAGAAATCGGGTGGCACATTCGAACCCAGCACGGTGCAGTCGCCGCATATCCGGGGGGTATAAACGTAGCTTCCAGGGCAGTTCCCAATGACCACATCAGGTGATACCGAGGCATTGAACGAATCGAAATATCCGTAAAACCTTATTATGTCGCCAAGGTCCAGCAACTCAATAATGGAAGGCGGACACCCCCCCGAAGGCCCGGTACCATCATCTTTGTCAACCGGCACTTTGGGGCAGCGCGTGTCATGGGAATCCGGGGAAGAAAGCAGGGCGCAGGGCACTGCATAAGGGGGCTCTGGTTCCCCGGGAAAATAGTCCACAAAATTCAGGAACAGGCGCTGCTCCTCTACCGTATCGACTGAAAAATAACCAATCACGACCAGGGGAGACCCCCCCTCAGCCCTGAGGTTGCCCTGCAGGAACCCGGGCTGTACTTGTGAGAACACATTGCCTTCCTGAGAAAAATTGCGCAGTCGGTCGTAGAACAAGTACGAGCCCAGGCTCCCCGTGTGCTGTTTTACCAATAGGCTGTACCGATGCGCGATCTTAAAACTGGAGCGGGGTATGAAATGCACCCTGAAATCGCGCACCTGTGCACCAGACAATCCTTCGGTACTGGCCAGCGCGACGTCGTCCGATGCGAGGGACCGGTAACAGACCTGTTCTTCCCGCTCGCGCGGATACACCTCAAGGGTGTATTCAACCGGGTCTTCACAGGGGGCATAGTAGGTGAGTTTGATGTCTTCCGGCATCCAGAGGGGGGCGATAACCTTGAAGGTTTCTTCAAAGGTATAGCGCAGGTAGGCAGCCCCTTCAGCGGTGCTGCGGCTATCGGCAAAAAAGCCGATGCCATCGCCCAGCACGGGGTCGGTCAGACGCCGGGGCTGCAGCTTTTCAAGTTCAGCGCTTCCTGCGATTGCCTCAAATTCAGAGCTGATGCGCTCGCCGTTCCTCAAGACGACCTGCAATTGATAAGCCCGGCCGACAGCCGCGCCAAAGGGGTTTGACGAGAAATACCGGCCGGGGTCGCCCTCCACAAAATCGTAGTATTGACCGGCATCGTCAAGCACGCTTACCCGGGCCCCGGTTTCGTAGAGCACCGGGCGCGGCTGGAGCTCCTGCCCGGGAAACAGGTAGGTGTTCGGATCCTGTATGTCAAATTCAATGATGCTGTCTCTGGTAAAATCGGCCACCCGCGACAAAATGACTTCCTGGGTGCGAACCTGGTCGGTCAGGGCCGCTTCCACCACCAGGGCGTTCTGGACTTCTGCCACCGCCCCGGCATCGGTGCGAATATCCACCTCCTGTACGCAGCCTGACCCGACCATCAGGCCTGCCGCCGCCAGAGCCGCCAAATACAACGATCGCATGATGTGCCGGCTTGGTTCCATCAAAACTTGAAATTATAGGTGAGAGACGGGATGGGCACCGCAAAAATCGAGCTTTGCAGGGCCTTTACCTCTCCTCCCTCGGTCACAAAATAGACAGAATAGGGGTTGTTTCGCCCCAATACATTGTACACCGAAATCGTCCAGAAGCTGTGCGCCAGTTTCTCCTTTTTATGGTTCCCCTCGATATTGATCCCCAGGTCGAGCCGGATATAATCGGGGATGCGGTAGCGGTTCCGGTCGCTGTACAACACATATTCGGCATTGTTGAAGACAAATTGCCCGATGGGGTAAGTAACGGGCCGGCCTGTCTGGTACGCGAAATTGAGGGAGGCACTGTACCTGCGGGTGAACCGGTAATTCGCCACCAGGCTCAGGTCGTGGGGCCGGTCGTAATTGGACGGGAAAAATTCCCCCCCATTGATCCGTTCGGTAGGAAAAGGGCTGTCAAAGCGGATCTTCGACCGCGACCAGGTGTACCCGAGCCAGCCGTTGAGGCGGCCCTCGTTTTTGCGCAGCAGGAACTCCACGCCATAGGCGCGCCCATCTCCCTGCACCACCTCGGTTTCGACCTGTTCATTGAGCAGCAACCGGGCACCCGCCTTGAAATCGAGCACGTCTTCAGACCATTTGTAATACCCTTCAAGGCTGAGCTCGTAACCGGCATCGTCTATATTCTTGAAAATCCCCAGGCTCACCTGCCGGGATCGCTGCGGACGGATGTTGTAATCGCTCAGCTTCCAGGTATCGATGGGTGAAACCGTCGTGGTATTCGAAAGGGTGTGGATGTACTGGTACATGCTGTTGTACCCGCCCCGGAGCGACAGATCGGGGGCCAACAGGTACCGGGCAGAGGCCCGTATCTCCGGACCGTTGTAGGCCTTTACCGTCTCCCCTGAAGAAAAGGTCAGGGTGTCGATGGCCGTGCCGGGGTTACGGGGTTGATCGGGCGGATATTCGCGCTGGGTAGCAGGGCCCAGCGCCTGAAAAAAGGACCAGCGCAGGCCTGCGTCAACCTCGAGCCGCTCGCCGAGGGTGATGCGGTCAGCGATGAATACGCCCGACTCAAGGGCCTGTTCTCTGGGCAGGCCCCGCGCCTCCACATCCGATCCGGACCCCAGGGGATTCACTTCCCCAGGGTTTACCCGGTAGTATTTGGCAGCGAGCCCGAAGGTAAAGAGATGCCTGTCGTTGTAACGGAAGCGGTCCCAGGCCTTGAGCTCGGTTTCCTCGAGGGAATACCCAAACTCAAAATTGGCGTTCCCTTCGGCCTCGTACTCCAGGTCATAGGCGTACCGGCTGTTGGCCAGGCTGAGGGTGGCGTTATGCCGCTGGCCGATCCGATGGTTCCATTCGAGGGAGGCGATGCGGTTGCGGTACCCTACCAGGGAATCGCGCGTCAGGCTGAAGCGGTCGTTGCTGTAGTAGGCCGTGGCCTTGAGGCGGTTATTGGCGTTGATATGATCTGTGTAGGTGCCGATCAGGTCGTAAAAGGACGCCTGATCCCCGCTGAGCCTGTCATCTCCGAGGGAGCGCAGGATCCAGTCTGAATAGGCTGCGCGACCGCCCAGCACCAGGGAGGAACGGCCTTCGGCCATGGGGATCTCAAAAGCCAGGTTGGCAGTAACGGGGCCTACCGACCCCTCCCCTCTCAAATCGAGGGTATCCCCAGCGACGGTATGGATGTCGAAAACAGAAGAGAGCCTCCCCCCGAACTCCACCGGGATTACGCCTTTATAAATGTCAACGCTCTCCACTACAAAAGGGTTCAGGGCCTGGAATATCCCGAAAAAATGGGTCGGGTTGTAAACCGTTGCACCGTTAAGGAGGAACTGGTTCTGGTCGGCGCGCCCACCCCTGACGTTCAGGCCAATGGCCCCTTCCCCTGCCGTGGAGATACCCGGCAGGGTGGCTGCCACCTGTAAAATGTTGCGTTCGCCCAGCACCAGGGGGATGTCTTTGCTCTCCTCCGAGATGATCCGGTCGGTGCCGGCCGTCACTTCTTCCACATTGCGTTCCTGCCTGGCCGCCACCACCACCTCCTCGAGCTGCTGCACCCCTTCCTCGGCCTCGAGGTCTAACCGGCCATCGCCGTAAAGCACTACCCGTTTCCGGATGCTTTTCATGCCGATGAACCGGGTTTGGAGCTGATGCAGGCCCGGGGGAAGGCTCAGGCTGTAAAATCCGTCGGCATCGGTAACCGTTCCCCTCCCCAGGTCAGCGATCACCACGGCCACGTCCGAAATGGGATTGCCTGTTTTCCGGTCTCTTATGGTTCCGGAAAGGGTGTAGCTGCGGGCTTCCTGCCCTTCAGCCTGCTTCCCGATGCGAACGGTCTCTATGGGTTCTTCAGAAAGTGTCTCTCCCAGGGGCACAAATATGGGGGCTGTCGCCAATGGTTCTGCCACCTCAGGCATGGGTTCGGGCCGGGTCGCCCCGAAAAACCCGGGGGGGAGCCGGTCGTAGATGCGGTTGTTCCGGGTAAGCACGAAGGAGCGCCCTTCATAGCGATACAGGTTGATGGCGGTATCTGTAAGCAGGGCAGCCAGCAGCTCTTCAGGGGAAAGGTCGCGGTAATCGCCGCTGTAGGTAGTCTCGCTGAACCATTCTGGCAGGAAGTAAACCCTTATGCCCTCCTGCGCTTCCAGCTTCCGGAAAACCTCGGGCAGGGTAAGGTCCGAGAACTGCAGGCTGACCGGTTCGCCCTCATCCTGCCCCCGCAGCAAGAAGCCCGGTAAAAATAACAGGAAGATAAAATAGCGAAACGTGTGTCTCATATTATTCCGTTCCCGGAAGGATCACCTGAAAGGATATCGGGTGATTCCATCCGGATTTTGGTTTACAAAGGAGCATTAACCTGATTCCGGGCAGAAGGCCAGGTTATATTGCCTTAAGATAGAATTATTTTCCGGAAAGGAGGCCGGTTTGGCGACAGACCACGATGGAACGTAGACGAAAACCTGTTTACCGGGGTATGAACAGCAGGGTATGGCGGGCAGCCTGTTCGATCTCTGACGGGTTCATCATCATTTTCCTGAACTCACCCCTTGCATACATCTCAGCCTGGTCATCGTAATGAGGGCTGAAAGGGTTGCCAGACTGCCCGGTGGGCAAAATGCTCATGCTGTTCTCGATGTCAGAGAAATCGATGACCCGTCGGGTAGAAGGACCTGAATTTACAGGGTAATAACCCGTGGAATCGTAGTTGAAAGCCAGGTTGTTGATGACTTCCCGCGTGCCCGGCACCGGGAAGGGGCCCACATTGAACAGCGGCCTGAACAGGGCCAGGGAGCCAATCGGGTGTTTGTGTTCCAACTGGTGTACGCGGCTCCAGCTCCAGTCCTGGGAATCTTCGCCAAAGTCGTCGTACACTGACTGCATGGCCTCTGTGAAAGACCGCCCTACGATGTCGGCCTTGCTCTCTACCACGTCACCGGTGGAAACATCATCCCACCAGACAGATGCCTCTCTGGAAGCCATGACAGCGATCATCCGTTTGAGCAGGTGGGTCCCCAGGAATGTGTTGAAGCCTTCCTCCCCTAATTCGTCGGCGAAAGTGTGCTTCAGGAAATAATAGACCCATCGGTGGAAAAGGAGGGCCTCAGAGCTGTCGAGGGCGTAGTCTCCGTCCCATTTGTTGAGGGCATCCACACATTCAATCTGGCTCTGGCTCAGCTGTTTGACATCGAGGTACTTGGCCAGATTCGAAACAATCCGGGGGTTTACCGGGGAAGTGTTGTCGGTGATCATTCCCTGCATGGATTCCCGGTCCCAGTCATTGCGGGCATTGAGCAGGCTGGTGATTCTGAGGGCCCGGTTTTCGGGCAGGTAATACCCCGGGATAAATCCCGCCCCGGTACTGTCGGGCTGGTTATTAGCCGAATAGACGTATCCCCAGGGCGGATTGATCGACTTGGGGTTTTCCGAAAAAGGCACCTCCCTGACATATCCAGGCCCGGCCACCGCCCCATCCAGGACCAGCTTGGTCGAGACTGTATCGGGCAGGCGGTACAACCGGGCCGCCCCCCACCAGGCCACATTCCCTGCTGCATCCCCATACATGATATTCAGGCCAGGGGCGTGTACCTTCGCAACAGCCTCTTCGAAGGAGGCGATGTTGCCGGCATGCGCGATCTCCGACAGGGCGCGGAGCACCTGGTTCGGGCCCTGGGTATAGACCCAGCTCATGCTTACCGGGGCGCCCCCGCCCAATTCCTTGATCACCTCGCTCACAACCGGGCCCAGGTCTGATTTCCGATACGAAAAAGGCACCGGGTCTGAACCCTTTACCTTTATGGACGTCTCTATTTTATCGAAGTGCTGCCACCCGTACGGGCGCAGGTATCGGGTGCTATCGCCCGGGTCGGTGGTTTCACGGTAGAAATCGATGTCGTCGTTCTCGAACATGGTCATCCCGTAGGCATTCAGCCGGTTGTGGCCAAGCAACGGAAAGGGAATGCCGGCCAGGTGATAGCCGTATCGCTCATATCCCGGAGCCACCACATGGGCTTCAAACCATACGGAGGGCTGGGCAAAGCCGATATGCGGGTCGTTGGCAAAAAGCACCTTTCCATTTCGGGTCTTCGAAGGCGCCACCACCCAGGAATTGCTCCCCTCCAGGGCAGGGAGTGGCAGGCCTTCAAGCCTTCGCCTGATCTCTGCTGAGGCAGCAAACGCAAGGCCCGCAGTGTCGCGGGAGTCGTAATTCATGATTCTGGTAGTGGCCCCCGGGTCTTCCCCCAGCAGTTCCGCGAGGTAGGCCGGGCCGAGCCGTTGGCCCAACTCCGTCAGAAAGGGGTCTGTTTTATGGGCCATTGCAAAACTGAAGGCCATATACCCAAGGGCATCGTAAACATCCACAAGCTCGAAAGGCGTCTTGTCAAGGCCGGTCAGGTAAAACTCAGGCGGGGTGGGCCCATGGGCGATGAAGGCGTTTACCCCCTCGAGGTAGGCGCTCACCAGGTGGTATTCAGGGGAGTCCAGATCGAGGGCGCCCACGGCGGCCTTGCTGGCCTCCCCGATGCCCAGGGTCAGGAAGAAGCGGTCGGTGGGCAACTGATCGGGGCCGAAGACTTCCGAAAGGCCACCCTTTGCCACCCGCCTGAGGAGTTCCATCTGCCAGAGGCGGTCCTGGGCGTGCACATAGCCCAGGGCCCTGAAGGCATCGGCTTCAGACTTGCCGTAGATATGCGGAATCCCGTACGGGTCGTAGTAGACCGTGACCGAATCCTGCAACCCTGCCAGCGGCCGGGTGCCGTCATAATCCGGTTTCAGGACCTGTACCACCACAATCCCTGCCAGGACCACCAACACGGCCAGCAGGATCAACACTTTCACTATTTTTCGGAATCCCTTCAAAACGCTTAAACTACTGTAAATACTGTATGATTCTAAAGATAGTCCCTTTGGGGGAACTGGAAAACGGCCTGCCCAAAAAAGATTGAGGTGGGTGCTGCCCGTTCAGGGAAAGCCTGCCGTGGCCCGGAACCGGTCGATGCCTTCGGCCAGCCAGTCGCGGTAGGTGGAGGCATCGGCATTCTGCATGGCCTGATTCAGCAAGCGGAGTTCGGGGGAGAGCTGCACGTAATACGGCTGGGAAACCGACCCGAAATTCACGGTTTGGAAGGTGCTCCACAGATCTCCAATGGTCTGTATCTGCTTGCTCTTGCCGTTGTCGAAGCGGAAAACGAATTGCCGGTCTTCGGGCAGGGGCTCACGGTCATCCACATAGAGGGAAACCAGGATATAATCGCGGCTGAGGCGCTCAAAGACCTCAGGCTGGCTCCAGACCTGCTCTTCCATTTTGCGGCAGTTTACACAGGCCCAGCCGGTAAAGTCAAGGAGCATGGGTTTGCCGGTGGCCCGGGAACGCTCGAGGCCTTCCTGAAAATCCTTGGTGCAGTCGAGGCCAAGCGGGCAATCGGTATCTGATTCGGCCAGGGTGTAGAAATCAGGGGGCGGAAAGCCGCTCAACAGCTTCAGGGGAGCCCCGCCAAACAGGCCATAGGCCAGATACCCGGCAAACACGAGGCTCAGCAGGCTCCCTCCGACCCTCCAGGGCGAGCGCGCCGGTTTCGGGCTGTTGCGCTTAAATCGCACCCATCCCAGCAGGTAGGCTGCCAGGCCCAGGGCAAGCGCGATCCAGATGGCCAGGAAGACCTCGCGTTTGAGGATCCCCCAATGCCCGACCAAATCGGCGTTCGAAAGGAACTTGAGGGCCAGGCCCAGCTCCAGGAAGCCCAGCACCACCTTGACTGTTTCCATCCACCCCCCTGAGCGCGGAAGCCGCTGCAGCCAGGCCGGGAAAAGGGCAAAAAGCCCAAAGGGCAGCGCCAGGGCCAGGCCGAAACCCACCATGCCCACGGTCAGGTTTGTGGCCACATTGCCTTCCGCCAGGGCAGTACTGCCCAATAACCCGCCCAGGATAGGGCCGGTACAGGAAAACGAGACAATCGCAAGGGTAACCGCCATGAAGAAGATCCCGATGGCCCCTCCGGTTTTGGCCGAGGCCGTATCGGCCCGCGAGGCCCAGGAAGCAGGCAGCGTAAGTTCGTAAAAGCCGAAAAACGAAAAGGCAAAAACCAGGAAGATCAAAAAGAAGAACAGGTTCAGCCAAACGTTCGTGGCGATGGTGTTCAAAATCTGGGAATCTACCGAATCGAAGATATGGAAGGGCAGGCTGAGCAGGAAGTAGATCAGCACGATGCTGAACCCGTAGAAAAGGGCAGCAGCCACCCCGCTGCGCCGGTTGCCGGAATGCTTGGTGAAAAATGAGACCGTCAGGGGGATCATCGGAAAGACGCAGGGCGTGAGCAGGGCGATCAGCCCGCCTAAAAAGCCCAGGCCAAAAATGACCCAAAGCCCCCTTTGGGCCGGGGCCGACCCTGTTTCGGAGCCCATGTTCAGCATTTCCGGATTCTGAAGGGGGAGCCTGAGCCCGGCCCCCAGTGCTTCGTCGCGCGCATCGACCACAGCCTCGGGGGTTTCGGCCACCGAACCGTCGAGTGAAAAGGCGAATTCCATCTCGCCGGGAATGCAGACCTCTTCGCAGACCTGGTAGTAAATGGCGGCACGTACCACTTTCAGGGTCGTATCGCGCAGCACAATTTCCTGGGTGAAGCGGGCCTGCCCTTTAAAGAAGGTCTCGTCTACCTCGAAGATATCGTTATAGGCTACATGGGTTTCGCTTTCCGAAACCGGGCCATGCAGCAGATACCCTTCCCCGGCCCCGGTGAATTCAAACTCGGCCGGCATGGCCCCGTCGGGGTCGGAATGCTGGGAGTACAGGTGCCACCCTTCTCTGATTTCAGCTTCCATCACCAACAGGAAGGTACTGTCGGAAAGCTGTTCCACAGAATGCCTCCACTGCACGGGGTCAGGGTTCTGCCCGAGGTTGATGCCCTGGGGGTAAACAGACACCAGGCAGAGCCCGGCAAGGAGTATCGCCATTAATCTTCCCATGTGATCTTTACTATTTCACGGGTCTGCCCGCTTACCTTAAAACGGTCGTCGGCCCGCCGGCCCACCACCCATACAATGTCGTCCCCGCTGCAGAGCAGCCATTGGGCCTCCTTCTCGAAACGGCTCATTGCGGCGTCCTTGAAAAATTTGGAGACCAGCTTGCGGCCGCCCATTCCGAGGGGATAAAAATAATCCCCTTTGCGCCATTTGCGAAGCTGCAGCCCACCCTTTAACGTTTCTTTATCGATATATAGTATCCGGGGGGAGGTCTCCCGGATCTGGTCGGTTTTCTCGATTTGTAGGCAGATCGGGAGCGAGGCAGCCTTCCCGTCCAAAGGCACCGGGAACCCGGTCGCATGGGGTCCCTCGATTTGCTTGAGGAGCAGGCTGTCGCGATCGCGCAACAGGCGGTGGGTGGCCGAACGCACTTCGCGCCCGGTCTCTCCCTCAAGCAGGGACGCCACGGCCCGCCAATCCGTGAACCCGTATTCGCGGAACAATTCGAACAAATGCGCCTTCAATGAGCCCAACCCACGCAGGGCCTCGCAATCGAAACGCGTCACAGAGCCCTCTCCCCGGCTGACCCGGGTACGGACCCCGGCTATATAGCTGTCTATCAGGCTTCGGCTCTCACGCAGGTTTTCCTGGGTTTGCCCCAGGCGTTCCAGGATGTCGGGGCAGGCCCCCTTGAGGGCCGGCACTACCTGGTGGCGGAACCGGTTGCGCAGGTAGCCGAGTTCGGCATTGGTATGGTCTTCGCGCCAGGAAATCCCCTCGGCCCGCGCATAGGCCTCCAGGCGATCCCGTCCGAATGGGAGCAAGGGCCGGCGGATGGCCCCGGCTCGCGCCGGAATGCCCGATAAGCCGTCAAGGCCGGTGCCCCGGCTGAGGTTGATCAGAAAGGTCTCCAGGGTATCGTCGGCATGGTGAGCGGTCACCAGCAGGTCAG
>CAYWZF010000026.1:2420-17054 GCA_964461555.1 uncultured Robiginitalea sp. | reverse complement strand
CCCCCGGCCAGCAATTCCCCGAACCAGTTATAGCGCAGGTCGCGGGCTGCCATTTGAATGGACACTTTATTCTTATTAACATAACCTATTGTATCAAAACCTTTTACGTGATGTTTGGACTTTAGGTTCGTTGCGAGGTTGGCTACAAATAACTGGTCTTCTTCACTCTCCCTGCCGCGCAGGTTGAAATTGGCATGGGCCAGCTGCACATCGAGGCCCAGGCTGGCCAGAAGGTGTGCGAGCACCGTGCTGTCGAGGCCCGCGCTGCAGGCCAGCAGCAGGCGCTTTCCGAAGAATTCCGGAAAGGAGTCCCTTACGTGTGCTTCGAATTCGGCGCGCATACCGCAAAGGTATGCTACATTTTCGAATGGGGGGCTTCCGGCAGGCCCGGGTCGCCCTGCCTGTAGCGAAGCCATGTGCCCAGGGCCTCAAAGAAACCTTGCCGGCTGGTCTCATGGTGCAGTTCGTGGTAGGCCCCCTCATCCCAATACAGCTGGCAACCCGGGGCACGCTCGCAGAACAGGCGGCTGCCCTCCGGGTCTATGATGGGGTCGGCGGTACCATGGGCGACCCAGGCAGGGATACTCAGCTCCTTCGCATGCTCCAGGGCCCACTCCCCTGCCTCAAGTATGGGAAACGAATACCGGGGGCTCACCCGGTCGTGTACCAACGGGTCGTTCTTATAGGCCGCGACCTCCAAAGGATCGCGGGAGATGCCGGCGGGGTCCAGGCCGGCCGGCAGGGTAATGGACGGGTACAGGTGCAGCATGGCCCACCCGGCCCACCACTTCCAGGCCGGCGGGCGGAACGCCAGCCGCAGGTACGGGCTGCTGGCCACCAGGGCATCGGGCCGGGCCAGCCCGCGCAAAACGAAATTGAGCACCAGGTTGCCGCCCATGCTGTGGCCGTAAAGCAGGGCAGGCAGGGAGGGAAACCGTTCCCTGGCCAGGTGCCAGGCCCCGGAGACCTGTTCCATGAGCTGCGGGTATCCCGCGCAATCGCCCCGTTTGCCCCCCGAACGGCCGTGCCCGACCAGGTCGAAGGCCAGCACCGCCCATTTTTCAGAGGTCAGGAACGGGATTACTGAATCTTCATACCTGGCACTGTGTTCCCCGAATCCGTGGACCAGCACGGCAAGGCCCAGGGCCGTGTCTGGCAGATACCAGCATCCATGGGTGCCGATGCCGCCCCAGGTTGCCCGGAAAGGTTCCCGGGCGAAGGCTTTGAAAGTGGGAGCAGGTCGCATCTTATTCGATATGTTCGCGGAAAGCCCCGACGGCTTCTTCATGTGCCGATTTCAGGACAGGATCAAGAATCCCCTCTGACGCCCTGAATACGTCGTGGAAACCCGGAAGGGAATACTGCACGATATGTTCCGCCCCGAAACGCTCGAGCATGCGGGCCGTAATTTCGCGCGAAGACTGGGCCCCCCGCTTCCCGCCCGAGGCAGACATGAGCAGCACCGGGATACCTTCCATGAATTTGCGGTCGAGGCGCGAGAGCCAGTCGAGCAGGTTCTTCGTGTAGGCCGAAGGGTTGCTGTTATGTTCGTTTACCGAGAGCACCAGGCCGTCACAGGCCCTTAGCCTGGCGTAAAAGTCCCTGACTGCCCGTGGAAAGCCGTCCTGCTTTTCCCGGTCTTCGCTGTACAGCGGGATATCCAGGCTTGAACCGTCGACAAGGTCTGTCCGGTGGCTTTGCAGGAAACCCAGGGTATGCCTGACCAGTTGAAAATTGATGGAAGTGGAGGAATTGCTGCCGGCCGTGGCGAGGAGTTGTGCCATATCTGTTTGAGTCTGAGAGACGAAAATACCCTAATCTGGTTTCAGATGCCAGTATTTATGCTAATTTTGCCGCTGAAATAATCCAAACGACCCTGTTTGGGAGTATATAGCCTAAAATCCTGTGGGAGTGGAGCAAGCCAAACGACTGTACTTCATCGACGCCATGCGCGCCTGGGCCATTTTGATGATGCTCCAGGGGCATTTTATTGACGGCCTGCTCGACCCGGCCTTCCGCGACCCCGGGAACACAGCCTTTGCCACCTGGAAGTATTTCCGGGGGATTACGGCTCCCGTTTTCTTCACGGTTTCGGGGTTTATCTTCACCTTTTTGCTCATCCGGGTGCCGAGGCAGGGACTCCACAACCCGCGGATCAGGAAAGGGGTGCATCGCGGCCTGCAACTGATCGCCATCGGCTACCTGTTGCGGACCAATTTCCTGGGCCTGCTCAACGGGGTCATCTACCCTTCCTTTTACCTGGTAGACGTTTTGCACTGTATCGGGATGGCCCTGCTATTGATCATCGGCATTTACATGCTGGCCGAACGATTCGGGAAAAACATCCTGCCCCTGCTGCTGTTGCTTACCGGTGTGGGCCTCTTCCTGTTTGAGCCTGTCTATAAAACCTGGGATTACAGCGCATTGCCCCAGTTGCTGGCCAATTATTTCACCAAGGCCAACGGCTCCGTTTTCACGGTAGTGCCATGGGTCGGGTACGCAGCAATCGGGGGGTTCCTGGCCACCGCCTTCCACCGCTACCGGGAAACCAAATACCTGTACCTCAAAAGCATTGCCCTCACCCTGCTGGCCGGAACCCTGCTTTTGTGGCAATCATCGCCCTTCTTCAGCTGGCTTGGCCAACAGACTGGCGTACAGCTGTTCGCCGACATCGTCTCGAATAACTACCTGTTCATCCGCCTGGGGGATGTGATGCTGGTATTTTCGGTATTCATCCTTTTGCGTTCCCTGATGAACCAGCCGGTTTTCCTGCGCATCGGGCAGAATACCCTGAGCATCTACGTCATCCATTTCATTATCCTCTACGGAAGCTTTACGGGACTGGGCCTGTACCGGTTCCTGCACCACACCCTTGCCCCAGCCATCGCCATTCCCGGTGCCCTGCTCTTCATGGTTGCATGCACCTGGCTGGCCCTTTACTACGAAAAGCGGGAAGAAAGCCTGAAACAGGCCCTGAGCGCCGGAGCCGTTTGGCTGCGTTCCAATCTGGTGGCCGGCTGGCAGGTGCTCTGGCGCCAGGCCAGGATCCACTGGTACCGGCTGAGCCGGTTGCTGGGTTCTCTCCAGGGCCGGCCCTGAATCAAATGTGCAGGGGGCGGTTATCCGTGGCCGCCAGGGCTGCTTCCTTCACAGCTTCAGCGTAAGTCGGATGTGCATGGCTCATGCGGGCAATATCTTCAGCAGAGGCACGGAATTCCATGGCAGTCACCGCTTCGGCAATCAGGTCTGCCACACGGGCCCCGATCATGTGTACGCCCAGCACCTCATCTGTTTTGGCATCGGCCAGGATCTTCACAAAGCCGTCCGTATCCATGCTTGCCCGCGAACGCCCGAGGGCCCGCATGTGAAACAGGCCGCTTTTGTAATTCACGCCGGCCTCCCTGAGCTGTTCTTCGGTCTGCCCGACCGAAGCCACTTCGGGCCAGGTGTACACCACCCCCGGAATGAGGTTGTAATCGATATGGGGTTTCTGCCCGGCCAGCAATTCGGCGACCATTACCCCTTCCTCTTCGGCCTTGTGGGCCAGCATGGCCCCTTTGACCACATCTCCGATGGCGTAGATGTTCGGCGCTGAGGTGCGCAGGTGCCCGTCGGTCTCCACCTGTCCGCGCTCGTTGAGCCTGACCCCTGCCGCTTCGGCATTGAGGCCCTCGGTGTAGGGTTTGCGCCCCACCGAAACCAAACAGTAATCGCCTTTGAGCTCCACTTCGGCCCCCTTCTTGTCGGTGGCCTTCACGACCACCTGCTTCCCTTTCCGGTCAACGGCCGTTACCTTGTGGGAAAGATAGAACTGCATGCCCTGTTTCTTGAGCACTTTCATGAGTTCGCGCGACAGGGCCCCGTCCATGCCCGGGATGATCCGGTCCATGAATTCGACCACGCTCACTTCGGCCCCGAGCCTGCGGTATACCTGGCCCAGTTCGAGCCCGATGACCCCGCCCCCGATCACGATCAGGTGTTTGGGGATCTCCTTCAGGCTCAGCGCCTCGGTAGAGGTGATCACCCGTTCCTTGTCGAGCTTTATGAACGGCAGGCTGGCTGGTTTGGAACCTGTGGCAATGATCGTGTTTTTCGCTTCAAGGGTGGTTTCTGTTTCCCCTGTAACCTTGATATGCATGGCATCGATAAAGCTGCCGGTGCCGCGGTAGACGTCGATCTTGTTCTTGTCCATCAGGAATTCGATCCCTTTGGTGGTCTGGTCGACCACCCCCTGCTTGCGGGCGATCATCTGTCCGAAATTGACCTTTACCTCCCCGGGGATCTCGATGCCGTGCTCGGCGAAATGCGCGACCGCATCGTGGTAATGGTGCGTGGAGTCGAGCAGGGCCTTGGAGGGGATGCAGCCCACGTTCAGGCAGGTACCCCCCAGGGTGTTGTATTTTTCGATGATGGCAGTCTTCAGCCCGAGCTGGGCGCAGCGGATGGCGGCAACATATCCGCCGGGGCCGGAGCCGATAACGGCTACGTCGTATGCTTTCATAAAATGGGTTTAATCCTTTGGAATGGCATTCTTCAATAAACAGGCTCAAAAATACAAATGTTTTCGCAACGCCGCCTGACCCAAAAGGCACCTTTCGGCATCAGGACAACGGGATCTCGGTGGTATGCTTCACTTCCCTGATCACAAAGGAGCTCTGTGTGCTCCCGATATGGCTGATGGCGGTGAGCTTGCCCACCATGAATTCGCGGTAGGCCTGCATGTCGCGCACATAGATCTCCAGGATATAGTCGTACTCCCCTCCGATGTGATAACAACTGACCACTTCATCGAGTTGGCTCACCTCCTCTTCAAACTGCAAGACCCGTGGCTTGATGTGCTGGCTGAGCTTGACCTGGCAGAAAACCTTGAGGTGCTTCTCAACCTTTTCGGGGTCGACCAGGGCCACGTACCGGTCGATGACCCCCTGTTTTTCAAGCCGTTTGATCCGTTCGTAGGCCGCGGTAGTCGAAAGCCCGCTTTCCCGGGCAAGGGCTTTGGTGGTCTGTTTGCTGTCGCGCTGCAGGACCCGCAGCAGAAGCCGGTCTGTTTCATCCAGTTTCATCCGATGATTTTTCGCCCCGACGGGCCATTCGATATAAAATTAAATATTATTTTCTACAATAATTAATAATCATAGAATATTTTGCTATATAATGTAATAATGCTTGTATTCAATAATGCTAAAGCGTACTTTTATAGAAAACAAACGACTATGGATTACAAGGCTGCCGATTCCATTCAGGACCTTCAGTATTTTGGCGAATTCGGAGGGGTGAACCCCTCGATCTCAGACTCTTCGACCTATACCTTCCTCTCGGCCAAGACCATGTTCGACACCTTTGAGGGAAACACCGAGGGCTGCTACCTCTACAGCCGGCACTCATCGCCCTCAAACCTCTACCTGGGAGAGGCCCTGGCCGCCCTGGAGGGAACCGAGACCGCCAATGTCACGGCCAGCGGCATGGGTGCCATCACCGCTGTCATCCTGCAGCTCTGCGGCACCGGCGACCACCTGGTCAGCAGCCGCACCATTTACGGGGGCACCTATGCCTTCTTCAAGAATTTCCTGAAACGCTTCGGCATCGAGGTCAGCTTTGTAGACATTACCGACCTGAAGGCGGTGGGCGCCGCCTGCCGGGAAAACACCCGGATGATCTATTGCGAATCGGTGAGCAACCCGCTGCTGGAGGTGGCAGACATCCCCGCCCTTTCGGGCCTGGCCAACCGGCACGGCATCCCTTTGGTGGTAGACAACACCTTTTCGCCCCTTTCCATAGCCCCGGCACGCCTGGGGGCCCATATCGTGGTGCACAGCCTCACCAAATTCATCAATGGCAGCAGTGACACCGTGGCCGGGGCCGTGTGCGGCACCCGTGAATTCTGCCTGGCGCTGAAAGACGTGAATACCGGGGCCGGCATGCTGTTGGGCAGCACCCTCGACAGCCTTCGGGCCTCTTCGATCCTCAAAAACCTGCGAACGCTGCACCTGCGCATCAAAAAGCACAGCGAGAACGCCCTCTACCTGGCTCAGCGCTTCGAGGAAGATGGGTTGCGGGTGGTCTATCCCGGGCTTCCCTCCCACCCGGGCTACGAGCTGATCAGGCAGCAGATGGTGGAAGAATACGGGTTTGGGGGCATCATGACCCTCGACGCCGGATCGCTCGACAAGGCCATGGAGCTCATGGAGCTGATGCAGCGCGAAAACCTCGGGTACCTGGCTGTCAGCCTGGGCTTTTACAAAACCCTTTTCAGCACCCCGGGCAGCTCCACCTCTTCAGAAATCCCTGAGGATGAGCAGAAAGCCATGGGCCTGAGCAGCGGGTTGATCCGCTTTTCGGTGGGCCTCGACAACGATATCGAACGCACCTACCTGCGGATGCGCAAATGCATGGAAAGGCTGAATATCCTGAAGAAAAGCACTGTGGCCGGCTGATCACGGAAGTTGCAGATTGGCGATCATTGTCGTATTATTACCCAAAAGATCGACTCCCGGATGCAGGAAAACGACGCCAACCAACACCGCGAAAACGAACACATAGCCACCAATTCCGAACTGTCAATCTGGGAAGCGCTCATCCCTGTGGTAGCCCTTGTCGGATTGCTCTTCTTCAATGTCTTCTTTGCCTTTGGCGACGATGCCCTGAGCGGGAGCAACCAGTTTATCCTGCTGGTTGGCGCCTCTGTGGCTGCCGTGGTCGGCTTCGTCAAAAAAGTGTCGTATGCCAGCATGATTGCCGAGGTGGCAGAGAACCTGAAATCGACCACCGGCGCCATAATCATTTTGCTGTTTGTAGGATCCCTGGCGGGCACCTGGCTGATCAGCGGCATAATCCCTTCGATGATCTATTACGGCCTGGAGTTGCTCAAACCCCAGATTTTTTTGCCGGCCTGCGTGGTGATCTGCGCGATCATCTCGGTGGCGACAGGCAGCAGCTGGACTACCTCTGCCACTGTGGGCATCGCCCTGGTCGGCATAGGCAATGCCCTGGGGATCAGCCCCGGGATGACGGCCGGGGCCGTTATTTCCGGCGCCTACTTCGGAGACAAGATGTCTCCCATGAGTGACACCACCAACCTGGCACCAGCCATGGCCGGGTCGGATTTGTTCACCCACATCCGGTATATGAGTTTCACCACGGGGCCAACCATTCTGGTTACCCTGGTATTATTTACCATCATCAGCCTGAGCACTGACGTGAGCGGCTCGGCGAACACCAGCGATATGCTGGCTTCCATCGAAAATGCCTTCCACATCACCCCCTGGCTGTTCGTGGTGCCGGCCCTGGTCATTTTCATGATCGTGAAAAAGGCCCCTCCCCTGGTGGCCCTGTTCATAGGGACCCTGCTCGGAGCCCTGTTCGCCCTCATATTCCAGCCCGGCATTGTGGCCAGGCTCGGCGGTTCCGATTCCCTCACCCTGCTTTCCGGGTACAAGGGGGTGATGAATGCCATGACCGTGGATACTTCGATAGAAACCTCCAATGCCGTGCTCAACGACTTGTTCTCCTCAGGGGGCATGAGCGGCATGCTCAACACCATCTGGCTCATCGTCTGCGCCATGGTCTTCGGGGGTGTGATGGACGCCATCGGGGCGTTGTCGAAGATCAGCCAGGCCATTTTAGGGTTGTTCGATTCCATCTTTGGCCTGTTCCTCAGCACCGTGATCAGTTGCGTGGGGCTCAACGCCATTGCCTCTGACCAATACCTGGCCATTGTGATCCCCGGGAGGATGTACGCCAAGGCCTTCCGCGACAAGGGCCTGGCCCCCGAAAACCTGAGCCGCACCCTCGAAGATTCAGGGACGGTAACTTCGGTGCTGATTCCCTACAACACCTGCGGGGCCTATCAGTCGGGCGTATTGGGGGTGGATACCCTCTCGTATGCCGGATACGCCTTCTTCAATTGGATGAGCCCGATCACCACCCTGATCTTTGCAGGTTTCAGGATCAAGATCAGGCAACTGGCTTCAAAATAGGCGGTCGTACCCAAAGCCGCTTTAATTTCAGGGGCGGATTTCTTTAAAAGCCCCTATTTTGATACCTTCGCCCCAGAATGTAATGCGGGCCTTGCCAGGCCCTTGAGACATGGCCGAAGAACCCTTTCTGACCAACCGCCTGAAAAGCGTCGGGTATGCCCTGAGGGGGGCCTGGATCTTGCTGCGCACCGAATCGAGCATACAGATACAGGCTGTGATTGCCGTGGCAGTGACCCTTGCGGGGTTTTATTTCAACATTTCCCCCATGGAATGGACCGTTCAACTGCTGGCCATTGGCCTGGTAATGGGCGTGGAAGGGGCCAACACGGCCATCGAGAAACTGTCAGACTACGTACAGCCCAAACACGACCCGCGCATCGGGCGGGTGAAAGACATCTCGGCCGGGGCCGTCATGTTCGCCTCACTGTTGGCCAGTGCGGTTGGCCTGATCATTTACATTCCCAAAATATTTTAGCCCGCCTCCCCTGGAGGCCATCGCCTGTAAATTTGTATTTTAGCCGATCATTACCCGAATCGCTGCATGGCCCGTAAAAACCGAAAGACCCAGTCGCCCACCAGGCGACCCTCCCTGCGCCTTTCCAGACAGAACAAGGTGATCCTGGGCAGCTTGCTGATCCTTGTGAGCATCGCCCTGTTCTTCAGTTTTGTTTCCTTTTATTTCAACTGGCAGCAAGACCAGAGCCTGCTCACCGAATTCGCCAACCGCAACCGTGAGGCCGGAAACCTGCTCAATAAATTCGGGGCCGCGGTGAGCCACTTTTTCATGTACAAGGGCTTCGGGATCGCCTCTTTTGTATTTCCGGTGCTGCTGTGCCTTACGGGCCTGTACCTCTTTCTCGGGCTCGAGATGAAAGGGCTGGCCTCGAAGTGGGTCTGGGGCCTGGTGCTGCTGATCTGGTTTTCGGTAAGCCTGGGCTTCTTTGCTGCCGAACAACCCCTGCTGGGCGGGCAGATCGGTTTCGAGATGAACGATTTTCTGCAGGACTATACCGGCAAGATCGGGGTGTTGCTGCTATTGCTTTTTGGCCTGGTCATCATTCTGGTTCGCCTTTTTGATTTCAACCCGCAGGCGATCGGGCAGGCTGTGGCATCACGGGTGGCCGCCTGGAAGGCGGGGCGTGCCGCCGCTCCTGAATCCGACCTGGCAACAACGTCGGAAGAAGCTGAAGACACCGGGCCTGAGCCTGAACCGGAAATGCCCGACCCTGACCCCTATACGCACAAGAAGGACATCCCTGTTCTGAACTCCCTTCATTTGGAGCAGGACGATGCCGGTTCGGAAGACCAGCCGGGGCAGGAACTTGAAATCGAGGTCGCCCGCACCCCTGAGGAAGGAGAGGAAACCGACATCCTGGCTGAAAAGCTGGTCGCCGATTTCGGGGAATTCGACCCCACCCTCGAGCTTTCCAATTACAAGTTTCCCCACCTCGACCTGCTCGACACCCACGGGGGCTCGGGCGGCATTACCATCAACCAGGACGAGCTGGAAGAAAACAAAAACAAGATTGTCGAGACCCTCCGCAATTACAAGATCGGGATCGCCCAGATCAAAGCCACTATCGGGCCGACAGTGACCCTTTATGAAATAGTCCCTGACGCGGGCATCCGGATCTCGAAGATCAAGAACCTCGAAGACGACATTGCTCTTTCCCTGGCGGCCCTGGGCATCCGGATCATCGCCCCCATCCCCGGAAAGGGGACCATCGGCATCGAGGTGCCAAACAAGAACCCCACGGTGGTGTCGATGCGCTCGGTTATCGCCTCCAAGAAATTCCAGAACGCCGAGATGCAGCTGCCCATCGCCTTCGGCAAGACCATCAGCAACGAGACCTTCGTGGTCGACCTGGCCAAGATGCCCCACCTGCTCATGGCAGGGGCCACCGGGCAGGGAAAATCCGTGGGGCTCAACGCCATTCTGACCTCCCTGCTGTACAAAAAGCACCCGGCCGAGGTAAAATTCGTGCTCGTAGACCCAAAAAAGGTGGAACTCACCCTTTTCAACAAGATCGAGCGGCATTTCCTGGCCAAACTGCCCGATTCGGGCGAGGCCATCATTACCGACACCACCAAGGTGATCCACACCCTCAATTCGCTCTGCATCGAGATGGACCACCGCTATGAACTCCTCAAGATCGCCATGGTGCGGAACATCAAGGAGTACAATGCCAAGTTCAAAGCACGAAAGCTAAACCCGAACGACGGGCACCGCTACCTCCCCTATATCGTGCTTATCATCGATGAGTTTGCCGACCTGATCATGTCGGCCGGGAAGGAGGTCGAAACCCCGATTGCCCGCCTGGCGCAGCTCGCACGGGCCATCGGCATTCACCTGGTGATCGCCACCCAACGCCCGTCGGTCAACGTGATCACGGGCCTGATCAAGGCAAACTTCCCGGCGCGTATTGCCTTCCGGGTGACCTCCAAGATCGATTCCCGCACCATCCTGGACACCCAGGGGGCCGACCAGCTGATCGGGCGGGGCGACATGCTATTTACCCAGGGGAACGATACCATCCGCCTGCAGTGTGCCTTCGTGGATACGCCTGAAATAGCCAAGATAACGGAGTACATCGGGTCACAGCGGGCCTATCCGGATGCCCACCTGCTGCCCGAGTACGTGGGGGAAGACTCTGGCACGGGGATTGATTACAGCATTGAGGAGCGGGACGAAATGTTCCGGGAGGCCGCCGAGGTAATCGTGGCGGCCCAGCAGGGGTCTGCCTCCCTCATCCAGCGCAAGCTGAAACTGGGGTACAACCGGGCCGGGCGCATCATCGACCAACTCGAGGCAGCCGGCATCGTAGGTCCTTTCGAGGGCAGCAAGGCCCGGCAGGTGCTGGTGCCCGACATGGCTTCTCTGGAGCAATTACTTAACAACGAATCTAATTAACGACCATGAAACGCTTACCCATTTTCGCCTTCATCGTTCTGGCATTTGCCCCCGGGCTCCGGGCGCAGGAAGCTGCCAAGGCCAAGGCCCTGCTCGACCAGGTGTACAACAAGGTAAAAAGCTACCAGAACATCTTTGTCGATTTCAAGTTCGAACTCTACAACGCCGAAGCCAACGTTCGGCAGGAAACCCGGGGCGACCTCACCCTGCAGGGCGACAAATACCTGCTGAACTACATGGGCGCCCAACAGCTCTTCGACGGCAAAAAGGTGTACACCATTGTGCCGGAGAATGAAGAGGTGACCATCGACGACAAGAGCGAGGATGCCGGCACGGTGAGCCCTTCCAAGATGCTTACCTTTTACCGGGAAGGCCACAATTACGCCTGGGACATCATGCAGAACGTACAGGGCCGCAAGATCCAGTACGTCAAGCTCACGCCCATCGACACCAATTCCGAAATAGCCCATATCCTGCTCGGGGTCGATGTGGAGACCCAGCACATCTACAAGCTGATCGAGACGGGTCAGAACGGGACCAAGACCACGATCACCGTTAATTCTTTTAAAACGAATCAGCCGCTGTCAAAATCCTTATTTACCTTTGACGAACAGAAGTACATAGACGAAGGGTACTATATCATAAGAAATTAGCGGCTTGCGCATACTCGACCAATACATCCTGAAAAGGTTCCTCTACAACTTTTTCAGCTCGTTCGTCATCCTGATGTTCATCTTTATCTTCCAGACCATCTGGCTGTTCATCGACGACCTGGCTGGCAAGGGACTGGACCTGATCATCATCGGGAAGTTCCTCTTTTACCTGATGCCGAACCTGACCGAAAAGGTGCTGCCCCTCACCGTGCTCCTGTCTTCGATCATCACCTTCGGCACCTTTGCCGAGAACTACGAGTTCGCGGCCATGAAGGCATCGGGCATTTCCCTGCAGCGCTCCATGCTGCCCCTGATCGTCTTTGTGAGCCTGTTGGGTTTGCTTACCTTTTATTTTGCCAATACGGTAATCCCCATCTCCGAACAAAAGATCTACAACCTGAGGCGCAACATCGCCACCCTGAAACCGGCGGCCGTGATCGTGGAAGGGGTTTTCAGCGATTTTGAAGGCCGCAACATCAAGGTAGACCGGAAATACGGCGAAAACGACCGTTTTTTGGAAAACGTGATCATCCACGAGAAATCGGGCATACAGAAAAATGTGACCGTGATCAAAGCCGCCGGGGGGGAACTGATCAGCGGGGAAGGCTCTGACATCATTCAGCTGGTGCTGCGAAATGGCCATTACTACAACGACGTGGTTTCCCGTTCAGGTGTCAACGATGACGCCTTCCCCTTTGCCAAGGCCGATTTCGACACCTATATCATGAACATCGAGGTGCCGCGCAATATGGAAGACCTTGAGACCGACCGCAACGTGGAAACCGACAAGATGAAGAACGTGAACCGGCTGCTCACCGACATCGATTCGATTCACGACCACAATACCCGCCTGGCAGAAGCCTTTTCGAAAAGCATAACGGCCCGGATCGGGGCCTTTCCCTACCGCGACCGCGACAGTATTAAGGCTGCAGGCGACAGTGCCGCGGTTGTGCCCCAGGGGCTGAAAGACCGGATCGACAGCCTGCGCACCCTTCCGGAACCGCGGGAGCAGCCCACCGGGCAAGCCGAACCGGCAACCCTGCAGGAACCCGATTCTGCGGCGACCCGTGTTTTAGACGAAAGTACACTGGCAGAAAAGGCCCGGGAACTCAAGGGGCCCCAGCCCCTGCACTCGTTCAAGGCTTTCGAACAGGGGCAACTCCTCGACCAGATGCGCAACAGCGTCCGCAATATCCTGAATTCGGTAAAAGGGAAGCGGGAAGAACTGGAAATGAGCTATAAAAGATACAACCTCCACATTTTGAGCCTGCACCGGAAATTCGCACTGGCCCTCTCCTGCATAATCCTTTTCTTTGTGGGCGCCCCGCTGGGGGCCATTATCCGCAAAGGGGGGCTGGGCCTGCCCATGGTGGTGGCCATCGTGCTGTTCCTGGCCTATTACTTTTTTGGTGTTTTTGCCGGGAACTACGCCAAGGAGGGCAACATCCATCCCATCCTCGGGGCCTGGCTGCCCACCCTGGTCATGCTGCCCCTGGGCATCTGGCTGACCCGCCGTGCCACTGCCGACCGGGGCCTGATGAGCTTCGGCCATTTTGTGGATATACTCAGGGAACGATTTAAATCAAGGCGTTCGGCGCCATCTGACCGATGAACGAGAAAGCGACCCACATACAGCTCAATGCCATCGAAGAGGCTATTGAAGACATCCGCCAGGGCAAGGTAATCATCGTGGTAGACGATGAAAACCGGGAAAATGAAGGGGATTTTATCGCGGCTGCCGAGAAGGTGACCCCCGAAATGGTCAATTTCATGGCCACCCATGGCCGTGGGCTTATCTGCGTACCCCTTACCGAGGAGCGCTGCGATGAGCTCGACCTGAAAATGATGGTCGAAAACAACACCGTGTTGCACCATACCCAGTTTACCGTCTCGGTAGACCTGATCGGACAAGGGTGCACCACGGGCATTTCCGTTCACGACCGGGCCAAGACCATCAGCGCCCTGGTCAGCCCCCAGACCCTGCCCCACGAACTGGGCCGGCCGGGCCATATCTTCCCGCTGCGCGCCAAAAAAGGGGGCGTGTTGCGCCGGACGGGGCATACCGAAGCGGCTGTTGACTTTGCGCGCCTGGCCGGCTTTTCCCCGGCAGGCATTTTGGTAGAAATCCTCAACGAAGACGGCACCATGGCCCGCCTGCCGCAACTGGCGAAGGTCGCGAAAAAGTTCAACCTCAAGCTGGTTTCCATCGAAGACCTGGTTGCCTATCGCATGCGCCACGACAGCCTGATCCGCAAAGAAGAGTCGTTTGACCTCCAGACGCGCTTCGGCTCATTCCGCCTGCACGTCTACCGGCAGACCACCAACGACCAGATCCACCTGGCGCTGACCCGGGGCAGCTGGAAAACCGGGGAATCCATCCTGACGCGCATCAACTCCACCCTGATCAACAACGATATTCTGGGAACCCTGACCAGCGATGCAGACCAAAAACTGCAGGATATGTTCACGGCCCTCAACCGCGAAGGGCGGGGCGCCATTATCTTCATCAACCAACCCCTGGCATCCCTGAATTTGCTCAGCCGTATCCGCCGCCTGCGTGAAAACCAGGAAAAGGGGGTCATGGAGGCCCCCGGCGTCGATATGGACAGCAAGGATTTTGGGATCGGCGCCCAGATCCTGCACGACCTGAACATCCAGAAAATCAGGCTACTGACCAACAGCCCGCAGAAAAAACGGGTCGGGATGGTAGGCTACGGGTTGGAGATCGTGGGCTACGAGGCCTATTGAATCACCGCCCAGACAGGGCGGCCCGCAGCGCCTCGCACCTGCTTTCCAGCTCCTGCGGAGACCACGACAATTTAATAAGCATGGAAAGGGCCCGGCCCATCCACTGGTCAGAAGCCGGAAAGTCGCGGTCGTTGAACCTTGCGGCAGCTTCCCGCACCGCTGCGGGAAGGGCTCCCAGGCTTTTGAGCGATTTCAGGTGCTCCCACCGGCGGTGGTAATGCCAGTTGTTGTCGTACCAGTAGAAGGTGCCATCTACCCCGGCTTCGGCCAGGGCCCGCTGCGCCAGGCGCGCCTCTTCAGGGCTGCCCAGGAAAAAACTCAGGAACGAATAATTCTCCTCTCCCCC
>CAYWZF010000026.1:0-2320 GCA_964461555.1 uncultured Robiginitalea sp. | reverse complement strand
ATCAGGCCCCCACCCTCCCCGCAGGTCACGGTCTTCACAAAATCAAAGGAGAAACAGCCGATGTGCCCGATGCTGCCCAGGGGCCGGCCCCGGTAGCTGCCGCCGATTGCCTGGCAGGCATCTTCGATTAGCAGCAGCCCATGTTCGTCTGCCAGCGCTTTAAGGGCGGCCAGGTCGGCCATGGAGCCGCACATGTGCACGGGCATGATCGCCCGGGTTCTGGGAGAAATGGCAGCCCTGACCGCACCGGGATCGAGGGTCAGGGTATCGTCTATATCGCAGAGCACCGGGATGGCCCCTACCGACAATACGGCCTCGAAACTCGCCACAAAGGTAAAGGTGGGCACGATCACTTCATCGCCGGCGCCGATTCCGGCGCTGGCCAGGGCCACGGTCAGGGCCGCCGTGCCGCTGCTGACCAGATGGGCGTGCCGGGCCTGCATGCGGGCCGCCAGGGCGGCTTCCATTTCACGGGCCTTCCAGTGGCCCTGGCGCATGGGGTCGAACCCGTACCGCATCAATACCCCGGTGTCGAGCACTTCCTGCACCGATTTCTTTTCGGCTTCCCCGAATCGTTCAAATCCCGGCATGGCGAGCAATTATTTTTTTTCAATGGTCAATACCGAACCCTCCAGGGGGCGGCGGACCTTCTTAAAATCGGAAAACATGTCGTCTTCGGCCCGAAAGCCCACCGGCAGCACCAGAACGGCTTCGAGCCCCTGCCCGGCCAACCCCAAAACCGCATCGTACCCGCCCGGCACAAAGCCTTCCATCGGGCACGAATCGATGCGCTCGTAGGCGCAAACGGTAAGCAGGTTGCCCAGGGCCAGGTAGGCCTGGTTGACCGCCCATTCCCGGATCTCCCCTGGGGTCATCTTTGCAAACCGGCGGATCAGGGCTTCTTTGTAGGGTTCCAGGATTTGGTCCGAGGTGCCGCGGAGGTCCTTTACCCGGTCGAAATAGGCTTCTATGAAGGCCGCCTCGATCTGGGTCTCCACGCAAATCACCAGCAGGTGCGAGGCGTCGGCCACTTGTCGCTGCCCGTAGGTGTGGGCGACCAGTTGCTCCTGGAGCTCGGGGTGCCTGATGACCAGCATGCGGATGGGTTGCAATCCGAAGGAGGTGGCCGTCAGGTTGAAGGCCTCCTTCAGCAGGTCAACCTGCCCTTCGGGCAAAACGTGGGCCGGGTCAAATTTCTTGACCGCATATCTCCATTGCAGGGGGTTATGCGTGTTCTTCATCGCCTTCAGGTAAAAAACCAGAGCCTGACGGCCATGGCCAGCACCATGACAATCAGGAATATCTTGATGTAATTGTCGCCCTTGCTTACCGATATCCGGGCAGAAAACCAGGCCCCCGCCATATTCCCGAGGGCCAGTACCAGGCCGACCTTCCAGATCACCTTGTCGTAAAAGATAAATACGGCCAGGGCTGCGAGGGTATAGATGAAAACCACGGCAACCTTGGTGGCGTTGACCCGCACCAGGTTCATCCGGTGCACGGCGTGCAGGTACAGGATGATCACAAAGCCGATGCCCGCGTTGATAAACCCTCCGTAGATACCTATGAAAAAGAAGGCCACACAGCCCAGCCAGAGGTATTTTCCGGTGATCCGCTCCTGCATTTCGGCCAGGCTTACTTTGGGCTTGAAGACGATGAGCAGCACCACCGCCACCATGATGATGGCCAGGATGCGGTTAAAGGTTTCACCCTTGATATCCACGGCGATAGAAGCCCCCAAAATGGAACCGAAAAAAGCCGCGATCCCCAGGTAAAGGTTGAACGGGTAGGTACTGACGCCCTTGCTTCGGAAACCGGCTACGGCAGTCAGGTTCTGCAGCACGATAGCCACCCGGTTGGTGCCGTTGGCTACGGCCGGGGGAAGGCCCAGGAAAATCAGCACGGGGAGGGAAATCAAAGAGGCGCCTCCGGCCACGGTATTGATAAAGCCGACCACGAAGCCTACCCCAACCAGCAACACGTAATGATACCAGGCGTCCATGCCGGCAAAAGTACGTGTTATTTTATTTCTGTAGGATACACTCTATGCGCCACCTATGAAACCCATGTCTGTCGCTTTGCGCCAGATGGCACCCCTGTTTTTGCTGCCGCCCTGGCTCGGGGTACAGACCAGTACGCCCATGGCCGAATCGGAACAGTTCTACGCAGCCCTGAAAATTGGATGCCATGGCGATTCTCCCGGCCACGGAGGCCCGTTCGTTGTCTAATCCTTCGGTAATTACGATTACGAGTTTTTGGCTTGTTGACATGGTATGTTGCTTTTTTTTAACAGGGTGCAAATTACGTCTCCACCCACTGG
>CAYWZF010000025.1:0-31465 GCA_964461555.1 uncultured Robiginitalea sp. | reverse complement strand
GCGCCACCGAGTGCCACAGCCTGCAGCCGCTCGACAGCGCCGGCACGCCGGACACCATCAAAGGCCTGCCTTATCTCGTCACAGTCCTTTCTTCGATCGCGATGCAGCGCAATAACCGGGAACCCTTCCCTGCATAATTTTCGGGCAGTCCCCAATCCAAGGCCCTTGCTGCCACCCAGGATGAGGGCAAAATTATTTCCACTTTTCATTTACATGGACTATTTTATAAGTCTATATATCAAATAATTAAAATTCCAATAAAATTCTTTGAGCGGTAAATCCGGGACCAAAGCTTAACATCAACCCCAAGCCTGGATTCAAGTCCCGATCAGCCATGAAATCCTCCAGAACGTACAGCACGGTGGCGCTGCTCATATTCCCATATTCGCGCAGCACGTTGCTTGTTTTGTCCAGATTCGCCATTCCCCCGGCAAACATGTCCTCTACGGTTTGAATGATTTTGCGGCCTCCGGGGTGGAACACCAGGTGGCGAAGCTCTTCCAGTTGATACCCCTGAGCCGTCAGAAATGGTTCCAGCATAGGTGCAAAATGCGCGCCTATGGTTTCGGGAACGTCGGGCGAAAGAACCATCTTAAGGCCCGTATCGGTCAGATCAAACCCCATTAAATCTGTAGCTTCAGGAAAGTGGTACATGCCGTCGGCAATCATTCGGATTCCCACCGCCCCGGGCTCTGAGCTCAGCAAGACGCAGCTGGCCCCGTCACCGAAGATGGCTGCACTTATGATGTTTGCCATGGAATGATCGGCGTGCTGGAAAGTAGCGGTTGGGCTTTCCACTGAAATGACAGCCGCCCGTGAACCGGGTCGGGACCTCAAAAAGCCCCGGGCATAGATAAGCCCCGATACGCCTGCGGCACATCCCATTTCGGTTACAGGAAGCCGTATGATATCCTGTCGCAGCCCCATGCTGTTCACCAGATAGGCGTCAAGGGATGGTATCATAATGCCGGTACAGCTAACAGTGATAATGTAATCAAGGCTTGCCGGCTCCCATCCGGCTGCTTGCAAGGCCGAATGCAGGGCCTTCTCTCCCAATACTTTGGCGGCCTGTGCATAGCGTCGGTTTTTGCTTTCAAACCCTGACGGGGTAAAGACCTCAGATAAATCCATGATACCAAAGCGACGGTCTACCCCAGCGCCCAGGAAGATTTTTTCCGCCTTTCGGATATAGCGGGGATTCTCCCCCCGCAGCCAGGTGTTGACGAAAGGAATGATTTCCTCGGTAGTCCGGCTGAAATCCGGAAGGGCCTTGCGGGCCGTGATGATTCTAACCTCTTGCATGTCGTGTTTCATTTGGCTCAATACAGCAAAGCCATCGAAAGGCCCAGCGCCACTTAATTGAGCTTTTTGTGTCGGGCACAGCTGTCAAAAGGCGCCGTAAATCGCTTTTACGGAACCCCCTTCGGATGGATGCCGCCCCGTCGTGACGAGCCACACCCGATTTCATAAAAATAGCGCCAAAAAGCCGGAACAGATAATAGGCCAGCGGATGGCGGTGCAGGTCATTGATCAGAATTGAAAGGGATCCCTGTTCAATCCAGTGGTTGATAAGGCGGGCAATATCCTGATCGCTGAAATGGTGAAGAAACAGGTTGCATACCACATGGCCGTTGACCGGGAGGGCTGGAAAATCGAGAACATTCCGGCATTCATAACGAATTTCCGGAAAGGAAGCTGAAGCGTTCCGGGCCAATTGAAGGCTCTTCGGGTTCATATCCCAGCCGATCAGTTCGGCCTTGATGCCCAAGGAGCGGCAGCGGGAAGCCAGGAGCCTGAGGAATGCGCCGTCGCCGCACCCCAGGTCGACCACCTTGAGGGGCCTGGAGCCGTTCTTCCCGAGATAGCGCCGGAACCCGGAGAGACTGGCAGCATCCCCTCCCAAAAGGCGGTTGACCCGCCCAATGTCGGCCAGCGCCCGCTTCAATTCGGCATCATCCAATCGGAGGTCATCCATTTTCTCGGGAATCCATGCCCGCTGCCTGAAGTCAATCATACGGGGAGTGTTTTTCCGTGCGTGTGACGAATGGCCGCCCTGAAGAGATCTGGCATCCAAAAGGAAAGTGTCAGGGTCAAATCCATGCCATAGGGTCGGGTAAGAAATGTCTGGAATACCCGTCCCCAGCGCAAGCGCGTTGCAAATGACCGCTGCCAATGCAGATCATAACTCCTGGCAAGGGTTTCGAAGCGCCTTTGGCCCGAACTGATATATTCACGGGTCAGGCACCCTGCCAGGCGCCCGGAATGTATGGCCATGGCCATTCCATTGCCACAAAGCGGATAGATCAGATGTGCGGCATCTCCGAGGTACAGCGTATGCTGCCCGATACGCTCCTTCCGGCCAAAATCGATTTGTGAAATGCTCAAAGGTTTTTCGAAGACGGGATAGGCCTCTCTGAATATGGGCCCGAAACCGGGATTCTCGGCGAGAATGCCCGCGGTGGCTTTCATTGGGTCCCCGAATTCGCGGAAGCGTTCCTTTTGGATAAGATAACAGAAATTCAGGTCCCCCGTTTCTGTGAGGGAACACCCGGCATATCCGCCTTTAAAAAAATAAAGGCCTACCTGGTCATGTGGAAAATCGGTATTGCGGAAATGCGTCTTTACTGCCATCCACGAGCTTTCCCGGGTCCAGAACTCCCTTTGCGACTGACGGTCGAGCAGGCTGCGTTTCCCCCAGGCTGCCAGAAGTACTTTCCCCTCATAGGAGCCGTCGGCTGTGCGGGCAATCACACCATCGGCAGATGGGCAGACCTCCAGGGCCCTATCAAAAACAAAGCGGACCCCGGCTTTCTGAGCGACCTCATAGAGGCGCTGGTCCAGAGCATACCGACTGATCCCAATCCCCCCCAGGGGAAGTTCCCGGCGTATAGACCTCCCAAGCCGATTGCACAGCACGAAGTTCCGGATTACCGGGGCATCGTCGAGCGATACCCCCAGAGAAGCCAGATATGGCACCACTTCCTGTGAGAGGTACTCGCCGCACACCTTATGCATTGGAAAGGCATGCCGCTCAACCAGGGTTACAGAAATCCCTTCCTTCCGAAGCTCAATCGCTGCGCAAAGTCCGGCCAGGCCAGCACCGATAATAATGACGTCAGAAGTGCCCACCCGTGTAATGTACGGCAAAAAGGGATAATAAAATCCTGTGGGCTGTGCGATTTCCCTGAGGCGGACAGCCTCTGGTCCCAGAGTCTTCTATCGGGGCTGTTTGGTCAGCCTGCCACCTGGTGCGGAAGGCGCTGGTGCGGCACTCAATAACGCATCAGTTCCTGCAGGGCATCCCTGAGGCGCTTTTGCGGCAGGTAGCCGGCCTCCAGGTTCCGCGCAAAGGGAATGGGTGTTTCCAACGAGGCAACGCGGCGTACCGGGGCATCCAGGTACTCAAAGCAATGCTCGGCGAGCTGGGCCGCGATATCGGCGCAGACCCCGCCAAACAGGCTGTCTTCCTGTAGCAACAAGACTTTCCCGGTCTTTTTTACCGAGGCATAGATCGAATCCCAGTCCATCGGGCAAAGCGTGCGCAGGTCCAAAAGGTCCACATCGGTCAGGCCCAGTTCATCCAGGGCGGCTATGGCCCAGTGCACCCCGGCCCCGAAAGTTATCAGGCTCAGGGCATTTCCCTCCCTGATCCGGGAAGCCTGCCCGAAAGGCAAGGTGAAGTAATCTTCCGGAACCTGCCCGTATACCGAACGGTACAGGGCCTTGTGCTCAAAGAAAAGGACCGGGTTCGGATCATTGATGGCCGTGGCCAGCAACCCTTTGGCATCGGCAGGAAAAGCCGGATAGGCCACTTTGAGGCCCGCCACTTTGGTAAACCAGGCTTCATTGGTCTGGGAATGGAAGGGCCCGGCCCCTACCCCGGCCCCGCAGGGCATGCGCACCACCACGTCTGCGCATTGGCCCCAGCGATAATGTGATTTGGCCAGGTAATTGACAATGGGATTAAACCCTGAGCTCACAAAATCGGCGAATTGCATTTCCACCACCGCTTTCATCCCGTTGATGGAAAGCCCCATGGCTGCGGAGACCACAGCCGATTCGCATATGGGGGTATTGCGCACCCGCTCCCGGCCAAACTTCGCGGCAAAACCTTCGGTAACCTTGAAAACGCCTCCATAATCGGCGATATCCTGCCCCATGACCACCAGGTTGTCGTGCCGCTCCATCGACTGGTAAAGTCCCTGGGAAACGGCGTCGACCAACCTTATTTCAGATGATTTATCGGAAGGTTTAACTTCTTGATATTGAAATTCTTTATAAACGCTATTTAATTCCTTGCTTTCATCAAAAGCCACCGGATCTTCTGCAAAGGCAAGCTCGAGGGCCTCATTGATTTGGTGAACCAATTCTTTCTTATAGCCCACTTCCCTGATCTCACTCAGCTGCCCGCTGCCGCGCAGGTAAGCGGCATAGTTCTCGACCGGGTCGCGCAGGGCCCAGTAATCCATGAGTTCCTGGGGCACATATTTTGTGCCGCTGGCTTCTTCATGCCCCCGCATCCGGAAGGTCTTGAATTCGACCAGTACCGGTCTGGGGTTGCGCCTCATGCTTTTGCAAAGCTCGCTGACCCGGGTGTATACTTCCAGAATGTTGTTGCCATCCAGAATGTGGGCTTCCATCCCGTAGCCAATCCCCTTGTCGGCCAGGTTCTCACAGCGGTATTGCTCCGAAACGGGCGTGGAAAGGCCATACCCGTTGTTCTCGATGCAAAACAAAACAGGAAGGTCCCAGACCGCGGCTATGTTCAGGGCTTCGTGAAAATCACCTTCGCTGGTGGCCCCTTCGCCGGTAAAAACGGCAGTTACCTTATTGCGATTCTGAAGCAAGTCTGCAAGCGCAATCCCGTCGGCCACCCCCAATTGGGGGCCGAGATGGGAAATCATCCCCACGATGCGGTGCTCCTGGCTTCCGAAATGGAAGCTCCGGTCCCTGCCATGCGTAAAACCGCTTTCCTTACCCTGCCATTGCGCAAAAAGACGGTGCAAAGGCACTTCCCGAGAGGTAAACACGCCCAGGTTGCGGTGCATGGGCAAAATGTATTCATCGGGTTCCAGACAGGAAGCGACCCCTACCGAAATAGCTTCCTGTCCGATGCCGCTGAACCATTTTGAAATCTTGCCCTGCCGCAGCAAAATGAGCATTTTTTCCTCGATCAGGCGGGGCAGCAACATGCGCTTGTACAGCATAAGCGACTCCTGCAGCGGCAGTTTGTAGCTTTCAAAGTCAAGAATGGGTTCTGACATAGAGATCTGTGGGGTTACAGTTTCTGGCACAAATCTACATATTAGGCGTCAAGCTCACTCAATAATTTTTAACTTTGAAACCCAGTAATTTCTACCAGATATGAGCGAAATCCCAAGTGTGGATCTGCGCGATTTCCTGTCAGGGGAGCCCATGCGAAAAGCCCGTTTTGTTACCGGGATCGGCCAGGCCTTTGAAGATATCGGTTTTGTGGCTTTGAGCGGCCATTTCCTTTCTGACCGCCTCGTGGAGGAATTGTACGCCCAGGTCAGGGCTTTTTTTGAGCTGCCCCTTGAGGTCAAGGCCAAATATGAAATTGAAGGCATCGGTGGGCAGCGGGGCTATACTTCTTTCGGCAGGGAACACGCGAAGGGAAGAAAGGAGGGCGACCTCAAGGAGTTTTGGCATTTCGGGCAGTATGTGGAAGACGACCCGGCACTCGCCCGTGAATACCCTGAAAATGTCCTCGTCGCGGAGCTGCCGGCCTTCAATGCGGCAGGTCGGGAGGCTTACAAGATGCTCGAGAAAACAGCCGTTTACGTGTTGCGTGCCCTGGCCCTGCACCTCGAATTGCCGGAAACCTATTTTGATGCATTCATCAAAAACGGCAATTCCATTTTGAGGCCCATCCACTACCCCCCCATTGTCAATGAACCCAAAGATGCGGTAAGGGCCGCTGCGCACGGCGACATCAACCTGATTACCCTGCTGATGGGCGCCCACGGGCGTGGATTGCAGGTGCAGAACCATGAAGGTGACTGGATCGACGCCATAGCCTCTCCTGAAGAGCTCATGATCAACGTGGGCGACATGCTGTCGCGCCTTTCAAACAACCGCCTGAAATCGACCATACACCGTGTAATCAACCCGCCTCGGGAGTTATGGGGCTCTTCGCGCTATTCCATTCCGTTTTTCATGCACCCCATCAGCTCCATGCCGCTCAACTGCCTGGAACATTGCATTGACGAGGCGCACCCAAAGCTGTATGAAGACATTACCGCAGGGGAATTCCTGCACGAGCGGCTCATCGAACTGGGTCTTGTCAAAAAAAACAGCTGAGATGGACCTCAAAGACCAGCTTAAGAAGCTCTTCCCAGACCATACGCCGGAAGACCCCGAGCCAGATCCCGAGACTGGAAAGCCGGAAGTCTGGATGCAGGAAGCACCTATTTTGTGCAAATACGAGAAGCGCCACGGCAAGCCGGTTACCGTGCTTGAGGGCTATACCGGGGCAGCTTCCGATTTCGCCACCCTGAGCCGGCAACTCAAGCGTGAGCTGGGCGTGGGCGGCTCTTTCAAGAATGATCAGATCATCATTCAGGGCGACTACCGCGACCGCATCATGGAGTTTTTGAAGGGGATGGGCTTCTCCGTTAAACGGGTCGGAGGATAACCGTTTCTGAGCTAGGTTGTTTCCACAAGATTTTTTTGTAAAGTGTCGACGAAGTGTTACTTTTATAGGTCCAAACCCAAACAACCAGGCCAAAATGAGTTCCCAGCTGCACATAACCAATGGGGATGCTTTCACCCAGCGACTCCAACAACTGAAGTACAAGGGTGATATCATAACCTGGCGTGAAATGCTTTGCGAGGGAAAGACCGAGACCAATGTGGGCAGCGAGTCTTTCTGGAAGACCCGCTTTGAGTTTTTGCATAAAAACTACAACGTCAGCAAATCCTGGTTCATTGAGAAGACCCTGAAGGAGTACCGTTCCCTCTGCAACCACAAGCAGCAGGACGAGATCGTGCTCTGGTTCGAGTACGACCTTTTCTGTCAGATCAACATGCTGGCTGTGCTGAGCTGGCTGAAGACACACCGCAGGCATGCCCAGATCACCCTGGCCTGCAGTGGTGACCAGAAAGAAGCCGGAACCTACAGGGGGCTGGGTGAGCTGAGCGATCAGGAAATCCAGGACCTGTACCGCAACCGGATACAACTCACGCAAGACGATATCGAATTCGCAGATTACGTTTGGCAGCTTTACTGCAGCGACAATCCGATCCGCCTCGAAAACCTCTCTGACTACGGAGCCTACCAGTTCCCCTACCTGGAACCCTCTATAAAGGCGCATCTCAGACGCTTTCCGACCATCAAGAACGGCCTGAACGCCGTGGAAAACCGAGTCCTCCAAATTGCAGCCGAAGAAAAGCCCGCTTCCAAAAAGGCGCTCATGCAGGCCCTGCTTTCAAACCAGGGCTGGTATGGCTTCGGCGACACGCAGTATCAGCGAATCCTGACCAGCCTAAGGCCTTTGTTCAGCTCGTTCAACCCTACCCGCCTCAGCAAGAAAGGACAGGAGATTTTGCACAACGAAACCAGCTATTATTCCGTGCTGCGCGACAACGAAGCCTATCTGGGCGGGGCCCTTAAGTACAATTTCCTCTACAATACCGAGGCCGGCCGGATTTTAAAACTCTGACATGCCTTTTGAACCCTCCGAACTTATCCTTAACAAGGACGGTTCCATTTACCACTTAAACCTCAAACCCGAAGACCTGGCCCCCACGGTGTTCCTGGTGGGCGATCCGGCTCGGGTACCCATGGTGTCTAAATATTTTGACACCCTCGAAGTAACCAAATCGAAACGGGAGTTTGTGACCCATACCGGCACGCTCAGTGGGCGCAGGTTCAGCGTGGTTTCATCGGGCATCGGCACAGACAACATCGACATTGTGCTTAATGAGCTGGACGCCCTGGCCAGCATTGACCTGAAAAAAAGATCGTTGAGGGAAAATCCCCAAAAACTCGAAATCATCCGCCTGGGCACTTCCGGGTCATTGCAGGCCGATATTGCCACCGACAGCCTGGTGTTGAGCGATTACGCAATCGGGCTCGACGGCCTGTTGCATTACTATCAGAGCGAATGGATACAGCGGGCCGACATCCAACTGGCCTTTCTGGACCACACGCAATGGTCGGTCATGAAGGCGGTACCCTATGTTGTACAGGCCGATGTGGAATTGAACGAACGCCTCGATTCCGATCAGGTGATCAGGGGGTTTACGGCAACCAACCCCGGCTTTTATGCCCCTCAGGGCAGACGGCTGCGCATTCCGCCCGATGAACCCGACCTCCTGAAGCGGATCACAGCCTTCCGGTACGAGGGCCTCCGCATTACCAATATGGAAATGGAAACCTCAGGAATATTTGGCCTGGCGGCCTTAATGGGCCATTCGGCAGCTTCCCTGAACTGTATCCTGGCCAACAGGGCCCTGGGCACCTTTTCCCAGCAACCCACCCAGACCATTGACCGGATGATCCGGTATGCCCTGGAAAGACTGGCCCAAACGTAACCACTGTGCAATATGGCAGCAACCGTGCGCGTATGCGGAGTTCCCGAACATTTTAACCTTCCCTGGCTCATGGCGCTTGAAGAAGGTGCCTTCTATGATCGCGGCGTCGAACTGGAATGGACGGACGTGCCCGAGGGAACCGGCAAAATGTGCGACCTGCTGAGGCAGGGTGAAACCGATCTGGCCGTGATCCTTACCGAAGGACTTATCAAAGCCATCTCCGAGGGACTGCCGGCCGGCATCGTGCAGGGGTATATAGCCACCCCGCTGCTCTGGGGCATTCATGTGGCGGCTCAAGGCCCGTTCCGCAGCCCCGAAGAACTGGAAGGGCGAATCGCCGCCATCAGCCGGTATGGAAGCGGCAGCCACCTGATGGCCTACGTGAACGCGCGAAACCGGAATTGGGCTACCGCTGCGCTGCGCTTTGAGGTGGTCGGCACCCTGGAAGGGGCCATTGATGCCCTGCGATCGGGTTCTGCCGATTATTTCATGTGGGAGCGCTTCACCACCCAGCCGATCATAGACCAGGGCATCTTCAGGAGACTGGATGTTTGCCCCACCCCCTGGCCCTGTTTTGTGATCGCCTGCAACCACTCCTTTTTTCAGAAGCATCCCCGCCTTGTCAGGCATATTCTGGAGGTCATCAATAGCTTCACTGCCGAATTCCGGGAAATCCCCAGCATAGACCGCACCCTGGCAAACCGGTACGGCCAGAAGCTGGATGATGTAAGGGCATGGCTGGAGGCAACGCGGTGGAGCCAAAGACAACTATCCAAGAAAGATGTTGATTTAGTGATAGATAATCTATCCGAATTAAACCTTTTAGCAAAGAATATTCAGGTCGGGCAGGTACTGCTCCCCTGAGTTTTACCAGGCTATGGGCGATTTCCCCTGCGATTCCAAAAATCGGTTTGTCTGACTGAAATGCCCGTTGCCAAACCAGAGCCCCCGGTTGGCGCTTAAGGGGGAAGGATGGCCTGAATGGAGAATATGGTGCCGCCCCGGATCGATGAGCCTGGATTTTTGTCTGGCGTAACCTCCCCACAACAAGAATACCAACCCTTCAAATTTCTCGCTAAGCCGGGTGATCACCGCATCTGTAAATCGCTCCCACCCTTTGTTTTGGTGGCTCCCGGCCTGGTGTGCACGCACAGTAAGGGTGGCGTTGAGCAGCAAGACACCCTGTCGGGCCCAGCGCTCCAGGTTGCCGCTTCCTGGGTAAGGCGCCCCGGTATCCCTTTCTATTTCGCGGAAAATATTGATGAGGGAAGGCGGGTGCGGCAGGCCTTCACGCACCGAAAAACAAAGGCCATGTGCCTGCCCCGGCCCGTGATACGGGTCCTGGCCAATCAATACCACCTTGACTTCGCCGGGAAGGCAATGCGAAAATGCAGCGAAAATCTCGCTCCCACGGGGATAACAGGGGTGTACGGCATATTCCTGCCGAACGAAGTCAGCTAATTGGGCGAAGTAGGGCTTGTTAAATTCGTCTTGCAGCAGGTCTTTCCAGGATGGATCGATTCTGACTTCCATTACAGCTTTTTATGAAGCATCAGGAGTTTGTTCAAACTCCTGCAAAACAGCATCGAGGCGCTTGTAATATTGCTTCTCTTCGTCGCTGAAACGCACCCCGCCCAGCCCCAGGAAATCGCCTTCTTTTGCAGCATGAGCTACCTGCTCAGCGATCTGTCTGAGCCAGGCCATATAGTCAGAAATCGTGTGTCCCGCTTCCCGTTTCTCCATTGCCGGAAGCACTTCGCGGATACATTCCAGGATTCGGTCCCATAATTCCGCGGCGTTTTGTATCCCGCACTCAGCCAGGAAGTCCAGCGCGGCATCGTGGCGTTCCAGGACCCCCCACAGGCCCTGCTCTCCTTCAGCCTGCACCGAAAGAATAGCATTCACCAGGGGATTCCCTGGAAAATCGGTTCGGGCGGCAAGGATGCTCTGAAGGGTAGCCTGCCGTTCCCGGGCTGCCCCGGCGAGCCCGCTCCGACCTGCCCCTTCCATGCCGATCGCCACCATAAAGGGAAGACGGCAGATCTTTTTCCAGATTTCCGGGGTGTATTTTTCACTGAATTCCATAACAAAAAGGATGTGAGGGAGGGTCTTGAGATCTCCCCCTTAAAGTTACGAATTTCCATTACAACTCGGGGAATGTATTTTGGGCCTCGCCCCGGCTTTCGCCACATACCCATAAGTCGTTCGCAATGCGTACCTTTGCCCGGTTCTGACCCGGCCATGAAGAAGGTAAGCCAGAAAACGCTCGAAGATTTGGAGTTTCCGGAGGTTCTCCGGCAACTTAGCGCCTATTGCCTCACCGAGCCGGGGCGTGAGGCCGCCCTGTCGATATTGCCTTTCAGAGACGAAGCCCTGTTGCGGGAGTCTTTGGGCCGGACGCACGAATACCTGGCATCCACCCAACAGGACAACCGCATCCCCAACCATGCTTTTGAGCCTATAGACGAAACGCTGAGCCTTTTGCGGATCGAGAACAGCCTTTTACCCGTAGAGGCTTTCCGGGGTTTGTCGGCCCTTACAGAGCGTATTGGCGATCACCACCAGTTCTTTGCTAAATTCCGGGAATATTACCCGCTTCTTGACCAATGGGCACACCAGGCGGTGTTCCATGCGTACATCCCTGAACGGATCGGCAGCGTCATTGACCGGTTCGGTGAGGTCCGTGACGATGCCTCTGAAGAGCTGCAGCGAATCCGCCGGGCCATGCAACGCATCAGGGGGGCCATCAACCAAAGCTTCAATGCGGCCCTGGCCTATTGCCAGAAAGCCGATTACCTGGACGAAATCAGGGAATCCGTGGTTGACAATCGGCGGGTACTTGCAGTAAAAGCGATGCACCGACGAAAGGTGAAGGGAAGCGTACAGGGCTCTTCCAAGACCGGGAGCATTGTATACATCGAACCGGAAGCCGCCCTGCAACACAGCCGGGAACTGCAATTGCTCGAGCTGGAGGAACAGGAAGAGATCCGCAGGATATTGCTTGCCCTGGGCAAGGACCTGCGCCCTTATATACCAGACCTTGAAACCTATCAGGTGGTCTTGACCGAAATAGACCTGACGGCAGCAAAGGCGCGATACGGCAACCTGATGGAGGCCAACCTTCCGGAAATAAACCATGAACGCCGCCTGTACCTCAGGGAGGCTTACCACCCGCTTTTGTTGCTCAGCAACCGGGCACGTTCTGAAAAAACCTGGCCTCAAACCATCGAGCTGAACCCGGATAACCGGATTATCGTCATCTCAGGGCCCAATGCCGGAGGGAAAAGCATTACCCTGAAGACGATCGGGTTGCTGCAACTCATGCTGCAAAGCGGCATGCTCATCCCGGTGCACGAGCGCAGCACCTGCTGCCTGTTCGACCAGATACTGACCGATATCGGCGACAATCAATCGATCGAAAACCATCTGAGCACGTATTCGTACCGGCTGCAGAACATGAACCGTTTTTTGCGCAAATGCGGGGCGCGCACCCTGTTCCTCATCGACGAGTTTGGCACCGGGAGCGACCCGGAACTGGGAGGCGCCCTGGCAGAAACCTTTCTCGAAACTTTTTACGAACGGGAATCCTACGGGGTGGTAACCACACATTACGCCAACCTGAAAGCCCTGGCCGATGAATTGCCCTGTGCCGCCAATGCCAACATGCTGTTCAACAACCAGACCCTCGAGCCTACATTCCAGCTGGAAATCGGGCAGCCCGGGAGCTCATTTACCTTTGAGGTGGCACAGAAAAACGGCATCCCCTACAGCCTGATCAACCGGGCCAAAAAGAAGGTGGCCCGTGCAAAGGTGCGCTTTGACGAAAGCATTGCCAAACTGCAAAAACAGCGGCGTGAAATGGCCGAGACGGGAAGTCGCCTGCAGGAAGAGGAGAGCAAGGCACGGGAAGAAGCCCGTCGCCTTGAAACCCTCAATGAGAAGATGCGTGCCAAACTAAGCGGGTATCAGGAGCTTTACGATTACCATCAGCGGATGATCAACCTGGGCACCAAGGTAGATCAGGCAGCCGAAAGGTATTTCCGCGATAAGAAGAAACGCCCCCTGATCTCGGAACTCATCCGGCTGGTAGAGACAGAAAACAGCAAACGGAAACAACAGGCCCCCAAACAGCAGAAAGCGGAAAAACTCCGGAAGGCCACCCTCGAGAAGCAATTGCAGAAAGAGGTACAGGTGATTCGCGAAGAGAAAGTTGCCACCCAAAAAAAGGAGGCGGCCCGGGAAAAGAAAAAGCCGAAGCCCGTGCTGCGGGTCGGTGACCGGGTGCGCATGCCCGACGGGAAGGCTGTGGGAACCATTGACAGCCTGGAAAAGAACAGAGCCGTGGTGAACTATGGCCTGTTTACCACCCAAATCAGCGTCGATGAGCTGGAGCTGGTGGAAGCCGCGAGAGGGAAATAGCCGGGTTTGCGGTTCCGCGCCATGTATTGCCGCCACCCTGAACGTACTGCCCGACAGCGTGCTCAAATCGAAGTACCGGCTCAAGCAAAAGCTGGGGCTCGACCGGGAAACAGAGCTCTCTGACTTCCTGGCCTCTCTCTGAGCTCAAGATCCGGGGTTCTGCCGTATCTTTACCCCATCATGGAACAGTCTGGCAAAAAAATCATCCTTTTCGACGGGGTTTGCAACCTGTGCAACGGGGCCGTGCAGTTCATCATCAAACGCGACGGGGGCGACCGGTTTCGCTTTGCCGCCCTGCAGAGCGAGCTGGGCCAGGAGCTCTGCCGGGCCCGGCATATAGACACCACCCAGATCGATTCGATTATCCTGATCGACCCGGGGATTGCTTATTACGTGAAGTCAGACGCCGCCCTGGAGATTGCCCGTGAGCTAAGGGGCTACGGGTGGATGCCTTTGATGCTGGGCTGGATTCCGCGAGGGGTGCGCGATGCGGTGTACGACCTGGTGGCACGCAACCGGTACCGCTGGTTCGGGAAGAAGGATCAGTGCATGATCCCGACCCCGGAACTCCAGAAAAAATTCCTTTAGTCTTTCGCGCCCTTCACTTCGTCGAGGTGGTCGTCCCAATTCCGCGGGTGGGGCTTGTGCAGTTTGCCCACCGATTTGGCCACCAGCACGGCCACGGTGGCATCGCCGGTTACGTTGACCACGGTGCGGCACATATCGAGCGGGCGGTCAACGGCAAAGATCAGGGCCAGGCCAATTGCCAGTTTGTCGGCCGGAAAGCCGATGGATTCCAAAACGATCACAAGCATCACCATGCCGGCCCCGGGCACGGCAGCCGAGCCGATCGAAGCCAGCAGGGCCGTTAAGATGATCGTGAGCTGGTCCCCAAAAGTCAATCCGAAGCCAAGTGCCTGCGAAATGAAAACGGCTGCCACTCCCTGATACAAACTGGTACCGTCCATATTGATGGTGGCCCCCACCGGGAGCACAAAGCTGGAAACCTCCTTGTCTACCCCGATGTGCTCCTCGACGCGTTCCATGGTCACGGGCAGGGTGGCTGCACTCGAGCTGGTCGAAAAGGCCAGCAACTGGGCCGGGCTTATTTTGCTGAGGAAGGAAAAGGGATTATATCGGGTAAAAGTCGAGACCACCACGCTGTAGAAGACAATCATGAGCAGCAGGCCCAGCACCACCACGCCCGCGTACTTCAGCAGGGCCAGCAGCAGGTCGGGGTCGCCCGAGGTCACCACCACATTGGCCAGCAGGGCAAATACGGCAACCGGGGCCGTCAGCATGATCAGGTCAACCATTTTCAAAACCACGTCGTTGAGGGCATCGAAAAAGTCCTTCAGGGGTTTGGCGTACTGCTCCCCGATCAGCAGCATGGAAATCCCGAAAAAGATGGTGAAAAAGATAACCTGCAGCATCAGGCCGTTGTCACTTACGGCGCGAAAGGCATTGTCGGGCACCATATCTACAAGGAATTGCAGGGGGCCGCTTTCATGCTGCCGCCCGGCCTCCTCGATCTTGGAGGTTACGCCTGCGTCGGAGGCATAGGTTTGGGTAAGTTCAGCTATGGTTTCTTGCGAGATCCCCTCCCCTGGCTTTAGAAAATTGACCAGCAACAGGCCGATGCTGATGGCTATCACGGTGGTCACGATATAAATCCCCATGGTGCGAAGGCCGATATTCCTGAATTTGCTGATGTCTTTCAGGTCAGATATGCCTTTGATCAGGGAAGCCAGGATCAGGGGAATGGCGATCAGCTTGAGAAGCTTGACGAAAATGGTCCCGAAAGGGTTGATCCAGTCCTGGACAAAGCCGGATCCCCAGGAAGGATAGGTCATGATGAATCCGAAAACGATGCCCAGCAACATCCCGATCAGGATTTGCCAGTGCAGCTCGAGTTTCTTCATAAGAACGGTTTTACGCCGGAAGATACTATTTTGAAGGGAAACCCCCTAGGCAGGGCCACCTATAATTTGGAAAGGCGGTTAAGCAGATAGAGGTCTGCAAGCACCAGGGCGGCCATGGCTTCGACGATGGGCACGGCCCTCGGCACCACGCACGGGTCGTGCCGGCCCTTTCCCTGCACCTGCACGGGGTTGCCTTCTTTGTCGATGGTGTCATAGGCCTGCAGCAGGGTGGCCACCGGCTTGAAGGCCACGCGGAAGTAGATATCCATCCCGTTGCTGATGCCGCCCTGAACACCGCCGCTGAAATTGGTGCGGGTGCTGCCATCGGGGTTGTAGGCGTCGTTGTGCTGGCTACCCTTCAGGCGAACCCCATCGAAGCCACTCCCGTACTCAAAACCCTTGACGGCATTGATCGAGAGCATGGCCTGCCCCAAACGGGCGTGCAATTTGTCAAAGACGGGCTCGCCCAGGCCTACCGGAACATTGCGGATCACGCAGCTCACAACACCCCCAATGGTATCGCCTTCTTTGCGAACCTGGCGGATGTACGCTTCCATGCGGGCGGCCATCTCCGGGTCAGGGCATCGTACCGGGTTTGCCTCGGCCAGGTCGAGGTCGAGATCACTATAGGGTTTGTCGAGGCGCAATTCCCCCACCTGAGATACAAAGGCCTGAAAACGGACCCCGGGCAACAGCTGCCGGGCTATAGCCCCGCCAACTACCCGGCTCACCGTTTCGCGGGCCGAGCTTCTGCCCCCGCCCCGGTAATCGCGGAACCCGTACTTCTGGTCGTATACGTAGTCGGCATGGGAGGGCCGGTACGATTCGGCGATATGGGAATAATCATGTGATTTCTGGTCTTTGTTCCGGACCAGGAAGCCGATGGGGGTACCGGTGGTCTTTCCCTCGAACAGGCCCGAGAAGAATTCCACCTCGTCGGCCTCCTTCCGCTGGGTGACGATGGCCGACTGCCCGGGGCGCCGCCGGTCAAGCTCGCGCCGGATGGCTTCCAGGTCAAGGGCGAGGCCGGCCGGGCATCCGTCGAGCACCCCACCCAGCCCTTTGCCGTGCGATTCTCCGAAGGTTGTGAGCCTCAGGACTGTACCAAAAGTGTTTCCCGCCATTTTGCGTGTTGATTTAGGCGATCTGCTTGTTTTCAAAGAAGACCAAATGTACCCCGAAACTGCCAGCAAACCAAAACCGGCCCACTAATAATGGCTTAACATACACCGGGCGTCCTTAATCTAATCTTAACCCAATCATAGCCAATTGTTGATCGCACAAACAAACCCCGTTGCACGCAGGGATTCTAATTTTGTGGCGCTTAAACCCTTGTCTTGAAAAAGCGCACCATCGACGTGGCGGTTATTTCGGATGTGCACCTCGGAACAACGGGGTGCCAGGCCGAAGAGCTTATCGCCTACCTGAGCAGCATTAAGCCTTCTATCCTGGTCCTCAACGGGGACATCATCGACGCCTGGAATTTCCGAAAGCACTATTTTCCACCAGCCCATATCAAGGTGCTCAAGAAAATCCTCAGCATGGCCTCAACCGGAACGCAGGTATATTATATCACCGGCAACCACGATGAAATGCTCCGGCGATTCAGCGGCACGGTCGTCGGCAGCTTCCACATCTGCAACAAGCTGGTGCTGCCGCTGGATGGCCGCAAGGCCTGGATATTTCACGGAGACGTCTTTGACCACTCCGCCCCGGGTACCCGCTGGCTGGCCCGGCTCGGCTCATATGGCTACGGGTTGCTGCTGCGAACGAACCGGATGATCAACTGGGTACTGGTTCGGGCCGGACGTGAGAAATTCTCCCTTTCGGGGCGCATCAGGAAGCTGGGCAACCAAGGGGCGCTCCAGGCCGGTAATTTCAGGAACACAGCGGCACACCTGGCCATCGACAAGGGGTATGACTACGTTGTGTGCGGCCACACCCACCTGCCCGGAAAGGAATGGGTGGAAACCCCGAAAGGCAAGGTGCTGTACCTGAATTCAGGTGACTGGGTCGAAAACCTGACCGCCCTCGAATACGCCTTCAAACGCTGGAAACTATACCGTTACAGCGAAGATAAACTTTCCCCCTTCTTTGCGGACGAAGACCTCAAGGAGATGGATATCGACGAACTTATTGCCTCTATCACCGATCGGAAAAATGCCGATACCCGGCTCAAAGCCCTGGAAGACTCAGACGAGTAAGGCCTCCCTTAGGATGCTTACCGGGTGACGCGCCGTGCGACCGGTGCCATCGGCGATCTGGTGCCTGCAGCTGGTACCGTTCGCAGCGATGAGCGTGGAGGGCTCGCTCTTCTCAATAGCCGGGAATAATCTAAGCCCTCCCACCTGCATGCTCACCTGGTAATGTTCCTTTTCGTAGCCGAACGACCCGGCCATGCCGCAACACCCCGACGGAATGATGCTCACCTTGTAATTTTCGGGCAGGTTCAGGATGTCAAAGGTCACTTTCTGGTCTGAAAGGGCCTTCTGATAGCAATGGTTGTGGATTTTTACCTGCCGGTGTTCGCGGGTAAACTGCTCTTTCCGGATACGACCGGCGGCAGCTTCCCGGGCCAGGAACTCCTCGATCAGAAAGGCATTGGACGCTATCGCCTCAGATGATGAATCGGGCAGGCCGAAGCGGCGGTATTCATCGCGGAAGGTCAGGATGGCAGATGGCTCGAGCCCCAGCAGCGGGACCCCTTCCCTGGCAAGGGCCTCGAGGGCCGGTGCATTCCCGAACGCCAGGGCGCGGGCCTGTTCCAGAAAACCCTTCGAAATAAAGGTGCGCCCGCTTTCGGCATAGAAGAGCCTGAGGTCGTACCCTAACCCGTGCAACAACTCCATCGCATCCAGGCCTTGTTTCGTATCGAGGTAGCGCGTAAACTCATCGATATACAGGGCTACGGCCGGGCCACCGGGTTTGTGTTTCTTTTGCAATTGCCGCAGGTGGCGGTCAAAGTCAAAGCGGGCAACGCGCGGCAAGCTGCGTTCGGGGGCCACGCCAAACAACCGTTTCACCAGTGCCCCGGCAGGGCCGAAACCCAGCATGCCATTGGCCAGCCATGGTATTTTGCTATTTAAAGCATTGATTCGGGTATTGTATGCAAATAGCTTATTCCTCAGGGAATAACCGTTTTGTTTTTGATACTGATAGGAGAATTCTGCCTTCAGGGTGGCCACATCGACATTGCTCGGACATTCCCGGGCACAGGCCTTGCAACTCAGGCAGAGATCGAACACCTCTTTCAGCTCGGGCTGATCAAAGGGATTGGCGCCAACCGGGTGCGTAAGCATTTCCCGGAGGGTGTTGGCCCGCCCGCGGGTGGTGTCCTTTTCATTGCGGGTGGCCTGGTAACTGGGGCACATGGCACCCGGCATGGTATGCGATTTGCGGCAATCCCCGCTCCCGTTGCACTTTTCTGCCGCCCTGAGGATTCCCTCGCTGTCTGAAAAATCAAAGAGGGTGGTGAGCTCAGGCTCTTTTCGGTCAGGCTCATACCTCAAAGAGCGGTCCATGGGGAAGGCGTCGACTATTTTCCCGGGGTTGAACAGCCCATTAGGGTCGAAATACGATTTGATGCGGCGCAAAAGCTCGTAATTCTTCTGCCCGATCATCAGCGGGATGAATTCTGCCCGTACGATCCCGTCGCCGTGTTCCCCGCTGAAGGATCCCTTGTATTTTTTGGTCAGCCGGGCCACGTCGGTGGTAATGGCCCGGAAAAGCTTTACATCATCCGATTTCTTAAGGTCCAGGATGGGCCTGAGGTGGAGCTCCCCGGCCCCGGCATGGGCGTAATAAACCGCCTGCTGCCCGTACCGGCTCATGATTCCCGAGAATTCGCCAATAAATTCCTTCAGGTCTGGCAGGGCTACCGCCGTGTCTTCGATACAGGCCACAGCCTTGCGATCTCCGACCATGTTGCCGAGCAAGCCCAGCCCGGCCTTACGGAGGTTTTCTGCCTTTACCGTGTCGTCGCCCCACAAGACCGGGGCCGCATAGGCCCGGGCCGATTCGCCCAGGGTTTTTAGCAGGGCGTCTACCTTTTGACGGAGCTTTCCGGGGTCTTCGTCCCGGACCTCCAGCATCAGCAGGGCTGCCGGGTCGCCTTCCACGAAAAAGCGGTTTTCGCGTTGTTCCCGGTTGCTTTTGGTGCAGTCCAGAATCACCTTGTCCATCATCTCACAGGCGTAGAGCGTGTGAGACATGGCAGGCACCACATCGGCAAGGCAGGCTTCAAGAGTATGGTAATGAGGCGTAACCATGGCAGCGTGGGCCGGCGGCAGGGCATCCAGCGCCAGGGTAATTTCGGTCGTGAAAGCCAGGGTACCCTCGCTGCCGCACAGGAGCCTGGCAAGGTTGAACGAGGGCCCGGTTTCGGAAAATACTTCGGTCTCAAGCAGGGCGTCGACCGCATAGCCCGTATTGCGCCGGTGGATTTCGGGATTGGGGAATTCTGCCCTTATTTCATCCTGTATTTCTTTGCTGGAAAGCTCCTTATAGATGTTCTTATAAATAGATGCTTCAAGGGTATCACCCTGCATTTTGGAGCGGTAGGCATCCGGCCTCAGGGCGCATACCTCCGCTTCAGAACCATCTGAGAGCAGTACTTTCAGGGCGACCACCTTGTCGCGGGTAACCCCGTAGCGAATCGAGGTGGTGCCGCTGGAGTTGTTCCCTACCATGCCGCCGATCATACAGCGGTTCGAGGTGGAGGTATTCGGGCCGAAAAAGAGGCCGTGGGGCTTCAAATAGGCGTTGAGCTCATCCCGGATCACCCCGGGCTGCACGCAGACCTGTTTTTTTTCGACATCCAGCTCCAGTATCTTTGTGAAATGCCGCGAAACATCGACCACAATCCCTGGGCCCACACATTGCCCTGCCAGGGAGGTGCCGGCGGTTCGCGGGATCAGGCCGATACCATGCCTGCCCGCAAAGGCGATGAGCTCCTTCAGGTCGGCCGTATTTGCAGGGAAAGCCACCGCCAGGGGAGTCATCCGGTACACCGATGCATCGGTGGCGTACAGGCCTTGATGCAGCCGGTCCCAGTGCAGGGTGCCCGAGAGGCGCCCGGCGAGGTCCTTGAGGTCATTTTTGTTCAATTCCGGACAATTTTTGACGCTAAATTAAGTTTTTAAGCCTAACTGCTTCCTGAGGAAGCCTGAAATTATTACCAATTCACCGAACCCTAAAACCTCGCTAAATGAAAATGTTTCGATTGTTACCCATTTTCCTCCTTTTTGCCACAAGCAGTCTGTTTGCCCAGAATATCTCCGACCATGCCCTCGGCCTGCGCCTGGGAGACAGCGACGGCTTCGGGGCCGAGATCTCCTACCAGAAATCCATCGCCCGGTACAACCGGCTCGAGGTAGACCTGGGGTGGCGCGATTCCCGAAACTGGGATGCCTTCAAGCTTACCGGCGTCTACCAATGGGTGCGCAAGCTCGACGGCAATTTCAACTGGTATTACGGAGTTGGAGGCGGCCTGGGAAGCGTCGACTACGATCCTGACTTTGATACCGATGACGACGGGGGCCTTTTCATCTTTGGGGCCGGCGACATTGGCATTGAATACAATTTTGACATCCCGCTGCTGCTGTCGCTCGATTTCAGGCCCGAAATCGGCCTGGTCGGATACGACGGCTTTTCAGATAATTTCGATTTCGACATCGCCCTGGGCATCCGATATCAGTTCTGACACCATAGCCCTCCCATATTCAAGCCCTTGACGAAAAGCTTTTGTTAAGGGCTTTTATTATTCTGGCCGATCTGTCTACCTTTGAGCCTTCAATATGAAAACTATGAAACATATCTTGATGGGTGCGGTGTCTCTCCTGATTCTTGCCTCATGCAGTCCGGGCGGATCAGAGGGTTACAAAATCACTGGGAGCCTGCGCGGCGAAGTGGCAGACGGCACCCAGGTAATCCTTCGCAAGAGCGATGAAAATTTCCAAACCGTCGATGTGGATACCACTACGGTAACGGGAGGGGAATTCCTCTTTAGCGGAACGGCTTCTGAGCCCGAATTGCACTACGTCTATATCGAGGGGCTGCGCGGAGGGATTCCGCTCATCCTCGAGAATGGGTCTATCGAACTGGAAGCCCACAAAGACAGCCTGCAACAGGTTGCAATCAGCGGCACCCCACAAAACGATTCCTATGCGGAATACCTGAAGGGAGCCCGGGAACTGGCCGATCTGAGGGCCTCGATGAACGAAGACCTGCGGGCTGCGATGATGGGGCAAGACAGCGCGGCGATACTCTCGCTGCGGGATGAATTTTTCGAGTTGCAGGATCGTATGACCAACTTTGAAAAAGACTTTGCCGGCGAACATCCGGATGCCCTGATCACGGGCCTCATCCTCGACCGGATGCTTGAAAGCGGAGCGGTCCCGATCGGGGAAGTGGACGCTTTGTACAAAGGCCTGTCACCCGAATTGCGCAGCTCCAAACTGGGCCAGGGCATTCAGCAGAAGCTCGAAGTGGCCGGGCGCACGGCCATCGGATCGAAAGCCCCGGAATTCAGCGGCCCCACCCCTGATGGCACAGAGCTATCCCTCAGGGAGGCCATGGGCAAGGTTACCCTGATCGACTTCTGGGCCGGCTGGTGCCGTCCGTGCCGGGCCGAGAACCCAAACATTGTGGCTGTGTACAACAAATACAAAGACAAGGGCCTGAAGGTGCTGGGTGTTTCCCTTGACCGCAACGCCGAGGAATGGAAAAAGGCCATCGCCGATGATGGGCTGACCTGGAACCATATTTCGCATGTAGCCTACTTCGATGACGAAATCGCCCTGCTCTACAATATCAGGGCCATTCCGGCCAGTTTCATCCTGGACGAAAACGGGGTCATTGTGGCCAAGGACCTCCGCGGGCCTGAGCTGGAGGCCAAAATTGCCGAATTGCTCCCCTGAGCTCCCTTTTGAAATACAAAAAAGCCCCTCCGGTGACGGAGGGGCTTTCTTTATGTTTTCGGGTGCTGCTAAAAGCGACCCCTAACGTCGCGGAAAGTACCGGTAATGGAAACATCCCCGGTGATTTTCACCTCGCCGAATACGTCGATCACCGAACTGTTGCCCAGGAACTCCACTGCAGCCCCGTCATTCAAAATCAGGTCTCCATAGATCGTTACATCCCCTTCGATCCGAAGGGTGCTGCCCTCGTTCACGGTAATGCTGCGGCGGCGCTTGAACTGGCCCACAGCCAGGGTTCCGAACAACTCCAAAGTTCCACCGGGCTGGAGGTTCACGTGGTTCGAAACGGTCCATGACCCGCAAAGCAAGAGCCTTCCCCCTACCGCCACGCTGTTCAGGCGCTTCGAGCCGCTGTAGGCCACTTCCTGCCCGGCAGTGATCACCACCTGATTTGACCCGTCGTATTCAGGAAGCCCGGCGCATTGCCCGGCCAGGCTCTCGGAAGGCCGGTTCAGCTTAATGATCTGCAGCCCACCCTGTCCGGATGCCGCAAAAACATAATCCCCTTTGGAGGCTACATAATTAACAGAACCTCCCAGTTCGATGATCCCAACCAGGTCAACTCCCATGGCATCCTCTTCGGAAAGGCTCATCCCGGCGCCCCCATTGGCCATGAATACTGCCTTCTCGTTTGCGGCCACCGCATTGGTGACCACGTCAGCCTGGTCTATGCCTTCGGGATGGATGGGAATGGGCAGATATTCGAGCAATTGCCCTGTGGTCACATCGTACAGGCCAGCCCCTTTCTCGGCTTCTGAGACCAGCAAGGTGTTTTCGCGCAGGGCGATGGTTTTCTTGGTGGCCACTCCCAGGTCTGTAGTCACCGGGATCAGGCGTGTTTCATTGAAATCCGTATCGAGCAGGCGAACGCCGGCACCCGCGTCGAGCACAGCCAATGCTCCGGGTGCAGCCGCCAGGGACCGGGCATCGGCCACGTAGGTCTCGCCCAGGATGGACAGATCGGTTTTTCCATAGGCCGTAATGCTCCCCTCCTTCCCCGAGCTGACCAGGATACGGCCGGCTTCGACCAAGAGATCTGTGGCATTATAGCCTTGCTGGAAGCCGTAGGTGATAAGGTCTGTGCTCATCTTTCCCCCGCTGACGGGGATGCGCGCCACAAATGAGTTGGAGGTGGCACGCACGGAGGTTTCTGCATTCACGCCTCCGACTATATAGAGGAAGCCGTTTTCGTATTGCAGGGCATTGATATCGGCATTCAGGTAGATCAGGCGGGAGGTAACCCGGGGGTTGTGCGGATCCGAAACTTCCACCACATCGATACCCCCGTAGTATTCTTCCCCCACCGTGTTATAGGCCACAAAGGCGTAACCTCCATCGAGGTCGACATGCGAAGCAGTAAGGTTGTCCCCGCTCTGATAGGAAGGAGGGGCCACGGTGGCGATCAGGGTGAGCGGATAATCGCCGGCGGTATCTCCGGCCTTGCCGGCCGGGGTATTTTCTTCGAAGATGTCGAGCACCCCCGATTCATCGAAACGAACAGCGCCTTGAAGCACGGCCCCGTTTTCTTCCAAAATGAGGTCGCTTTCCAAATCGTCTTTGAATACAGTGGTCTGGTCGCTGCAGCTCAAATGGCAGACAGCACAAATAGCCAACAAGGAGCGTAGTATTTTTCGCATAAAAGGTTAATTGGGCAAAACCAGAACGCTCCATACCGGTGTATCGTATACACCAGCCTGGCTTTTTAAGCTCCAAATGTGTGAAATTCGACCAATTGCCTAAATCTTGCCCATTTTTTGGAGGACAAAAAGCAAGACGATGGGCAGGGCCAGCAACCCCACCATGACAGGGTGGCTGGCCAGGATGTCTGGCTTGAAGAAGAGGGTGGCCAGGTAGCCGCCCACGGCCCCCCCGAAATGGGCCGAATGCCCGATGTTGCCCATGCGGTTCTTCATCCCGTAAATGGAGTACAAGAGATACGCGATCCCCAGCACATAGGCCGGGAACGGGATGGGGATGAACATCAGTGCCAGGCGCATATCGGGCTGGAGCAAAATGGCGGCATAGAGGACCCCGGTTACGGCCCCGCTGGCCCCGACGGCCGTATAGTAGGGTTCATTGCGGTGAAAATAAAGCACCAACAGGCTGCCAGCCAACAGGCTGAAAAAATAAATGAGCATAAAGCGGCCTGGCCCAAACCAGTTGATGACCACCTGGGCAAAAAAATACAGGGTGAACATATTGAGGAAAAGGTGGGCCACATCTACGTGCAGAAAGCCGGAGGTAAGGGTGCGCTCGCGTTGCCCGGCCCTGATGGCACTGATATTGAATTTGTAGCGGTTGAAAAAGATCAGGTCGTTAAACCCCCGGATGCTCACCAGAACATTGGTGGCAATAAGCAAAATAGTGGCAAGGTGTAAATTCATAAAGCGCCCGAGTTATGGGCTAAATATAGCTATATTTGCCCATAATTTCGTGCATGCAACGCCTCCTGTACCTTCTCGCCTACCCCCTGCTCTGGCTGTTGGCGCATCTTCCCTTCCCGATCCTGTATATCATATCAGACGGGGTTTTCTTTCTGATCTTTTACGTCGTTCGCTACAGGCGTAAAGTGGTTCAGCAGAACCTGGCCCTGGTTTTTCCGGAGAAACCGGCCGAAGAGCGAAGGCAGATCGAACGTGCCTTTTATGCACATATGTGCGACATGTTCCTGGAAATGATCAAAACCATGGGGATGTCTGAGCAGGCTATTAAGGAACGATTCATCTTCCTCAATATGGAAATCCTGAAGGAATTTGAAGGCCGCGGACAGAGTGTGATGCTTTTGATGCCCCACTATGCGAGCTGGGAATGGGCAATCTCCCTGAATTACAAGCTTAAGGCCCGGGGCTATGGCATTTACCAGCCTCTTAACAACAAGTATTTCGATAAGCTGGTCAGGCGCATACGCGACAAATTTGGAGCAACCCTCATCACCACGCGGGAAACGCGGGAAGTTATCGCCAAAAACAAAGCGGAGGGTCGACTTGCCACCTATGGTATCATCAGCGATCAATCGCCCCAACTCAAGAAAGCCTATTACTGGGGGAGCTTCATGGGCATTGAGGTGCCCATGCATGTCGGGGCCGAAGTACTGTGCAAGGCAATGGACCTGCCGGTAGTCTATCTCAAGGTGACCAAATTAAAGCGCGGCCACTACCAGGGTGAAATCATCCTTTTGACAGACAGCCCCTCATCGGTCCCCGATTACGGGATCACCGATGCCTTTTTCAGGGAAACGGAACGCGCCATACGCGAGGCCCCGCAGTATTACTTCTGGACCCATAAACGGTGGAAGCACCGCAATAAGAAGCCGGTCATTCCGGTATCCCCAAAAAAATCCAATTAAAGTCAGGAAGGATCAGAGCCCTGCCAGTTCGCTGATCTCGCTGATAAAGCGGTCTGCAAGTGCATCGGCTGCTACCTGCGTGCCGGCTTCGGTGTAAATCCGGATAATAGGTTCGGTGTTCGATTTGCGCAGGTGCACCCAGCTGTCGGCAAAATCGACCTTTAGCCCGTCTGCCGTGGAGTGTTCCTCCTGCTGGTATTTTTGGGTCATGCCTGCCAGGAGCGCATCCACATCGAGAGACGGCGTAAGTTCAATTTTCTTCTTGCTCATAAAGTAAGCCGGATAACTTGCCCGAAGCTCGCTTACTGTGCCTCCCCGCTCGGAGAGCAGCATCAGGAAAAGGGCAGTCCCTACCAGGGCATCGCGCCCGTAATGGCTGGCCGGGTAAATAATGCCCCCGTTGCCTTCTCCCCCGATAACCGCCTTATGCGCCTTCATGGCCGCCACCACGTTTACCTCACCCACGGCAGCTGCCCGGTAGGTTCCGCCGTGCTTTTCGGTCACATCGCGCAAAGCCCGCGTAGACGACATATTTGATACGGTATTGCCCGGGGTCTTGCCCAGCACGTAGTCGGCGCAGGCAACCAGGGTGTACTCTTCCCCGAACATCTCCCCTTTCTGGTCGATAAAGGCAAGGCGGTCTACGTCGGGGTCAACCACGATCCCGAAGTCGGCCCCGGTTTCGACCACCTTTTGGCAGATATCGCCCAGGTGCTCCTTAAGGGGCTCGGGATTGTGCGGGAAATGCCCGGTCGGTTCGCAGTACAGGCGAATCACCTCGACTCCCAGGGCTTCCAGGAGCTTGGGGATGGCCACGCCCCCGGTTGAACACACCCCGTCTACCACGACCCTGAATTTTTTGGGCCTGATGGCATCGGCTTCCACCAGCTCAAGGGCCAGTACTTCATCGACATGGATGTCGAGGTAGGCGTCATTTTGCATGAGCCGGCCCAGTTCGTCGACGGGGGCGAATTCAAAGGCCTCCCGCTCTGCAATTTCAAGGATGCGGGCACCCTCGGCGGCATCGAGGAACTCGCCCCGCTCGTTGAGCAATTTGAGCGCGTTCCATTGCTTGGGGTTGTGGCTGGCGGTCAGGATGATTCCTCCATCGGCCTTTTCGAGCGGCACTGCAATCTCTACCGTCGGGGTGGTAGACAGGCCGAGGTCAATCACATCGATCCCAAGTCCTATCAGGGTGGCCACCACCAGCTGCTGTATCATTTCCCCGGAGAGGCGGGCATCGCGTCCGATCACCACCTGCAGCTTGCCGGTTCTGCGGTAATCGCGCAGCCAGGTGCCGTAGGCGGCTGCAAATTTAACCGCGTCAAGCGGGGTCAGGTTCTCTGCCGGGACGCCCCCAATGGTCCCGCGTATTCCGGAAATGGATTTGATAAGGGTCATGCTTTTCGAAGATTTGGCGCAAATATACAGGGATCAAACGGCAAACAGGACGATTTCGTAAATTTGGGGAACGCCCAAACCCGTTTTTTTGAATTTTCTGGCCCATATCTACCTCTCTTTCGACGATCCGCAGCTTGCACTGGGCAATTTTATGGCCGACAGCATCCGGGGCCGGAAATACAACCACCTGCCCGAAGCCGTGCAAAAAGGGATTGTACTGCACCGGTCCATTGACACCTACACCGACGCCCATCCCATTCCCCGAAAGAGCAGCCGTCGCCTTCACAGCCGCTATTCCCATTACAGCCGGGTGATCGTTGACATCTACTACGACCACTTCCTGGCCCGAAATTGGGACCAGTATTATCACGAGCCCCTGGAAGCCTTCGTGGAGCGTTTTTACGCCCTGCTCCGGGAAAACCGCCATCTGCTTCCCGCCGGGGTGCAGCGGCTCATGCCGCATATGATACGGGAGAACTGGCTGGCCAGTTATGCCTACCTGGATGGAATTTCAAGGGTGTTAGAGGGCATGAACCGCCGTACGGGGAACAAATCGGGCATGCAGCATGCCATTGAAGACCTCACCCTCCATTACGACAGCTTTGGCGCCGAATTTGAATCTTTCTTTGAGGAATTAATTATCTTTTCGCGCCATAAAATCGAATCGCTTTGAAACAGCTTAGTTCCCTTTTCCCGGGCCGGCAGACGGCCAAAGCCCTGGTAATCCTTACCTCTTTCGTGATTCTGACAGGTTGCCGCCAGAGCGCCCCGGCCCCGGCCCCGACCGGGGTGGTGACCGAACGGGCCATGGTTGTATCGGCCCGGGAAGAGGCCTCCCGGATCGGGGCCGATGTACTTCGCCGCGGCGGCAATGCCTTTGACGCCATGGTCGCCACCGAAATGGCCCTGGCGGTAGCCTATCCCTTCGCGGGAAACCTGGGCGGGGGTGGCTTTATGGTATACCGCCTGAAGGATGGCACCACCGGGAGCCTCGATTACCGGGAAAAAGCCCCCATGGCCGCCTTTGAAGGGATGTACCTCGATTCCCTGGGCAACCCCATGCCCGACCTGAGCCGAAAGGGAGCCACGTCGGCGGGGATACCCGGAACCATAGCCGGCATATTCGAGGCACACCGGAAATTTGGAACCCTGCCCATGGAGGAGTTGCTCGCCCCGGTCATCGCCCTGGCTGAACAGGGAGTGCGGGTCACGGCCAAACAGGCCGAACGGCTGGCAGGCGTGCGCGAAGACCTGATTGCCATCAACGGCGACAGCATTCCCTTTGCCCCTGAAAGCCGCGAAGGCGACTCCCTCCGCTACCCGGCCCTGGCCCAAACCCTCAGGCGCATTTCGGCGAACGGGAGGGACGAATTCTACGGGGGGGAAACCGGGCAGATCCTGGTCGATTTCGTTCAGGAAAGGGGCGGGTATTTTACCCTCGAAGACCTCAGGCGCTACCAGGCAGTCTGGCGCGACCCGGTTATTTTCCAGTACAAGGACCTGAAGATCATATCGATGGCGCCTCCGAGCAGCGGGGGTGTGACCATGAACCAAATCCTGAAAATGATGGAGCCCTATGACCTGAAAGCCATGAAAATGCATTCGGCCAGGGCCATACAACTCTTTACGGAAGCGGCCCGCAGGGCCTATGCCGATCGCAATTTTTACCTGGGCGATCCTGATTTCGTGGAAATTCCCATGGAAGCCCTGGTCGATCCGGACTACCTGCAGGCACGCATGGCCGATTTCAGCTTTGATCAAGCCACCCCTTCCGAATCGCTGCGGGAGGGTTCGGTCCAGGTCTATGAAAGCGCCGAAACCACGCACTACTCCATTGTGGATGCAGAGGGCAATGCCGTATCGGTGACCACCACCCTGAACGGCGCCTACGGTTCCAAACTTTATTGCACCCCCCTCGGTTTTTTCCTCAACAACGAGATGGACGATTTCAGCCTGAAGCCCGGGGTCCCGAACATGTTTGGCCTTATCGGGGCACAGGCCAACAGCATACAGCCCGAAAAACGCATGCTCAGCAGCATGACCCCGACCATCGTGGAACGGGACGGTGAGCTCTGGATGGTGGTGGGCACCCCGGGCGGATCAACGATCATCACCGCCGTTACCCAGACCATCCTAAATGTGTACGAATTCGGGCTGAGCATGCAGGATGCCGTGAATGCACCCCGGTTCCACCACCAATGGCTGCCCGACATGCTGGTATTCGAACCGGAAGGATTTGACCCTGCCCTTAAAGACAGCCTGCGATTGCGGGGCTACCCCATCAATGAGGGCCTCACTCCGATTATTGGGAAGGTAGACGCCATACGGGTGCTGCCCGACGGGCGGCTCGAAGGCGGGGCTGACCGGCGTGGCGATGATACAGCCTTCGGGTTCTAATTGAAATCAGAAAGCCCGTATTCGTGCAGCAACATCTGCCAGGATTCGGTATCCCTCAGCTTGATGATGCCCAGTGACAATTCCTTTACCAGTTCCTCCCGTCCCTTTGCAACCCCAAAACCGTAAAACTTGGCATTGAATTTTATGGGCAGAATTTCCAGTTTGTCTTCCAGGGCCAATAGTTTAATTTCTGACCGCAGGATTTCCTCGTCAAACATGAAGCCTTTGATATTGCCTGCCGCGAGCTCCTTCAGCCCATCCTCCAGGTTCTCGTAGCCTTTGACCTCCCGGAAGAAGTGATTTTTTAGGTACCGCTCTGTCTGGGACTCATCCAGGGTGCCTACGGGCAGCGTTTTGAACTGGCTGATGGAGCGAAAATCATTGGTGATATGGTCGGCGGTAATACTGGAGGCGATGCCGGCAGTAATGCTGGATACAAAAACGAGGCCGGCCAGCATTAGTACCAGGGCCGCCAATTTGCCCAAAAAGGTCTTGGGAGTTTTATCTCCATAGCCAACCGTGGCAAGTGTTACCGCCGACCAGTAAATCCCGTCCCAAACCCCACGGATGCCCTTGCGAAAATGCTCGGAATTATGCCTCCACTCAAAATACCATCCCAGCACCCCGAAAATAAAAATGATCGAAATGAGGATAAGGATGCCCCTTAGTAAGTTGGAACTGGCCATCATCCCTGCAATTTTCTTGAACTTTTGCCAGGATGTGGGGACATCCACGGCGATTGCGCCATGGGCAGGGTGATACGGCATGGTGAAATCAATCCATTTGCTTCGCTGTTCGCTTATGCTCAGGGGCATGATGGTCAGATCTATGGTTTGGGCTTCCAGCCCCTTCAAAACATCTTCAAAATCCATGCGGACCAGCCTGTAGGGGCGTCCGCTGTCTTCCATCAGCAGTTGCCAGATCTTGACATTCAGCCCATCGAGCCTGCCACTCTCTTCATAAATAAAGGGCGGTATCTCTGTGTATCCCACCACCAGGGTATCGGAGGGGTAAGCTGTATTTATACTCCCTGCAAACAGCAGGATTGCCAACAAACGAATCATCTCGACTTTACCAGTTTTTCCTTGAGTTCCTCCATGGATTCCTGCAATTGCCGCAACAGACCCTTCTCGGTGGTCGCATCCACGGAAAATGTGATTTTACTGCTCACCTCCCATAGCTCCTGCAATTGGCTCTCCTCAATCTCATAGGGAGGATAGGATTCATTCAGGGAAATCAGACGGAACCGGCCTGTTCCGGGAAGCTTATCGATCTTCTTGACCAGAACGGCATCGTGCAGTACCACCACGTAGATTCGGTTGGCGCTCACCTGCTTCCAGTCTTCCACCGCCCGGCCGAGGACCCAGTCGCCCTGCCTCAGGTTGGGCATCATACTGTCGCCCTCGACCTGAAAGCCCCGGTAAGTGGCATTCCGGAACTGAGGAATGGGCAGGTCAAAAGCCGGCAACTGTCGGTACCAGCCTGTGTCGTGTATGTTTTGCGGATACCCGGCTGCAGCTTTTGCATTGACCAGAACGATATTCTCCCGGTCTGAAGAATCGACGGTAACTACCTTGGGCATGACGCTTACCCGGGAGGTTTCCAGGTATTTCTGATTGCTCTCCCCGAATATCCAAAGGGGGTTGATCTTAAACTGCTTCAGCAATTCTGCGACCACCCGGCCCGAGAGTTTGGTGCGGCCCCGCTCGATATCAGCTGTGGTATTGGGTATGCCGACCTTATCCGCAAATTCTGCTTGTGTAAACCCCAATTCCCTGCGGAGGTCGGTAAACCTTTTGATGCTCAATTCCTGTTCCATAGTGTAAATCATTACCCCCGTTGCGAGAAGGGTTCACTGTCAAAGATATCAAATATGGAAATATTCCAAAATATTTTTCGGATTTTTTCCAAGTATTAAATCATAATTCCTATATTTGGATTTATTCCTATTTTTTGGATATTATCCATAATCAATTAATCAAATATGCGGAATGCTATGGAAATCGGAACCGTTTACTTGTATGATGGGAATTTTCAGGGATTCCTGACCGCTTTGTCGGAAGCTCTGGAATCTGGCCAACAAGTTCAGGACATATGCCGGGCAGCGGAAGGGCAACCAGCCCTGTTCGCACAAATAAGGCACGTGCTGACCCATCGGAGAAAGGCAGAACTCCTCTGGCGCAAGCTGGAAAAAAAGAGTCCTTCCCTGCCAAGGCTTGTATATTTCTCTTTCTTATCAGAAAAGACAGGTATAGAAGTGCTTATATTTGAATATCTCTATTTATTGTTCAAATCAGGAAGTACGACCTCTTCCCAGCTTCCCGAGTTGCGTAAGCGGCTCGAAGGCCTTGCCCGTCGTGTAGAAAATGAGAAAAGGGAGCTGGAACGAGACATCCCCTTCAGCACATCGCAGGATGGAGTCCTCTGCGCCTGGGTCAGCCCTGTCC
>CAYWZF010000024.1:0-31725 GCA_964461555.1 uncultured Robiginitalea sp. | reverse complement strand
CTTTGACCGGCAACACCCTGTCCATCGAAGACGGCAACAGCGTGGACCTGTCGGCCTACCTCGACAATACCGACGACCAGACTGCCGCAGAGGTAACCTATGACAACAGCACTTCTGGCCTGACCGCCGCGAACGTACAGGCGGCCATCGATGAGGTGGCAGCCGGCAGTACCGATGACCAGTATGACGACGAGGTGCCTTTGCGCACCCCGATCGACGTGGACGAAGGTGGCGCTGCCTCGCCGACCAGTGAGACTACCGTTCAGGAGGTGATCAATGCCATTGCCCCGATCACGTCGAAGGCGGCCCGGATCTTCTACCCGCCTTCCATTGCCATTGATGCCTCGTCCAACGGCAGCGGGTTTACAGTAAACCTGTATGCCCAGTACCTGGCCCAGTACGGAACCCCGGCCGTTGCCAGCGCCGGAGCACCTGCAGCGGTACCCACCTATGCGGCTTCGGAACTGTACTACTATGTGACCTATGCCGATCCGGCCGTATTTGCCAATATGAGCATCGATGCCAACGGGGTGTTGACCTATGATATCATCGGTCAACCCGCCGATTACAACTCGCTTATCAACGTGGTATTTGTCGTTAAGTAAGCAAAATTTCAGACCAGCCCATCCTTGAAGCCTAACCTACGATATACGAAAATCCTTTGCAGTGCCTTGTTCCTGCTCCTGGGGCTGTCTCAGGTAAGGGGGCAATTCCTGCTGCAGGCGCCGAATGCCGGGGATGAGTCTAACTTCCGCTGGTATGAAGCCTCTGCTCCGGGCACCGTACTGTCAACGGATTTCTTTTACGAGGCGACCACCCCAGGGGTCTATTTTGCCACATATGACGGAACCCTTTGCGGCTCGAACGCCACGGGTTATTTCATCCTCACCGATTGCAACAGCCCTGACAATGAGGTAACCCTCGATATTTCGGCCAACATAAGCGGCGCAGCCACGGTCAGCTGGAACCCGCCGGTAAGCGGCGACCCCCTGCGCCCGACCGTGTTCGCAGATCAGAACGTTACTGTTTATACGGCTTCGGTGAACAAGGCAGGGGTCTCGGTGCCCCTCCCGTCTTTCACAATCGTCTGCATGCAGCAGGCCGCCACCCTCGTGGATGATTTTATTACCGTCAATGAGGACGTCAGCATTGTGGCCCCGATCTATGACAACGATACCAACCTGCCTCAGAACGGCACCCTGGCGGTAACCAACCCGCCCAACGGGTCGGTTTCCATTGACAACAATGGCACCCCGAATGATCCGACCGACGATACGGTCACCTATACCCCCGATCCCGATTTCAATGGCATCGACACCTTCGACTATACGGTTTGTACCTTCTCGGGGTATTGCAGCACAGCCACGGTAACCGTTACCGTCAATCCTATTGTGGATGCCAACGATGACGTGGCAGCCACCTATGTGATGGTGCCCATTGACATCAACTTCCTGATCAATGACAATGATATCCCGACCGCGGGAACCGCCACGGCGAATGCACCTGCCAACGGAACAGTTGTCATGAATAATAATGGCACCCCCTCTGATCCTTCAGACGACTCCCTGGTATATACCCCGAACCCGGGCTTTGTCGGCACAGATCAATTCACCTACACCCTCTGCGATAGCCAGGGCCGTTGTGATTCGGGCACCATTACGGTAATCGTGAACCCCACCGGTGTCGACCTCGACAGCGATGACGACGGTATCGTGGATGCCTTTGAAGACCTGGACCTCGACGGGGACGGCGACCCAACCACCAATCCGACCGATACCGACGGGGACGGCATTGCCGACTACCTCGACATTGACAGCGACGATGACGGCATCCCGGATAACGTGGAAGCACAGCCTACCGCAGGCTACGTACCGCCTGCCAATTCAGATGGCAATCTGAACGGGCTCGATGATGCCTATGAGAATGGCGGGGCCGTGGGCCTGATCCCCGAAGATACCGATGGGGATGGCATTCCCGACTATGTCGATACCGACAGCGACAATGACGGGGTGCCCGATGCCATCGAAGGCCATGACCTGGATCGGGACGGCATTGCCGACGTAACCCCGGTTGGTTCCGACAAGGACAATGACGGCCTGGATGACGGGTTCGAAGGTTCCAGCACGATCGACAATGACGTGAATGACGAGGTTGACGACCCGGCCGCCATGTTGCCCAATACAGATGGCAGCGGCGATCTCGACTACCGCGATACGGACGATGACGGGGATGGAATTCCGACGGCCCAGGAAGATACCAACGGGGATGGAATATTTGCCAATGACGACCAGGACGAAGACGGCATCCCGGATTACCTGGAGTCGAATTTTGAAGATGTCCTGCAGGTGTACAACGTGGTCACGCCCAACGGGGACGGGGCACACGACTACCTCAAAATTGAGGGGATACAGTATTTCCCGAACAATACCGTAAGGATCTACAACCGCTGGGGCGTGCTGGTCTTCACCACCCGCGCCTACGACACCCAGGGCAATGTGTTCGATGGTACATCCCAGGGGCGTGCCACCATTGCCCAGGACAACAAGTTGCCCGTGGGAACGTATTTCTACATCCTGGAATATGAAGATGAGAATGGACAGATGAAGACCCGCAACGGCTACCTGTACCTAAACCGATAAGCGCATGCACCGAATCATTAAAACCTGGAAAAACCTCCTGACCCAGCCCTGCGGAATAGCCTTCGCCCTGTTGGCGTTTGTGCCCCTGGCCGGCCGGGGGCAACAGGATGCCCAGTACACCCAGTATATGTACAACACGGTCAGCGTGAACCCGGGCTATGCGGGGTCGCGAGGGCAGCTCAGCATAGCCGCCCTCTACCGGTCGCAATGGGTAGGCCTCGACGGCGCTCCGAAAACGCAGACCTTCAACCTGCACAGCCCGGTGGGCTACAGGGGGGTTGGCCTGGGGATCTCCGTGGTGAACGACCAGATCGGGCCCACTTCGGAGACCTATTTTGACGGTGACTTTTCATACACCATCCAGCTGGCTGCCGATGCGCGCCTGAGTTTCGGGCTCAAAGGGAGCGTGCACCTGCTCGACATCCGTTTCTCCGAGCTCAATCAGGACCCTAGCTTCCCCGATGCCCTGCTGCAGTCTGATATCCAGAACCGGCTGTCGCCCAATATCGGGGCCGGGGTCTATTACCACACCGAACATTTCTATGCCGGCCTGTCGGTACCCCGCTTTCTGGAGACCAGCCACTTTGACTCCTCCTCCCTTTCCACGGCCAAGGAACAGTTGAACTACTACCTGATCACCGGGTATGTCTGGGATTTCCACCCGATGTGGAAATTCAAGCCGACCCTTCTGGCCAAGGCGACCATGGGGGCCCCCCTGCAGCTTGATTTTTCGGCCAATTTCATGTTCGATGAGAAGTTCATCTTTGGGGCGGCCTACCGGTGGGATGCGGCCTTCAGCGGCATGGTCGGCTTCAATATCTCGCGGGCGTTCCTGGTCGGGCTGGCCTACGACCGCGAAATCACCGAATTGGGCAGTGCGGCCTTCAACAACGGCTCTTTTGAAGTGATCTTCCGGTATGATTTCATACGGACGGTGGGGAATATCAAGAGCCCGAGGTTCTTCTGATATCCGACAGCCCTGTGCGGGGGGTTGGTTATGCCGTATCCGCATCGCAGAAACCTCCGGGGCAGGAACACTGCCAGGACTTTGCAGGGCAGGGGCATATCTTGAACACGGGGTGGGGGGCATGCCCCCAGACCCGATGGCCAGGCGCATTTTCCTCCGCTAAAAAGGACTGTTACAGGTTCTGATCGCCTGATATTTTAAAAAGGCTTTAACAGGATACTCAACCAAAGGCCTTATTTTTGGGGTGTGAGAGAAGAAGAAGTTATTCTGGTCAACACCTCCGATGAGGTACTGGGCACCATGCCCAAGATGGAAGCCCACCGGCAGGCAGTTCTGCACCGGGCCTTTTCGGTATTTGTCCTCAATTCGCAGGGGCAGCTCATGCTGCAGCAACGCGCGGCCGACAAATACCATTCCCCTTTGTTGTGGACCAATACCTGTTGCAGCCACCAGCGCATGGGCGAGACCAATATCGAAGCCGGCAAGCGGCGCCTGCGCGAAGAAATGGGGTTTGAGACAGAGCTCAGGGACCTTTTCTCCTTTATCTACAAGGCGCCATTTGACAATGGCCTGACCGAACACGAGCTAGACCATGTGCTGCTGGGATACTATGCGGCCGAGCCCCGGATCAACCCGCAGGAGGTGGCCTCCTGGAAATGGATGGGCCTGGAAGAGGTCAGCGCCGACCTGAAAGCCCGCCCGGAGCTCTACACGGCCTGGTTCAGGATCGTATTTGAACGTTTTTACGACTATATCCGCCAACACGAAGACGAAATATGAATGTGAAAGTCAGCAGAAAGGCGCATTTCAACGCGGCGCACCGCCTTTACCGCCCCGACTGGGACGAGGCCCGCAACCGGGAGGTTTTCGGCAAGTGCAGCAACCCCCATTACCACGGGCATAACTACGAGCTCATCGTAAGCGTTACCGGGCCCATCGACCCCGGGACGGGCTTTGTGATCGATATGAAGGTGCTCAAAGACCTGATCCGCACCGAGGTCGAAGAGGCCCTGGACCACAAAAACCTGAATGTAGAAGTACCCGAATTTTCCGGGCTCAATCCGACTGCCGAGAACATCGCCGTGGTTGTCTGGAACAAGTTGCGGCCCCATCTGCAGGCAGCGCTCGACCTGGAAGTCGTGCTTTTTGAGACCCCCAGGAATTTTGTAACCTATACCGGACGCTGAAATGGGACTGCCGCTGGGAACCCAGGCGCCCGATTTTGCCTTGAATGACGCAGATGGCCAGCCTTTCCGGCTTTCGGAACATCTGGGAGACCGGCCGGTGGTGCTTTTTTTCTATCCGAAGGATTTCACGCCGGGCTGCACCGCAGAGGCATGTGCCTTCCGCGACAGCTATGAAGATTTCACCGAAGCAGGGGCGCTGGTGGTCGGGATCAGTGCCGATTCCGAACGCACCCACCGCAACTTTGCTTCTCGCCTGCGCCTGCCCTTCCTGTTGCTCAGCGACCCGAAGGGGGAGGTGAGCCGGCTCTACCAGGTCCGCAAGCGCTTTTTCAACCTCTTGCCGGGGCGCGAGACCTTTGTGCTCGATCCGTCGGGAAAGCTGGTGATGGCCTTTGACAGCCCGGCCGCCGGCGGACATGTGCGCCATGCCCTCGAGGCCCTCAAAAAAATGTAACCTGTATGGAGATTTACCCCCTGCGTTTCACGCCCATCTTCAAGGAGCGCCTCTGGGGAGGCGAAAAACTGCGCAACGTACTTGGCAAGGCGGTCGAAGGCCCGCAAATCGGCGAGAGCTGGGAAATATCGGGCGTGCCCGGCGACGTGTCGGTCGTGGCCGAAGGGCCTCTGGCAGGGCGGTCCCTGACGGACCTGATTGCAGGCGAGGCGCAGGCCCTGCTGGGGAGGCGGGTGCTGGAGCGCTTCGGCACCGAGTTCCCGATCCTGATCAAATTCATCGATGCCCAACAGGACCTCTCCATACAACTGCACCCAGACGACCGCCTGGCCCGGGCCAGGCATGGCTCTTTCGGGAAGACCGAGATGTGGTATATCATGGATGCCGACCCCGGGGCCCGGCTCATCGTGGGATTTGAGCGCGATGTAAGCCGGGAGGAGTACCAGGAGGCCCTCGCCGGCGGCCGGCTGACCGACCTGCTACATTACCAGGAGGTAAGGCCTGGGGATGCGATCTTCATCCCGGCCGGCAAGGTACACGCCATTGGGGCGGGGGTGATGCTGGCTGAGATCCAGCAGAGTTCCGACGTCACCTACCGCGTCTATGATTTCGACCGCAGGGACGCCTCGGGCCGGCTGCGCGAATTGCATACCGACCTGGCGCTTGAGGCCATGGATTTCAGGTGCAGGGACGATTTCAACATCCGGTACGACCGCCATCCCGACCAGCCCTCCACAATGGCTGAGACGCCCTATTTCACAACCCGCTACCTCTGCCTGACCGGTCCTTTTGAAGCCGATTTGACGCGGCGGGAGGCCTTCACGATCTATATATGCGTCTCGGGCAAGGCCCGCCTCAGCCTGGGCGAAACCCGGGCCGACCTGGAAACCGGGCAGACCCTGCTCATCCCGGCTGCTGCCCCTCAGGTGCGATTCGAGACCGAAGGGTGTGAAATCCTGGAAGTAACCCTCTGAAACCCGCCGGCGGTTATTCGCGGGGGAAGTCGTACTTTTGCCCCAAAAGCAGTACCATGGCAAGCATCCGCAATCTGAAGAAAGACATCAACAACGTACTGGGAGACGTTATTGAAGCCGTTTATATCGTAGAACACAGCAAAGGGGAGGAAGGTTCCAAAGAAGGAACATCCATCATCGACCAGGCTATTGAGGCCTTCGACCGGCTGATCTCGGAGGTTAACAAAAAGGAGGTCGAAGACCGCAAAGCCCACCTGAAGCAGGTGCGCCAGTCGCTCGAAGCCGAGGCCACGGCCCTGGTGGAGCGCATCAACAAGATGGCCTGAGGCCTATTGCCCTTCCAGCAATTCCCTTAATTTCTTTCCGTACTTCGACTCGGCCACTTTCGGCTCGAGGGCCTGATAGATCGAATCGAGGTATTTGGGATTCGCATCCGATACTTCTGTGTAGGCCACATAGGGGGCCAGGTATGAACCCTTGTTGTTCAGGGCGAAGTTCAGGGCGTACAGATAGGAGCGCAGGGCGATCCGGTTCGACACGTTCTGGAGCGAATCCAGGGCCGTGCTGTCTTGTGGCAGGCTCAGGCCTGCCATGGCCCGGGCCACTTCGAGCTCCTGCACATGGTAGCGCGACTGGTTTCGCCTGTATTCGCGGAATTGTTCCTGCAGCTCGGTTCCCTCGATCTCGGCATCGCCTTCAAAGGCGTTCCACCGCGTATTGATGGTAACCACCCCCGGTTCGGCAAAGAAAATGATGCGGTCGTTCATCTCGTTGTTGTCGGCCTTGCTCAGGTAGAGGTAGAAAAGGTCCGGGTCGTCGATCTGACCCTTCAGGCTGAACTCCCCTTCCTGGCCCACGGCCATGGAATCAAGGGTCACCAAAGACGAATCCTGCACCTGCTGCAGGTAGAGCGTCCCTTTCTTCAGGCCCTCAACGCGGCCTTGCACAATGAGTTCCCGGGAGCTCTCTCCCGAGCAGGCTGCGAGCAGCAGGGCAAGCGCCCCGGCGAAGTAGAATCTTTTCATCCTGTTGATTTGAGGCGCAAATATCTGCATTTTTTTGATATGCGCACGCCCCGAAACCCGTCCTGGAAATCAGGCGGGGGCCACAAATTCCATGAGGTAGGCACAAAGCAGGGCACCCCCGGTGCCCACCACATAGCCCAGCACGGCCAGCAATACCCCCACGGAGCTGAGGGAGGGGTGGAACTCCGCCGCGACCACCGGGGCTGAAGCTGCTCCCCCCACATTGGCCTGGCTGCCCACGGCCAGGAAAAAGAAAGGCGCCTTGATCAGTTTGGCCACCAGAATGAGCAGCCCCGCGTGAATGGCAATCCAGATGAGCCCCACCAGGATCAGCCCCGGGTTTTCCAGCAGGCGGCTCAGGTCCATCTTCATGCCGATGGTGGCCACCAGAATGTAGATAAAGACCCCGCCCAGCTTGCTGGCCCCGGCCCCCTCAAAGTTACGGGCCGGGGTAAATGACAGGCCAATGCCCACCGCCGTGGCGATAACCACCATCCAGAAAAAGTCTCCCCCCATGAAGGAGAGAAAGCTCTTCGGGTCGCTGATCAGTTCAGAGCTTTGGGTCAGGGTTTCGCTCAGGGTACCCCCTAAAAAATGGGCAAGCCCGACCGCAGCGAAGGCCAGGAAGAACATCAGCATGTAATCGCGCAGGGTGGGCACGCGGGTAATGCGCTCCGAGAAGGCAGTCACCTTTTGTTTGAGCGTTTCTATAGACGACGCGTCGGCTTTGAGCCAGCGGTCGATCTGCCGGGTCTTGCCCACCCCCAGCAGCAAAATGGCCATCCAGATGTTGGCGCACACGATATCTACCAGCACCATTTCCCCGAAACGCTGCGGGTTGAACCGGAAGATCTCCAGCATGGCTGCCTGGTTGGCCCCGCCCCCGATCCAGCTGCCGGCTATGGTCGACAACCCCCGCCACACGGCGTCGAAGCCGGCCCCGCCCACGATCTCGGGCGAAACGGCCGACACGATCAAAATGGCAATCGGGCCCCCGATGATAATGCCGACCGACCCGGTCAGGAACAGGATCAGGGCTTTGGAGCCCAGGTTGCTGATGGCTTTCAGGTCAATGCTGAGGGTCATCAGTACCAGGGCCGCCGGCAACAGGTAGCGGCTGGCCATGAAATACAGGCGTGAATGATCGTCGGAGATGATCCCGAAACTGGCCAGTATGGCGGGCAGCAGGTAACACAGCAAGATGCCGGGCACCCAGTTGTAGAATTGTTTCCAGAATCCTTTCTGGATGCCGGAGGTGAAAAATACAAAGCCAAGGCACAGGGCCAGCAGGCCAAATACGATGGTGTCGTCGGTAAATAGCGGTTCGTTCATGGCCGGGGGTTTATTCCGGGCCATAAGATAGGGGAATTTTCGCTCCCGTCAGATGTTGAGCCAGTAGGTGAGCTTCAGGTTCACCGAACGGTAGCGGGGCGAAAAGCGGTCTACGTAGTAATTGTCGGTATAGACCAGGAACAGGTCCGATAGCGGGGCAAACCGCCATTGGAGCCGGGTGTTGATGCCCAGGTTGTCGCGCTGGTTGCTGTACTGGATCAGGGTGTTCCAGAACAGCGACTTGGAAAAGGTAATTTCGAATTTGGGGCTGATCAGCCAGATATCGGCGCTCGAAAAGGGTTCCGGGAGGCTGATGTGGTCGTAGTTCAACAGGATGGAAACAAAGGCCTTGGGCTGGAACCTCAGGTTGAGGGACCCCTGGAGCGAAAAACGCCGCCCGTTGTAGAAATCCCCGATCGTGTTGCCCAGCTCGAAGGCCACCTTTTTCCGCGGATCCGAATTGTACGCCAGGTCAAGGCTGTTGTAATAGTAGTCCGTATCGGCCGGCAGGGGCAGGGCCCCGTCTGAACCGGTGGGCTCAAAGGCATCGAAGAGGTAGGTGTACTCGCTGTTCCAGCGAACCTGGGCCCCCGACTGGTCGCGGAACCGGGCCTCCCACTGCAGGCGCAGGTTGTAGTCGGTATTCTGGAGGGAGGCACTGGGGCGCCAGATCGAGATGGGCGTGAATTCGAAGCTGTGGTTGTTGAATATGCCTGTTTCGGGCCAGAATACACGGGCCACGCTGGCCACGCTCTTAAGCATGTCGGTGCGGCGCACAAAACCCAGGTCAGACTGGAAATTTTCCCCCAGGTAGACCCCTTTGACAAAGCCGTTCCAGTTGCGCGAATTGTAGCGCAGGGTGGTGCCGGTCGACAGGTCTTTGCCCTGCAGTTCGGGGGTGAATGACTTGTGGAGGTAGAACTGCCCGCTCCACACATTGTCGGAAGAGATCAGGTTGTAGTCGATGCCGGCCACCCGGTTGTACGTTTCCCCGGGGGCGAGGAAATCCTCATTGCCGCTTGCCTGCCGGTTGATAAAGAAGAACCCCACGTTCGAGCGGGAGAAGACCAGTTGCTGGAGCGCCAGCATGGTGTTGTTGTTCGACGGAATCTCGTTGGGCGCGTCCTTTTCGGTCTGGATGCTGAAGAAGCCCAGGCGCAGCCGGTTGTTGAGCTTCCCGCTCAGGCGCACCCCCCCCAGGATGCGATTTTCAATCGTATTGCCGGCCGTATCCTGGGCGATGCCGATCCGTCTGGAAAAGAAGGGGTTGGCGTCGCGCTGGTCCCCGAAACTCGAAAACAGGTCGCTGTTGTCGATAAAGAACTGGCGTTTCTCTGGAAGGGAGACCTCGAAACGAGTCAGGTTGGTCACCTGGTCGTCTACCTCGACCTGCGAGAAATCAGGGTTGACCGTGATGTCGAGGTTCATGCTGTTGCCGACAGACACCTTTACATCGCCCCCTGTCTTGAGTACATTTTGCTGATCCCCGCTTTCAAAATCCTGTGCGTACCCGGCGTTGACGTACGGGATCAGGGCCATGGGCGTGCGCGATTTTCCCAGGGGGCGTTCAAAGACCATTTCGCCCATAAAGGTGAGCCCGAAGATGTTCTGGTTCTGCGGGATATGCACCCAGGTGCTGCTCTCGTTCGACTGGGTGTCAAAGCGGTAGCTGTTAAAGCGCCACCGGGTTTCCCCTTCCCGGAACTTGAAGGAAGTCAGGGGGATGATCAGCTCACAGGTATAGAAATCGTCGTGGATCACCGATTCTCCCCTCCATTTGACGTCCCATGAGATGCTGAAGCCGTTCAGGTCGAGCCCCCCTCCTGACACCAGCCCTTCCCTGAGCACGCCATAGGGGTTGGTCCCGAACAAAAAGGCGTTGTTGCCGTCGTTGAAGGTGTCGAACATCAGGGTGATGTTGTCGGAATTCCCGGCCCTGAAATCGCGCCTCAGGGACTGGATGGCATAATCCCTTCCGGCTGTGTTCACCGTGATCCCCACGTAAAGGTTGGTATCGTCGTAGAGCATTTTGATCTCAGACTGCTTGCGGGCCAGAATGCTGTCTGCCGGGAAGTACTCCCAGAAATCCGCGGCCGCGTCGGCTTCGCCCCAAATGGGCTCGTCGAGCCGTCCGTCGAGGTAGATTTCCTGGTCTATGTGTTTGACCTGTATGCTTTTTACCTGTGTCTCTTGAGCGATCAGCCCGGGGAACGACAGTAGGAATAATGCCAGGTTCAAATAACGCATCGGGGGAAAACTATTTTTACAGCGTATAAAAATACGGGTTCTGGTGTGAAAGAAACACATATGGGGGGATAATAATCCCGTAAGGCCATGGAAGGCCCTGGCAACCAGCCCGTTTTGAGATCCTCTGCGCCCCCTTTTCATCCCTTGTCCCGGAACTTGCGGGTTTTGGTCCGGTTCGGATTGGTAAACAGCCGTTTTAAAAAGCCGTCCCGCTTTATGGGCGGGCAGTCTAACAGTTCCCCCACTTCCGGTGCCGGTTCCCCAAAGGCGCCCGAGGCCCACCAGCCCAGCCCGGGTTCCTTTTTCACGCTTTGGTACCATTGGGCGAACAGGGGCAGGGCCGCATTGGCGCCCTGCCCGATGCGGGTATTGGGAAAGCCTAGCTCATGGCTTTCAAGACCCACCCAGCTCACATGGACCAGCCTGGGGGTCAGTGCCACAAACCAGGCGTCCTTGTTGTTTTGGGTGGTACCGGTCTTGCCCGCAATGGCCCCTGACAGGCCGTATTCGGTGCGCAGGCGCGAGGCCGTGCCCCCATCTGCCACCGACTGCAGCATTTCGAGCATGAGCTGGCGGGTTTGTTCGGAATAGGCCGGTTCGGCCAACGGGTCTGGCTCGTGCTCATAGAGCAGGCGGCCCTCCCGGTCAGTCACCCTCAAGATGGAAAACGGGCGCACCGGCCTGCCCCCATTGATGAAGCTGGCGTACGCCCCGGCAATTTCGGGAATGCCTACCGACCCGGCCCCCAGGGCCAGGGAAGGGGTTTCAGGCAGTTCGGCGCTGATCCCCATGGCACGGGCCTGCCCGATCACCCGAGGGATACCCGTCTTTTCGAGCACCTTCACGGCCACCGTATTGACCGAATGCTGCAGGGCCCGCTGCATGGAGTAATTCAGGAAGGTTTCGTCCTGCCCCCCCGAATTGGAAGGGGTCCAGTCTTCCAGGTTTTCATAGCGGACCTCCCGGGCCGGGAAGTATTCGCAGGGCAAAATACCCGATTCCAGGGCGGCCGTATACACCACCGGCTTGAAAACGGAGCCGACCTGCCGCCGGCTCTGTGAAACATGGTCATATTTGAAATGTGTATAGTCGATGCCCCCGACCCAGCAGAGCACCTGCCCGCTCTGCGCCTCGATCACCAGTTGCCCGGTCTGCAGCAGGCGGGCGTAGTGCAGCAGGCTGTCGAGGGTGCTTCCGGTAGTTTCGCGCCGGCCATTCCAGTCGCTCAGCTCCAGGGGGTGGGGCCGCTTCAGGGAATCGAGGATGCTTGCATGGTCGAGCCCCTGCTGCTGCAGTTTCAGGTAGGGTGCCGAGCGGCGGAGGGTCTTGTCGATAAACCGGGAGTCGGCCAGCCAGGGGGCCCGGTTGCCATAGGCCTTTTCAAAAGTTGCCTGTAATTGCTTCATGTGGCGGCGCATGGTGGCTTCGGCCAGTTCCTGCATCCTGTAATTCAGGGTGGTGTAGATCTTCAGGCCCGACGTGTAGAGGTTGATGGCCGGTTCGCCCGCTGGGCGCGAGTCGAGCCAGGCCGCCACTTGCTTGCGCACCGCTTCCCGGAAGTACGGGGCCAGCCCGGCATTGGGGTCGTAGGGCTTATAGTCAAGCAACAGGGGCAGCTGCTTCAGGCTGTCGGCATGCCGACCGGGCAGGTAGCGGTTGCGTGCCATGGCCTCCAGTACCAGATTCCGGCGCGCAAGGCTGGCTTCAGGGAACAGGCGCGGGTTGTAGGTGTAGGTGGCCTTGAGCATGCCGATGAGCGTGGCCGATTCTTCGGCTTTCAGGGCAGCGGCCGGCTTGTTGAAGAATTTCCGGGAAGCGCTTTCAATGCCAAAGCTGTTGTCGCCAAAGGAGACGGTGTTCAGGTAGAGCTCGAGAATTTCGTCCTTTTCGTACCGCCGTTCGAGGCGGGTCGCGGCGATCATCTCCCGCAGCTTGTCGGCGGCCAGCTGCAGCCTCCCGCCTGCCCGCCTGGGGTAGAGGTTTTTGACCAGTTGCTGGCTCAGGGTGCTGCCGCCCCCGGCCCCGGCATCCTGCAGCAGGATGGTTTTGAAAAAAACCCGCAACAGGCTGGGGTAATCGATGCCCGAATGTTCGAAAAAGCGTTCGTCTTCAATGGAGACCAGGGCGTCGAGGGTGTGCTGTGGGATCTTTTCCAGCGCTATGGGCTGCCGGTCGGCCAGGTAGAATTTCCCGATCAGGGTGCTGTCGGAGGAGTAGACCTCTGAGGCGCGGTCGAGCCGGATGTCGGCGAGCGTCGTGCTGTCGGGCACCGGGCCCCACAGCCCGAGGTAAACCGAAAGCACGAACCCCCCTGCCAGCACGAGCAGGCAGCCGGCAGGCACCACGATCAGGCGCAGCCAGCGCGGTCGGATGTTTCGGACCCAGTGCAACACCGGGCCAAGTTCTTACAATCCGGGCAGACCTGTGTGCCATTTAACAATTCCTTAATGGCCTTTTCCTACATTTGAGCCAGAATTGTGCACGATGAAAAACTGGCTTTGGATCATTTTCTGGCTGCCCATGGCCCTTGCTGCCTCTGAGCCCTATTGGGGGCCCACCGGGCACCGGGTTGTGGGCGAGGTGGCCGCCCGCCACCTGAGCCGCAAGGCCCGGAAGGCGGTGGAACGCCTGTTGGAGGGGCAAAGCCTGGCCGAGGCATCCACTTTCGGAGACGATATCAAGTCAGACCCCCGCTACCGCCGCTTCACCGTCTGGCATTATGTCAATATCCCGGCCGACCAGCGGTATCCGGAAGCGGCGCACGACCCCGATGGGGACCTGGTAAAGGGCATTGAGTACTGCCTGTTGGTTTTGAAAGACCCTAAGGCCTCCCGCGAAGATCAGGCCTTCTACCTGAAGCTGCTCCTCCATTTCATCGGCGACCTGCACCAGCCCATGCATGTGGGCAGAAAGGAAGACAAAGGCGGCAACGACATACAGCTGCAATGGTTTAACCAGGGAAGCAACCTGCACCGGGTGTGGGACACCAACCTGATCGAAAGCTATGGGATGAGTTACACCGAGCTGGCCGGCAATTTGCCCCGGTGGACCAAATCGCAGGTGGGCGAAAGGCAGCAGGGCAGCCTTTTGGAGTGGGTCGATGAAAACCAGGACCTTGCCAACCGGGTGTACGCCTCGGTCGAAACCGGCGAAAAGCTCTCATACAACTACCGTTACCAGTGGTGGGATGTGGTGGAACAACAGCTGCTTCTGGCTGGGATACGGCTCGCAGCGGTGCTGAATGAGCTCTACGGCTAGGCCCCCGTCCCGAATATTTTCCTGAAAGTCAGGTTGATCCGCGGCCCCGTGGGGCGACGGGTCTTGGGCACCTGGTGCAGCCAGTACTGCTGGGTGGCGCCGGCCATGAGCAGCAGGCTTCCGGGCTCCAGGACCAGCTTGCAGCGTTGGTCTTTCAGAAAGCGATGCTTCAGGTGGAAGGCCCGGGGTGCCCCCAAAGACAGGGAGGCAATGGCCGGGGCCGGGCCCAGTTCCCGCTCGTTGTCGGCATGCCAGCCGTTGCTGTCTCGCCCGTCTCGGTAGAGGTTGAGCAGCACGGTGCTGAATTCAAGGCCGCTTTCGTGCTCCACGGCTTGCCGGAGCTCCTGCAACAGGGGGGTAAAGGGCAGGGGGTGCAGGGTGATCCCCGAATAGGAATAGGTTCTTCCGCCTTCCCCGTACAGGGCGGTCAGGCGGGGCTGGGGATAGGTTTTCCCGAAAAGGGTAATGGTATCTTCCCGCCAGGGCACCTCGTCAAGCAAGCGCTTAAAAATCCCCTCTGCCCGCTCTGGGTCAATAAACCCGGGCAGGTAGCGCAGGTCGCAATCGGGCAGGCCATCCAGGGGCAGGGGGGTTTCCATCACCGCATGACCGTTTTCAGTTGGTTGCGGTATTCGGAAGGGCTCATCCCCGTAAAGCCCTTGAACGACTTTGTGAAGTGGGAAAAGTTGTTGAAGCCGCTTTCAAAGCAGACTTCCGTGATGGAGAGCTCGTTTTCGGAAAGCAGCTTGGAGGCGTGTACCATCCGGTACTCATTTACGAACTGTACAAAGGTTTTGTTTGTCACCTTCTTGAAATACCGGCAGAAGGACGGCACGGTCATGTGGGTAAGTTCGGCCACCTCTTCGAGGCTGATGGGCTCCCTGTAGTTTTCCTTCACAAAATTGAAAATGGCGTTGATGCGGTCATTCTCCTTGGTTTGGGTCTCTACCGAAAGGTGGTCGGCATTGAGGATCTGGTATTCCTCAGAACGGCCCAGCTCATTCAAAATGTTGAGGATGGCCAGCAGCCGCTGGAAGTCAGACTTGTATTCCAATATCTCGATCTTTTCCCCGATCTTCATTTTGGTGCTTCCGGTAAAGGCGATGCCTCCCTGGGCCCGGTCGAACAGCTGCCTGATAGTGCGCATTTCGGGGATGTCGAAGAAATCGGACCCCAGAAAGTCGGCCTTCATCTGCACCACCGATTCGCTTGTATTGCCGGTGCAGGCATCGGTAAACCCGCAATGGGGCAGGTTGGAACCGATCAGGATCAGGTCGCCCTGGGTGTAATATGATACGTGGCTGCCGATCTGCCGCTTGCCGCTGCCCCCGTTCACATAGACCAATTCAATTTCCGGATGGTAATGCCACCCGAGGTTCTTGTTCGGGCGAATGGCGTCGAACTTCTGGTAGGTAAAGGAATGGCCGAAATCGGGTTCGATGGCCTCAAAAACAACTTTCATTTTGTTCATAAGCGCAAACCTTTTAACAAAGATACGCAGGGGGGCAGGGGGGCAGACTATGCGAAATTAACCAAAACATGTGCTATATTAACATTTTACTATTAATTAACACTGTATGCTGGTAAAATAATACACAAACTGGATAATCCCGTGGTAGTTTTCCCACTCAGTTGCCACTAGCTTTGCCTTGTGTAATTCAAAAAACTGTTTAGTTATGAAAAAACATTGCATCACCCTCGCTACCGCCTTTGTACTGATGGCCGGAACCGCAGAAGCCCTGGCAGCGCCGGGTACCCCTGTGGTGCGCACCGAAGCAATCAATGCCTATGCCGACCCTTTTATTCGCAAGGCGGGTGAGAAAGTATATCTCAACTATCTGAACCTGGATGGCAACACCGTTGTTGTAAAGGTCGTGGACGAAGAAGGACGCCTGTTATTTTTTGAGCGTTTCAAAGACACCCCCGTGGTGGAAAAGGCCTTCAACTTCGAACAGGCTGTAAGCGGTACCTACCGCGTGCAGGTTCTGGTAACGGACGGAGATAAAACCTATTCAGAGTCCCTGAAAGTTGTCAGGTAATGGATGTTTAGTTTAGTTTGTTTAATTCTGGGAAGAGGGAGCGCATGCGCTCCCTTTTTTTTATTTCATCCGGATTGTGCCCTCTCAATTGGCCTGGAATGGATCTTTTGCACCCGGAACTTGCCTTTTTCTCGCCTCGTAGCGCTGCTACGATCCCGATAGCTATCGGGAAAAAACGCGGCGCCCGGGCACAAAACCGCTCATTCCCGCCTGAATATCGAGGGCACAATCCGGATGCTGGCTTTTTTATCAGATATTTTCTCCAAATTGGCCTGGAATGGATCTTTTGCACCCGGAACTTGCCTTTTTCCCGCCACGGTGCGGTGCTACGATCCCCATAGCTATCGGGAAAAAACGCGGCGCCCGGGCACAAAACCGCTCATTCCCGCCTTAATATCGAGGGTGCCGTTTCGAAGCAGGCTTTTTCAGGGGGTTTCCCCTGCATTAACTGCAGCTCAGGAGGCGTTCAGCGAGGTAAGCCATCGCTCGAGCATACTGCGGGTCTTTTCTGAAAGAAAGGGCCACCCGAGCGCCTCAGTCAGCAGGGCCGGGTCTTTGACGGGATCGTAAAGCAACCCGAAATAATCCGCCACGCTCATGGCAGTCCCGACGGGGCCGTCAGGGACCAGCTCGTCTCCCGGCCTCACCCACCCGGCCTCCAGCACTTCGGCATAGGCGCCGGGCCGCCCGTGAGCGATGAATTGCTCGATGATGCCCTGGTCGCCGAACCGGATGCCCAGCTTGAAGCAGGGTTCCCGGGGGGTGGTGATGCGGAGGCGGGCTTCGCCCACCCTGAAAACGGAGCCGATCGTAAGCCGGGCCTCTTCCAGGCCCGCCACGCTCAGGTTTTCCCCAAACATGCCGTATTCCCAGGCGAGGCCCGGGTAAAGCTCCTGCCAGTAGGCATAGGTATCAGCCGCAAAGAGGTAACAGGCCTTGTAGCGCCCGCCGTGCACCTCCGGATTGCCCACGGTGTCTCCCTGCACCCCTTCAGGAGTCAGGAAGATCCCTTCTGCCCGGGGGCGTTTGAAGATGCCGGTGGTCTGCCCGCTCCCTTTCCAGGCGATGGCGACCGGGGCGGCCCGGTTGGTGCTGAGGATTTTCATGCGCGACGTTTTCAGGAAGGCAATTTATGAGTTTGTTCTGCCAAATCCTAGCCTCAGCAGGCCATTGCACCTGGCCGCCGAGGGGTCGAGCCAAACAAGAAAACCGCCCGTTTCGGGGCGGTTTTTTCCATTTCGCTTTTAAAATTACGCTTCCCGGTCCAGTTTTTTGGTCATGAAAAACCCGATCAGCAGCCCGGTGCCCGCCATCAGGAAAATGGACCCCGGCATGGCGATGTCGTCGTCGACCCCGGCGCTGTAATGCAACAGCCCTCCGAGCATGACCCCCGCACCAATGCCCATCAGCAGCAGGGCGAGGTTCAGGACCAACACTTTCCAGAAGGGCTGGGCCTTTTGCCTGCCTTGCACAAAGATGCTGGCATCAGCCCCTTTCTCGATCAGGGCCAGCCGTTCTTTGTTCCTCGTGGAATAGTAGAGATAGGCGATCCCGAAGACAACCGAGAACAAACAGACGAATACAATGACTTCTCCTCCCATAGTACAGATATTTTAAGGTTTATCGTTTTTGTACCCCATCTGACGGGAAGGGCTTCAGGTAGGTTACAGAAAATCCGTAATTTTTGTAACCGGGGGCGGCAGATACCCGTCTTATGGGGAAAACAAACCAACTCGTGAGCGACAGGGAGCTGATAGACCGGGTGCTCGCCGGAGATTCAAGGGCATACCACGGGCTGGTAGAGCGCTACCAGCACATGGTATTCACCCTGGCTGTGCGCCTGCTCCGCAACCGGGAACTTGCCGAGGAAACCGCCCAGGATGTTTTTGTAAAGGCCTATCAGGGCCTGAGAGGCTTCAGGGGCGGCGCCAAGTTCTCGACCTGGCTTTACAAAATAGCCTACCACCGCATCCTCGATGTGGCAGACGCCGAGAACCGGAAGCCCGGGCTGCGGTCAGACCTGCTCCCTGAAAAAGTTACGGCCCGGAGCCTCGAAGAACCCTGGTCGCAGCTCATGGAAAAAGAGCGGCGGTCTGTGCTCGATGAAGCCCTGTCCAGGCTTGAGCCCGACGACCGGTCTTTGCTGAGCCTGTTTTACCTGCAGGAGCAAAGCCTGCAGGAGGTATCTGAAATCACTGGCCTGAACCAGGGTACTGTGAAGGTGCGCCTGTTCAGGGCCCGGGAACGGCTCAGGACATCCCTTGAAACAACTATGAACGGAAAAATCCTGGAAGATTATGAAAGATAGGCACGAAGAAGACCTGCTGGGTCGCATGCTCAGGGAATCGGCCACCGAACAGGCCCCTGACCGGTTCAGTCAGGGGGTGATGGACAAGATCCTTGCCGGTGAGGCATCGCCGGTCAAAACGCCCCCCCTGATCCCCCGTTGGGGATGGGGCCTGATCGCTGCCGCCGTGGCTGCCCTGACTGCCTGGGGGTGGTATGCGGGAAAGGCCGAAGGAGCAGGCCTCCTTCCGGAAGGGGTCTGGAACAACTGGTTGGATGCGACCCGGTTGCCCGGTTGGGAACTGCCGTCTGTTCCCCCCTCCCTGGCATACGGGGCGGTGGCCCTCGCGGTATTCACCCTGTTGCAGGTTTTCTGGATGCGCCGCCGGCTGGAAAAGCAGTGGTCCATTTAAAAGAGCCCTTTCAGGTACCCGTATGCCCAGTAGACCAGGAACCCCTGCAAGGGGATGCGCAACCAGAGGGCCCAGCGCGGCAGCCCGCCTGCAGCCCGTTTGTCTGAAAGCATATGGGTGTGAACGGGCATGAAGAGCAGCAACATGCCCATGATGGCATAGAGGGAAAACACCCGGGTCTGCGGAAACCACAGGGCCGCACCCAGCGCCACTTCGAGCAGGCCGGTTGCCCAGACCGTAAACCGGCCCCAGGGCACCCAGGGGGGGAGCACCCGCAGGTACGCCTTCGGGAAAAGCCAGTGGGCCAGGCCGGCCACAATATACATGCCGGCCATCAGGTGGAAATGCCAAGGGTGCGCCATGGGCAAAAGGTACTGAAAAAGGACAAAAAGTCAGGCAAAAACCCGGGGGCTTTGGCAGAATTGCTAACTTACCGGATCAACCAAGCCGTAGCCCTGCATGCGTTACCTGTCTCTGTTCCTGTTTGCAATCGTCCTTTGCCATTCCTGCCAACAGGCCCCCGAACCCGCGCCACAACCCGAACCCGACCGGAAATGGTGGAAGGAGGCCATAGTCTACCAGCTTTATCCCCGCAGTTTCAAAGACATTGACGGAGATGGGGTGGGAGACCTGAAAGGGATCATCGAAGAGCTCGATTACATCCAGAGCCTCGGCGTTACGGCCGTCTGGCTCAACCCCATCTACGCTTCCCCGAACGCAGACAACGGCTACGACGTGAGCGATTACCGGGCCATCATGCCCGAATTCGGCACCATGGAAGATTTCGACCGCATGCTGGAAGGGATGCACCAGCGGGGCCTCAGACTGGTCATGGACATCGTGGTGAACCACAGCAGCGACCAGCACCCCTGGTTTTTGTCATCCCGCAGTTCCCGCACCAGCCCCTACCGCGATTACTACCACTGGTGGCCGGCCGAGAAGGGGAAGCCCCCCTACCGGTACAGCCTGTTCGACGCCAAGGGCGATGCCTGGAAATACGATTCCCTCACAGATGCCTATTACCTGCATTATTTTTCGTACCAGCAACCCGACCTGAAGTGGGAAAACCCCGAGGTGCGCCGCGAGGTATACGATATCATGAGGTTCTGGGCCGAGAAGGGGGTAGACGGCTTTCGCCTCGACGCCTTCCAGTTTGCAGCCAAGGATACCACCTACCCGGCCTTCCCGGAGGGGTATGAAAAGGATTTTATCCAGTATTATGCCATGCAGGAAGGCCTGCACGATTACCTGCAGGAAATGAACCGGGAAGTGCTGAGCCGCTACGACGTGATGAGCGTCTCAGAGGGGGCGGGCCGCAATTTCGAGGATGCCCACGCCTTGGTAGACGCAGGCCGTAACGAGCTGAACATGGCCTATGCCTTTGATGGGGTAGACATCCCTAAGTACGAAGGTTATGAGCTCGACACCATGAAAGCCGTCTTCGGCCGCTGGGATGCCGAGTTCGCCCGAGAGGGCTGGTTGTCGATCTTTTTGGCCAACCACGACCAGGCCCGCATGGTCAGTCGGTGGGGGAATGACAGCCCGCAGGTTCGCGACGCCTCGGCCAGCCTGCTGAACACCTTTATTCTGAGCATGCGGGGCACTCCCTACTGCTACTATGGAGACGAATTGGGCATGACCAACATTGATTTCGACAGCATTTCTCAGTACCGCGACATCGCTGCCCTGAACAGCTACCAGAAGGCCCTTTCGGAAGGGGCCGATATGGACGACTTCATGAAGCGCCTCAATGTTACCTCCCGCGAAAACGGGCGTACGCCCATGCAGTGGACAGCCGGGCCTCACGCGGGTTTTACCGGCGGCACCCCCTGGCTGCCTGTCAACGACAACCACCAGGCGATCAACGTGGCCAGGTACGATACGCTTGAGGGCTCGGTGCTGAACCATTTCAGGAAGCTCACCCGGTTGCGCCGGGAAAACGAGGTGCTGGTATACGGCGATTACACCCTGGTAGACACGGGCCAAAAGCAGGTATACGCCTATACGCGCACCCTGGGCGAACAGCGCCTGCTGGTGCTGCTGAATTTCGGGGAATCAGAGGCAGACCCGGTGCTCCCGGATGGGATGCAGGCAGGCGAGCGGCTGATCGACAATTATCCGGATGGGCCCAGGCCTGCCCTGCACCTGAAGCCCTGGCAGGCTGTGATCTTCCGCCTGCACTGATCGCGCCCCTGCGGCATGGCCAATAAAAAACCGCCCTGCAAGGGGCGGTTCCTTTTTTTTATGACGGCAGCAGACCTTATTTGACCATCTCGAAGCTGCGACGGATGAATTTGGTGAGGGCTTCCCCCTTGAGCAGGCCTTTGGACAGGCGGGCCAGGTCGAGCGACTGCTCAATGAGCCGCTGCCGCTTCTTATCGGTTTTGGTCTGCAAAATCTCGCTGACCAGGGGGTGGTTCGTATTCACCACCAGGTTGTACATGTCGGGCATGTTGCCCATGCCGAACATGCCGCCCCCGGTCTGCTGCATCTCTTTCATGCGGCGCATGAATTCGGGTTCGGTGATCACGAAGGGGGCCGCATCGCTTTCCATGGGCTCGAGTTGTACCATAAAGGCGCTCTTTTCGCCCAAAATGGCTTCGATCTGTTTTTTCAGGGACTCCTGCTCCGCTTCGGTAAGCTTGGAAACCTGGGGCTCGTCTTTGGCGATGAGCTTGTCGAGGTTGTCGGCATCGACCCGGGCGAAGGTCACCTTTTCCTTGCCCATCTCCAGCTTCTGCATCAGGTGGGCCACGATGGGGCTGTCCATGAGCAGCACTTCATAGCCTTTGGCTTTGGCTGCCTCGATATAGGAATGCTGGGCTTCGGTGTCGGAGGCGTAGAGGATTACCAGCTTCCCGTCCTTGTCGGTCTGGTGCGGTTTTACTTTCTCCGTGAACTCCTCAAAGGTGTACGAAGGCCCGTCTACAGTGGGGTAGAGGGCAAACGACTCGGCTTTTTCAAAGAATTTCTCATCGGTGAGCATGCCGTATTCGATCACGATCTTGATATCATTCCACTTCTGCTCGAAAACCGCCCGGTCTTCCTTGAAGAGCGACTGCAGCTTGTCGGCCACCTTCCGGGTAATATAGGAAGAGATCTTCTTGACAGCCCCGTCGGCCTGCAGGTACGAGCGCGACACGTTGAGCGGGATGTCGGGGGAATCGATCACCCCCCGCAGCATGGTCAGGAACTCCGGCACGATCCCCTCCACGTTGTCGGTCACGAAGACCTGGTTCTGGTAGAGCTGGATGCGGTCTTTCTGCAGGTTGATCTCGTTGTTCAGCCTGGGGAAATACAAGATCCCGGTCAGGTTGAAGGGGTAGTCCACATTCAGGTGGATGTGGAAAAGCGGCTCTTCGAACTGCATGGGGTAGAGCTCCCGGTAGAAGTCCTTGTAGTCTGAGTCTTCCAGGTCGGTGGGCTTCCGGGTCCAGGCCGGGGTGGGGTTGTTGATGATATTGTCAACCTCCCGGGTCGGGGCAGGCTCGTCTTCCTTGGCCCCTTCGGGCTTGGGCAGGGTTTCGGTGCGTGTGCCGAATTTGATGGGCACCGGCATGAACTTGTTGTATTTCAGCAGCAGTTCGCGAATGCGGTTCTCCTCGAGGAATTCCTCAGAATCTTCGGCTATGTGCAGAATGATCTCGGTGCCGCGTTCCTTCCGTTTTGATTTCTTGATGGTGAACTCCGGGTTGCCGTCGCAGGTCCAGTGTACGGCCGGGGCATCTTCCTGAAAACTCTTGGTGATGATCTCCACTTTGCCAGCCACCATAAAGGCGCTGTAGAATCCCAGTCCGAAATGGCCGATGATCCCCGCTTCCTTCCCGGCATCCTTGTATTTGTCAAGGAATTCCCCGGCCCCGGAAAAGGCCACTTCGTTGATATACTTTATGACCTCTTCTTCGGTCATCCCGATACCCTGGTCCAGAATGTGCAATTTCTTGCCCTTTTTGTCGATGCGCACCTCAATCAGGGGGTTGCCCAGTTCCACCTTGGCTTCGCCGATTGAAACCAGGTGTTTCAGCTTCAGGGTGGCGTCTGTGGCATTGGAGATCAGTTCCCGGAGGAAGATCTCATGGTCGCTGTAGAGGAATTTTTTGATGAGCGGAAAAATGTTGTCTACGGAAACATTGATTTTACCGGTTGTCATAGGAATCAAATTTTTTGCTGCCAGCGTTACTTCAAAAAAAGTACCAAGGCGGCACGGGGTGACAAACTGACACCTGCCCGGGGGTCTTTTTGGATTTATAAAAACTTTAACACGATAAAATGTTTAAACATTTGGAAAATAAATTAAACAGAAATATCTTTGATTCATCGATTCGAGTTCAAGATTGCTATGAAGAAGCGTTTTGAAATCTGCAATCAGATTTTAATTGGTTAGGTTGTTTGAAGAGCGTGTCTTCGTCTGAGGGCACGCTTTTTGATTCCGCCCGCCCTGACTTACGTAAACCATAATCCGAATATATATGCCTGCCCGCCCGAAAACCCCGAAACCAACCGCCGAGAACCTAATGGAAGCTTACATGAAAACCGCCCTGGAGACCTCGACTTTCCCGGTTTCGGTCTACTCCTTCTGCAAGGAAAGGGGGTGGGAGGAAGCCGACTTTTACACCCGGTTCGGCTCGCTTGAAGGCCTCCGCAAAGCCGTGTGGGCTTCTTTTTTTGACCAGGCCCTCGAGCGCCTGGAGCAATCCGAAGGTTTTGAGGCCGCCCCTGCCCGCGAAAAGGTGCTCGGCTTTTTCTATACCTTCTTTGAATTGCTGGCGCTCAACCGGTCGTATGTACTGCTCGACCTGCAGGCCAGCGCCCCTGGTTTCAAACGGGTGGAGCGCCTCTCTGCCCTCCGTGGCCGCATAAGGGAGCTCTCCGGCGCCTGGTTTGGCAATGCCGCGCCCCCCGCCTTAAAAAAGCTGGCCCCGGCACGGGAACGCCTGCTTGCTGAAGGGTTCTGGGCCCAGCTCCTGTTCCTGCTCGATTTCTGGGTGAACGACGATTCAGCCGGGTTTGAGAAAACCGATGCCGCCATCGAGAAATCGGTGCACACCATCTTTGATTTGCTCGACCACACCCCCCTTGAGCGCGTGATCGATTTTGGCAAGTTCCTGGTGCGGGAACGATTCTCTTAAACGGCGGCTGACAGGGCATGAAAACACTCGACCGGATCCCCGTTACCAAATTCGAACGCGCCGGGAAGCTGGTGCAAACCGGCGTGAAGCTGGGGGGCAACTACGTGAAGTTCTACGGCAAAAAATTGCTGAACCCCGACCTGGAACGCGATTCCCTTGATGAAGACAACGCCCGCGATGTCTATGACGGGCTGAAGAGCCTGAAGGGCAGCGCCCTGAAAGTGGCCCAGATGCTCAGCATGGAGCAAAACCTGTTGCCGCGGGCCTATGTCGAGCAATTCTCCCTGGCCCAGTTCTCGGTGCCCCCCTTGTCGGCCCCCCTGGTGCGCAAGACCTTCCGCAAGTATTTTGGAGACGAGCCACAGGCGCTCTTTGACACCTTTCACCCTGAGGCAGTGCACGCGGCCAGCATCGGGCAGGTGCACCGCGCCTCCAAGGACGGCAGGCAGCTGGCCGTGAAGATCCAGTACCCCGGCGTTGCCGACAGCGTACGGTCTGACCTGGCCCTTGTACGGCCGGTGGCCACCCGCATGCTCCAGCTCAACGGCTCTGACCTCGACAAGTATTTTCGGGAAGTGGAGGGGAAACTGATGGAAGAAACCGACTATCGCCTCGAGCTGGCCCAGGGCCGCTATATCTCGGAGGCGTGTGCCCGCCTGCCCGGCATCCGGTTCCCGAAGTATTACCCCGAGTGGTCTTCGGAGCGTATCCTGACCATGGACTGGATGGACGGGGTGCACCTGGGCGACTACGTCCGCACCGGCTTTGCACCTGAAACGGGCCAAAGGCTCGGGCAGGTGCTGTGGGATTTTTACATGTTCCAGATCCACGGGCTCAGGCAGGTGCACGCCGATCCGCACCCGGGAAATTTTCTGGTGGGGGGCGACGGCAGCCTGATCGCCATCGACTTTGGCTGTGTCAAAAAGATCCCCGATGCCTTCTATGCCCCCTATTTCGAGCTGGCCCGCCCCGAAGTATTGGACGACCCGCGGCAGTTTGCCGCCAAGCTCGTCGAACTGGAGATCCTCTCCCCCGGCGACAGCCCCTCAGAGGCCGCATTTTACAAAGACCTGTTTCGGGAAATGATCGGGTTGTTCACCCGGCCCTTCCAGTCAGAGACCTTTGATTTCGGTTCTGAGGAGTTCTGGGGCTCCGTGAACGAACTGGGCCGGCGCTATGCGGGCGACCCCGGCCTCAGGAAGATGGATGCCGGGCGCGGATCGCCCCACTTCCTGTACATGAACCGGACCTTCTTCGGCCTTTTCCACCTGCTCCACGACCTGCGGGCCCGGGTGCGCGTAAACGCCTTCGAGGCTTATCTGTCTTCCAACGGCTGAGCCAGTTCGGGCTGGGGCGCCTGGGGCTTCAGGTAGGCTTCCAGCCACTGGTCCTGCTCCCAGAGCATGTGCAGGATGCTTTCCCGGGCCCGGTAGCCGTGGCTTTCCTGGGGCAGCATGACCAGCCTTACCGTGGCGCCGAGGCCCTTTAGCGCATTGAAGTAGCGCTCGCTCTGCATGGGGTAGGTGCCCGAGTTGTTGTCGGCCTCCCCGTGGATGAGCAGCAGGGGGGTCTTCATCTTGTCGGCGTGCATGAAGGGCGACATGCTGTAATACACCTCCGGGGCCTCCCAGTAGTTGCGTTCTTCTGACTGGAACCCGAAAGGGGTCAGGGTACGGTTGTAGGCCCCGCTGCGGGCAATGCCGGCTGCAAACAGGCCGGAGTGCGACAGCAGGTTGGCCACCATGAAGGCGCCGTAGCTGTGCCCGCCCACCCCCACGCGGCTCCGGTCGATGACCCCCATGGCATCGACGGCATCAATGGCCGCTTTGGCATTGGCCACCAGCTGGGTGCGGAAGGTGTCATTGGGCTCGTTTTCCCCTTCCCCGATGATGGGAAAGGCCGCGTCGTCAAGCACGGCATAGCCGCGGGTCACCCAAAAGACCGGAGACCCCCAGGAGGGGTAGGTAAACTCGTTGGGGTTGCTCGTATTCTGGGAAGCGCTGTTCTTGTCCTTGAATTCCCGGGGGTAGGCCCATAAGATCATGGGCAGCTTTTCGCCGGAGTTCCGGTCGTACCCCTCGGGCAGGTACAGGGTGCCGCTCAGTTCCAGGCCGTCTTCGCGCGGGTAGGTGATCACTTCCTTGTGCACCCCGGCCAGGGCTTTGTAGGGGTTTTCAAAAAAAGTGAGCTGCTCGGGGCCCTTGCGGCGTACCAGGCTTTTCTCGAAATAGTTGGGGTATTCCGAAGGCGATTCGATGCGCACCAGCAGCCGGTCTTCGAGCGGGTCGTATTCGAGCAGCGTTTCCTTCTGCCCTTCCAGGCGCGAGGTGTAGACGCGTTCCTTGCCCAGGGTATTGAGGTCTACCCGGTCCACAAACGGATACTGCCCCTGGGGGGTATAGCCCTCCCCCAACAAATAGGCGTGGCCCCTGCGGTCCAGGGCCAGCACCTCCTCCCCGTACGGGTTCCGTTTCATGGCCCAGGTGCCGGGGTCGCTGTAGGTATCCTGGTAGTTGCGGTCGGCCAGCAGGCGGGGTTCCCTGCCCGGGGCCGAGGGGTCGAAAAGGTAGGTGCGGGTGTTGCGGGTATTGAACCAGCTGTCGGTGGCCACCGCCACCCGGTCGTTGCCCCAGGCAATACGCTCCATGCGGTTTTTGACCTTGAGCAGCAGGGTGCCGCTGCCCCTGAAGGGCGGCTCGAGCTGGTACACGGCATCGCGGTATTCCGCTTCCACGGCGGGGTCGCCCCCGTCAAGGGCCTCCACATACACCAGGCTTGCCGGGCGGTCATTGCGCCAGTCGAGGTCGCGCATCCCCTGGCGCACGGCCATGAAGCCCTGGGGCAGGTCTTCGATCAGGGGCACCTCCAGAACGGTGCTGACCAGGTTGCCATCCTGTGTGTATACCGCGGTTTTGGAGGGGAAGCGGTAATAGGGCACCAGGTAGGAAAAGGGTTTTTCCACCGTTACCACCAGCAGGTACTGCCCATCGGGGGAAAAGCGCATGCTCTGGTAGAGGCCCGCCTCCTTCCACAGGCTGCTGCGACCGTCGAGGCTTACCCGGTAGAGGGCGCTCAGGGCCAGCTGCTCAAAATTGAAAGCGTCGTCCGGATTTTTGATCAGGTCCTGGTAGGTGCGGTTTTGCGCTTTCTTCCCGTCATTGGTCGCGATGGTCGGTCCCTGGGGGATGTTCTCGCTCCGGTCAATCAGCGGCCGGCGGTCTTCGGGCAGCATCTTCACCAACAGGGCCTGCCCGTCCTTGAACCAGGCATAGGGCATTCCCATGTTCGCATTCAGGGGCCCGGCAGATACCCGCCGGGCTTCGGCCGTTTTCAGGTCGACCGCCCAGAGCTCCACCCCTGTATCGGTGGTGTGGGTCATGGCCAGCATTTGCTGGTCGGGCGAGAGGCTGAAGTTCGAGAGCATGGGCTCCCCGGGCAGGCCGGCCACCTCCCGGGCATCGCGCTGGCCGTCGGTTTTCACCTGCAGGTTGTTGTAAAAGGTGGTGCGGCTGCCGATATTGGTTTTTGGGTTGATCCGCAACCCGGCGAGGCGCAATTCGGGCTGGGATAATTCGGCGATGCTCTTGTAGGGATTCCGCGACAGCAATACCATGTCGCCCCGGTCTGTGGTCCACACCGAAGGGGGCAGGGGGGCATCGGCCAGTTTCAGGATAGACTCAGGCGGGGTCTGGTACCCCAGTTGGGACTGTCCCATGGCCGCAGTACAGCCCAGGGCCAGCAAAAACAACAATCTTATTTTCATCGGATCTGGTTTTGATAAAAAAGAATGGCACCCTGAAGGGGTGCCTCAAGATACTAAACTTTTGGGGGAAATACCGGGACCGATCCGGGGCTGCCCGGTCTATTTTTGGGCCCCAATGCTAGGTGGGGATTGCATTAATCGGTATTTTAGACGTGGTGGACCCGAAAGGGGCCATCCTTTAACCAAACGACATCAGTATGTACAATTCAAGGATCACCGGGCTCGGGTTCTATGTCCCCGAACGGGTAGTTACCAATGATGAACTTTCTCAGCTCATGGATACCAGCGATGCCTGGATCAGGGAACGCACCGGGATCGAACAGAGGCGCTATGCCGAACCCGGGGTAGACACCACCACTTCCATGGGGGTCCGGGCGGCCCGAATCGCTATGGAACGGGCCGGGCTGTCGCCCGAAGACATCGATTTTGTGGTATTTGCCACCCTCAGCCCGGACTATTACTTCCCGGGGCCGGGCGTGCTGGTACAGCGCGACCTGGGCCTGCGCACCGTGGGGGCCGTCGACATCCGCAACCAGTGCTCGGGCTTTGTCTACGGGGTTTCCCTGGCCGACCAGTACATCAAGACGGGCATGTATAAACATGTGCTGGTCATCGGCTCCGAATTGCATTCCAAAGGGCTCGACATGACCACCCGCGGGCGGGGCGTTTCCGTTATTTTCGGGGACGGGGCCGGGGCGGCTGTCCTGAGCCGGGAAGAAGACCCCACCCGGGGCATCTTGTCGACCCACCTCCACAGCGAGGGGCAGCACGCCGAGGAGCTGTCGCTGCTCGCCCCGGGCATGGGCAAGCGGTGGGTGACCGACATCCTCCGCGACAACGATCCGGAAGATGCGTCTTACTACCCCTATATGAACGGGCAGTTCGTCTTCAAAAACGCGGTGGTACGCTTCAGCGAGGTGATCATGGAAGGCTTGAAAAAGAATGGCCTGCAGCCGAAAGACATCGACATGCTCATTCCGCACCAGGCCAACCTGCGGATTTCCCAGTTCATCCAGCAAAAGTTCGGGCTGTCTGACCAGCAGGTGTTCAACAACATCATGCGGTATGGCAATACCACGGCAGCCAGCATCCCCATCGCCCTTACCGAGGCATGGGAGGCCGGCCGGGTGGCCGAAAACGATGTGGTCGTGCTGGCAGCCTTCGGCAGCGGGTTTACCTGGGGCAGTGCCATCATCCGCTGGTAAGCCACCCCATTTCCTTAAAACCAAAGAACCCCGGCCTTATGGCCGGGGCTCTCTTCGTGCATCGCCCAGGAGGGTTAACCAACCAATCCCCTCCAGGGCCTGCCTATTCCAATAGACGTCAATTCGCCTGCGATGTTACGCCCCTTGGCAGGTTTTAACATCTCAGTGCCCGTGAGGGCCCGCCGGGCCGGTCAGAACATTCCCCCGCCTCCCTGCTTGGTGTTGTCGTCGCGGCGCTTGCGCGAAAGGGCGCGGTTCTTGTCGCTGCCGAAGCGGTACGAAAGCCCCAGGAACAGGGTGCGGTTTTCCCAGCGGAACTCGGCGGTTTGGGCAATGGGGTTATCGGCACTGATGCGGGCGCTCATCCAGTTGAACACGTCGTTCACGTTCAGGCTCAGGGTGCCCTTTCCCTGGGCAAAGGTGTACTGGGCCCCCGTGTTGATCATGTACATGGGCTCCTGGGTGAACTGCAATGTCTGCTGCTCCCCGCGGTACATCCCGAATACCTGGAAGTTGAGCCGCTCGGTGGCTTTCAGGTTGTTGTTGATCCGCACGTTCCAGATGACGTTGTCGACAGAAAGGTTCTCGGTAACGATATCGTCTTCGGTAGGGTCGGTGATCCCCGGGGGGAGGCTCTCGGTAAAGCCCCGCTGGGTTTGCTGGTACAGGTCAAAGCTGGCATTGATGTTCCACCACGACAGGGGCTTGATGTTGGCCGAGACTTCTACCCCGTAGGCGTCTGTGTCGTCAAAGTTGTCGTAGGTGAGCACAATGCGGTTCAGGTCGAGGCGGTCGAGGTACAGGGCCCGGTTGATCTCGTCTGAGATGCTGCGGTAGAAGGCACCGGCCGTGACGCTCCCCAGCTTGAACCGACGGGTGTAGTTGGCCTCATACGACATGGTGAACTGGGGCAGCAGGGCCGGGTTCCCGAAAGAGGAAATCACCGGGGTCGAGAATTCGCGGATCGGGTTTACCTGGTCAAGCCCCGGCCGGTCGATCCGGCGGCTGAGGCTCAGCTGGAACTGGTCCTTCTCTCCAGGCGAATACGTCACAAAGGCCGAAGGATACAGCTCGAAATAGGAATCCGTAAACGCCCTGACCTGGTTGGTGTCGGCGATTACCTCTACCTGTTCGGCACGGATTCCGGCCTGCACAGACCATTTGCCCATGGTGCGGCTGTAGGTTGCATAGGCGGCATAGATGTCGGTGTCGTAGCGGAAGGCAGTGCTCGGGGTAGCTACCAGTTCGCCCTGGGCGTTATAGGAAAGCCCGGTTGAGCTGTAATCTGTAAATGTTTCGAAAAGCCGGGCCTGCAGGCCGAGCTCCAGGTTCGAAAGCGAATCGATCGGGTTCACATAATCGAGGTTCAGGGTGGTCTGGGTGCGTTCGGTCTCCACGAATTCCTCGAAATCGGGGAAGGGGGAGGCCCCTCTTGCCACGTAATCGGCTTCTTCCGTATTGTCGAAGCGGTTGTAGTCGGCCTCCAGCTCAATGCTGTGCCCCTCTTTCCCGAACAGGTGCTTGTAGTCGAAATTATACTGCTGGGAATGGTTAGCCTGGTCGCTCAGCAAGAGCTGCCCCAGGTTCAATTGGGGGTTTTGGGCAAAGGTAACGTCGAGATCCACCTCGGTAAGCCCGTCATAGATATTCTGGTTGGTGAAGACCGAAAAGGTATTGTGATCGTCGAGGTAGAAGTCGAGCCCGAATTTGTACAGGTACGATTTGTCGTTCGAGAGCACGTCAAAAAGCTGCTGAGAATCCTCTTCCAGGCGGTTGATCACCCCGTCGTTTACGTATTTGCCAATGTTGGTGCCCGCATTGCCGTACACGTTGAACTTCCCGTTGCGGTAATTCAGGTCGAGGGACGAATTGAACTTTGCTTCTTCGCCCTTGGTCAGGCCCGTGTTGAGGTTTCCGTTAAAGCCGATGTTGGCATTCTTGTGCAAAATGATGTTGATGATGCCGCTCATGCCCTCAGGGTTGTATTTGGCCGAGGGGTTGGTGATCAGCTCGATCGACTTGATCGAGGTAGAGGGGATCTGCTTCAGCAGTTGGGCGACCGGGATGTTCGAAAGCTTGCCGTCAACCATTACCCGCACGTTGGTATTGCCCCTCAGGCTGATCTGGCCGGTCTGCTGGTCAACGCTCACCGAGGGGATGTTGTTCATGATATCAGAAGCGGTGGGGCCCGTTGTGGTAAGGTCCTTGCCCACGTTGACCACCTTGCGGTCTACACGCTGTTCGATGGTGGTGCGCTCGCCGACCACCTCGACGCCGTTCAGCTCGGTGGCCGCCTCTTCGAGGGCAATGGTCCCGAAATCGTGGGTGCGGTCGCCGCGGGAGATATGGAAGTTCTCGCTGTAGGTCTTGTAGCCGATAAACTGCACTTCCAGCACGAAATCCCCGTCGGGCAGCTTGCCGATTTCAAACGACCCGTCGTCGCGGGTAATGCCCCCTTCCACAGTGGTGCCGTCTGAGGCGTTTTTTACCACGACGGCCGCATAGGCCACGGGTTCATGCAGGGTTTGGTCGATAACGTTCCCGGTGATTTGCCCGTAATCGGCGCCGGATCCGGGGTCTGCTGCTGCCTGTGTCGGGAGGATGGAGGCAAAAAGCAGGAGTAGCGCTAAATAGCGGTGTCTCATGGCTGTTCGTTTTTTGATGATGATTGATTGATGATGTATCCACAAGACGACCTGAGCAGAAAAACGTTACAGGAAGCCTCCATTTTAACACTGCAGGCCACCGGCCCGGTCGGGGGTCAAAAAGCAGGAACCCCGGCTCTCGGGCCGGGGCGGGTTTTAGAG
>CAYWZF010000023.1:0-32156 GCA_964461555.1 uncultured Robiginitalea sp. | reverse complement strand
GCTAACGGGAGCGTAAATGACCCCGAAAACAGCTTTGTTGTTTTCGCACAGGGCGATATTGACGGTGAACTCCCCGTTGTGCTTTAAGAACTCCCTGGTCCCGTCGAGGGGGTCAACGATCCAGCAGGTGCCCCAGTTCCTGCGGACTTCAAAAGGGACCTCGCGGTTCTCTTCACTTAAAATAGGATAGCCCGTGGGAGCCAGGAACCGCTCAATAATCCGGTTCGACTCAAGGTCGGCATCGGTTACCGGGGTATGGTCCTCTTTGGTGACAATGGCAAGCTCCCGCCCGTCGTAATAATAGGCGAGAATGGCCTTTCCGGCCTCCAGGGCTGCCAGGATCGCTGTATGTTGAATATTAGTCATGCGCAACGCGTCACGGGACAAATATACATTATCCTATAGGTTTAGTATACTATTCAGGAAAAAAATTCGGATACCGCAAAAAGAACTCAAGTTGGATATCTGTATTTACAGCGGAAAAGACTCCTTTTTAGAAAATCGCCAAAACTATTTGTGTGGGGCCGTGGTGCGGGAAGCATACGCCATTTCATACACCGCCTCATACAGCGGCAGGATATGCTGTATATCGAACTGGCAGGCGACTTCGTAGGCGTTTTTCTTGAAACGCTCCAGGGTGGCGTCGTCTTTCAGGATGGTCATGGCATTGGCCACCATATCGTCGATGTCGCCCACGTTGCTCAGAAAGCCGGTTACCCCATGTTTGTTGAGCTCCGGGATGCCGCCCGTATTGCTGGAAATTACAGGGGTTTTGGTGATCATGGCCTCCAGGGCCGCCAGGCCAAAGCTCTCCTTTTCGGAGGGCAGCAGAAAGAGGTCCGAAAAGCAGAGGATGTGCTCGATCTCGTTGCTGTTGCCCAGAAAGATGACTTTCTCGGAAATGCCGAGCTCTTCGACCATGCGCTCTACTCCCTCCTTTTCAGGGCCCTCCCCGACCATGATCAGTTTGGCAGGGATTTGCTGCTGGATGCGGTTGAAAACGGCCACCACATCCCCTACCCGCTTCACTTTCCGGAAGTTGCTGATGTGGGTGATGATCCGCTCATTGTCGCGTGCCATCAGCGAGCGGTGGCAATTCTCAGGGGTGCGCGTGTACTTGCGCTTGTCGATGAAGTTCGGGATTACGTGGATGTCCTTCTTGATATCGAAAAACTCCAGGGTATCCTGTTTGAGGCTTTCGGAAACCGAGGTTACCTCATCGGACTTATTGATGCTGAAATTCACGGCCGGCTTGTAAAACGGGTGGTTCCCCACCAGGGTGATGTCGGTGCCGTGCAGGGTGGTGACCATGGGCAGGTAGATGCCATCTTCTTCCAGGATTTTCTTGGCCATATAGCCCGCATAGGCGTGGGGGATGGCGTAGTGCACGTGCAGCAATTCGATCCCGAACATCTTGACGGTATCGACCAGTTTGCTCGAGAGGGCCAGCTCATAGGGCTGATAATGGAAGAGCGGGTATTCCGGAACGTGGACTTCGTGGAAATGGATATTGCTGCTCAACAATTCCAAACGGACGGGCTGGCGGTAGGTGACGAAATGGATCTCATGCCCGCGCTGGGCCAGGGCAATGCCCAGTTCGGTGGCTACAACGCCGCTTCCCCCGAAGGTGGGATAACAGACTATGGCTATCTTCATAGCTATAAAGGTACGTTTTAAAAACGTCCCTAGTTGATAATGGAATCATAAATCGCCTGCTGGACGCGGGTGCGGAGCCCGGTGCGGATCAGCAGGTTGTTGGACGAAGAGGGGTAAGTGCGGTTGGAGAGGAAGACATACACGATGCCCGAATCGGGGTCGGCCCAGGTGTAAGTGCCGGTAAAGCCGCTATGCCCGAAACTGCGGTGTGACACGCAGCCGCAGGTAGGCCCTTTCTCTACGGGGTCGGGCTTGTCGAAGCCAACGCCCCTTCTCACATTATGGTTGCAGAAGTAACACTTGTTGAATTTTTCAACGGTCCGGTCCTCGATAAACCGGGTGCCCCCGTAATACCCGCCCTGCAGGTACATCTGCATGATCTTGGCCACGTCGTTGGCATTGCTGAAAAGGCCGGCGTGCCCCCCTACTCCGCCCTGCATGGCTGCCCCCATGTCGTGCACATACCCCTGCACCGTCTGATAGCGGTAATAAGTGTCGACCTCAGTCGGAACGATCTCCCTGGCCGGGAAGCGCTCCAGCGGGTTGAAGGCGGTACGCGTGGCCCCAAGGGGTTCGTACAGGAACTCGCGGGTGACGACATCCAAAGGCTTCTCCAGTTTGTCCTCAATGTACTTTTTAAAGACGTAATAGGCGATATCGCTATACCGGTACCGGTTCGATTTCAGGCTCTGCCTCCCGATGCGGTTGTATATGGAATCGGTATAGGCCGTGGTCAGGTAGAGGCTTTCGGCCACCTTGATGGAAAAGCCCTCAGACGGGCTGTGCCGGTAGAAATTGGGCGAGGGCTTGCGGTCTTTGCCCAGGGTATCGAGGTAAAAGGCAATCCAGGCGGGGAGGCGGCCGTAATGGCTGAGGGCTTTCAAAACCGTTACCTCCCTTATATCCGTATCGGCATAGGCCGGGTTCAGGTCGGCAAAGGTGTCGTTCAACCGGATCTGGTCGCGTTCCTCCATCGACATCAGAACAGGCAGGGTGGCCAGGATCTTGGTCAGGGAAGCCAGGTCGTACAGGTCGGTGAGGGCCACCTGCCGGTCCCCGTCATAGGTCTGTTTCCCAAAGGCCTTATGGTAGACCACCTGCCCGTGCCGGGCTACCAGCACCTGGGCCCCGGGATACATGAGGGAATCGATCCCCTGCTGCACCAGGGTATCGACCCGGGCCAGCAACTGCCGGTCAAAGCCGACCCGCTCCGGGAGGCTGTACCCCAGCCGCATCATGGCCTTGAGGTCTATGCCGCTCCCAGCGGGAAATTCCGGATGGGCGGTCACCGGGAGCCTGCCCCGGGACGGAAACACCCCGAAAAGCAATTCGGCGGCCGTTTCCTGGGCAATGCGGCTGTTCTGGTAGGCCATGACCAGGCCGTCGAGCGCCTCGAAACTACCGACATCTGAAAGGACGTACGGTCGGGCGAATACCGTGAGGATGGTGTTGGCCGTGGGCAATTGGGTCAGCCGCTCCAGCCACTCGCGTTCCCTGGGGGTAAACGCGTGCTTTTTCCAGGGGGTTTCATTGGACTGGTGCATGCCGATGATGACCAGGTTGTACGGCTGCAGGCGGGCGAGCAGGGTGGGCAGGTCTTCTGCCATCACCTCGTCTACCCGGGCATACAGGCGCAAGCGATCCAGGAACGCCTGGTGATCGGCATCGCCCAGTTTCACATAGGCAATTTTCTTGTTTTCGAGCTTGCGGATCCCCAACAGGGAGACCTTGTCTTTCAAAACGGTGATGGCCCCTTCCATGGCCCGCTCGTACAGCAGGTCATTTTCGGGGGCATTGAGGTTGTCGTAAAGGCCTTCAAGATCGACAGGTTTGGGATGGCTGAGGCCCGCCTTGTATTTGGCCCTGAGGATCTTCTTCACCGAATGGGCAAGGCGCTCCTCGGTGATCAGGCCGTTGCGGCAGGCCTCGAGGAAAGCGGCCCGGTCTGATTCCAGGTTCTCGGGCATGAGTAAAATGTCGTTCCCGGCCAGGAAGGCCGACAGGGTGGTGTTGATCCCCTCCCCGTAAGAAGTGACCCCTTTCATGTTCAGGGCATCGGTAAAGACCAGGCCCTTAAAACCGAGCTCCTCCTTCAGCACCTGCCCGATCAATTGGTCTGAAAGGGAGGTGGGGGTTTCTTCAGACCCCGTGAGGCCCGGCACGTTCAGGTGGGCGATCATCACCGACGGCAAACCGGCCCGGATCAGGTCGCGGAACGGGACGAGTTCGACCGAATCGAGGCGTTTCCGGTCAAAGGGGATTTGCGGCAGGGCCTTGTGGGAATCCACCGAAGTATCCCCATGCCCCGGAAAGTGCTTGCCGCTGGTCAGGATGCCGGCCCGGTGCATGCCCTGCATGAGCAGGCGGGCATGGCGCGACACCTCTTCGGTGTCTTCCCCGAAAGAACGGTTCCCGATGATGGGGTTCGCCGGATTCGTATTGATGTCGGCCACCGGGGCAAAATTGATATGTACCCCCAACCGCTGGTTGTGCTTTCCGATCTGGTAGCCGATTTCCTCGAGCAGGGCGCTGTCGCGGATGGCCCCCAGGGTCATATTCCAGGGAAAAGCATAGGTGGAATCGAGCCGCATGGCCAGGCCCCATTCGGCATCCATGGCGATGAGCAGGGGGGTTTTGGCAGCCTGCTGGAAGGCATTGGTCATCTGCGCCTGCCGCACCGGGCCCCCTGTGCTGAAAACAACCCCCCCGATGCCGTAATCGCGCACCCAGCGGGTGACCTGCTGCTGGGTGGCCTTCCCCTGTGAAGACGAAACCATGACCATGAACAGCTGCCCGACCCGGTCTTCAAGCGACATGGCCTCATAGCGGGAATCGACCCAGTCGGCCTGGGCGGCGCTGTCTGGGGTGATCAGGGGATCGGTTTGGGAAAGCCCCCTACCCGGGAGAAGGGTCAGGGCCATTGCTATCCAGGTCCACTTCATATTATCCACATACAAAAAGAAACCGGCCTCATGCCGGCGGCTGAGCTCCTGTCTCAGAAGAACCGGTTGTGCCAGCTCTCTGAGGCCGGTACCTCCCAGTCGTGCTCAAATTCGTATTTATTGGTTACCAGGTTGTTGAATACCACCGTGTTTTGAGAAACCGCCTTGGAGCGTGCCATTTTCCGGAATTCCTGCAGGGGTTTATACGAAATCTGGTCGCCCTGCTTGAAGGTGACGTTCATCCGGTCGAGCAGCACCACGCCGAAACGCGCTTCGAGCTGTTGGATGAAATGCACCGACGCGTCGATGGAACAGCCTGAAGCGGCGTGCGTGCCCTGGTCGAGGCCGATGACGATAAACCGGTCATACGGCATCAGGTAGCCGGCATAGAGGTCGGCCCCGTGGGCCGTCCACTGGCTGAGGAAGGCATCCAAAGCCCCTTTCACCGTGCTGACTTCTTCGGGCGTGAACGCCCGGTCGGCCTGGTAGATCCAGATGCGGGAGGTCTCCGGTAATTTCTCAAAAGGGACGAGCATATTCTTGCTTTTATACTTTTACAGGTCGGCAGCCCCCGCCAGCAATTCTGCCAGGTCGAGCACGCGCACCGATCCTTCCTTCTCTTTGCCCTTCACCCCGTCGGTCAGCATCGTATTGCAGAACGGGCAGGCGGCGGCGATGATCCCCGATCCGGTTTCCAGGGCCTGTTCGGTGCGCTCCACATTGATGTCTTTGTCGCCCTTTTCGGGTTCCTTGAACATCTGGGCACCCCCGGCCCCGCAACACAGGGCCCGCTGCCGGCAGGTTTTCATCTCGACCAGCTCGGCGTCGAGTTTGCGGATCAGCTCGCGCGGGGCTTCATAAATGCCATTGGCGCGCCCCAGGTAACAGGGGTCGTGGTAGGTGATGCGTTTGCCCCGGAAGGTTCCGCCTTCGAGGCGCAGGCGCCCTTCCTCCAGCAAATCCTTCAGAAAGCGGGTATGGTGCACCACCTCGTAGTCGCCCCCCAGTTCGGGGTATTCGTTTTTCAGGGTGTTGAAACAGTGCGGGCAGGTGGTTACGATCTTGCGCACGCCGTAGCCGTTGAGCACCTGAATGTTGACGGCTGCCTGCATCTGGAACAGGAATTCATTGCCGGCCCGCTTGGCCGGGTCGCCCGTACAGCTTTCTTCCGTGCCCAAAACGGCGAAGGAAACACCCGCTTTCTGCAAGAGCTTCACGAAAGCCTTGGTGATCTTCTTGGCGCGGTCGTCAAAACTCCCGGCGCAGCCCACCCAGAACAACACTTCAGGCTGCTCGCCACGGGCAGTCATCTCGGCCAGGGTGGGTATTCCCGTTGTTGGTTCCATCACTGTTTCTTACTGTGTTTCCTGGGCCCAGTTCAGGCGGTCCATCTGGTTGAAGGGCCAGGGGGCCCCGTTGTTTTCGATATTGCTCATCATACCGTTGAGCTCGGCCGAAGCCGCCGACTGCTCCATTACCAGGTATCTCCTCATTTCCAGGATGATAGACAATGGATCGATACTGACCGGGCAGGCCTCGACACAGGCATTGCAGGTGGTGCAGGCCCAGAGCTCTTCGCGCGTAATGTAGTCGTCAAGCAGTTGTTTTCCGTCGGGTTCCCATTTCCCCTTAGACGCATCCAGGCTGCGGCCCACTTCTTCGAGGCGGTCGCGGGTGGCCATCATGATCTGCCGGGGGGAAAGCTTCTTGCCGGTTTGGTTGGCCGGGCACTCACTGGTGCAACGGCCGCATTCGGTGCAGGTATAGGCATTCAGCAGCTGGATGCGGCTCAGGTCCATCACATCGGATGCCCCGAACTTCTCAGGAGGGGCTGCCCCTTCGGCCGGGGCCGCGTAGGGATCTGCTTCGGGGTCCATCATCAGGGCCACCTCCCTGCGCACCGATTCGAGGTTGTCCATCTGGCCCTTGGGCTCGAGCCGGCCCCAGTACGTATTCGGGAAAGCCAGCAATATGTGCAGGTGCTTGGAATAATAGAGGTAGTTCAGAAAGAAAAGGATTCCGAGGATATGGGCCCACCAGGCCGCACGTTCCACGATAATCAGGGTGCTTTCAGACCAGCCCGACATCATGGGGGCGATCAGGCTGCTCACCGGAAAGGACCCCGCCTGCACGTAGTGGGCCACCCCTGCCTGCTGAAGGGAATAATCGGCCGCGTTCATGGTCAGAAAGAGGCACATCAGGATGCATTCGATGTAGAGGATCCAGTCTGCATCCTTTTTAGGCCAGCCCTTCATCTCAGGTTTCCGGAATCGCTGCAGGCGCAACACGTTGCGGCGCAGCCAGAAGATCACCACGGCAATGATGACCAGCAGGGCCAGGATTTCAAAGGAAGCGATCAGCAAATCATAGGCAGGCCCGAGGAAGGCGAATAGCCGGTGGGTACCCAATAAGCCGTCGAGGATGATCTCGACCACCTCGATGTTGATGATGATAAACCCGAGGTACACGATGAGGTGGAGCAGGCCGGCGATGGGGCGCACCACCATCTTGCGCTGCCCGATGGCGATCAGCGCCATGTTCCGCAGGCGTTGGGACCTCGGCCCTTCGGGCTTCATATCCTTCCCGAGCCGTATGTTGCGCAGGAGCTTTTGGATATTCCGCGTGAAATAACCAATGCCTAAGATCAGGGCAACCGCAAACAGCAAATTGGGCAGGTAGGCCATCACTCGGGTTCCTTTAGATCGGCCGGGTCATTTTCCGGCAGGGTGTATTCTTTCTGCTTTTTCCCAAAGACCGAGACGTTCACATAGCGTTTGGGGTTCAGGCGGAAATCCTGCAGCAGCAGCTCGAGCTGGCGGGAGGCTTCGTTCAGGTTGACGTACAGGGAATCGTCTTTGAGCAGGCGGCCCATGGTGCCCTCCCCGCTTTCCATGCGGGCGAGCACGGTGTTCAGGTGCCCCAGGGTGCTTTCAAGGCTGGCAATGGCCCGCCCGAGGCCCGAGGTCGACAGGGTGTCAGACAGCCGTGCCAGGTTGGCCGAGACCTGCCCGATATTGTCAAGGGTGCTGTCGATGCGGCTCCGGTTGTCTGCCAGCAGGTCGTTGAGCCCGTTGGAGGTTTTCTGGAAACTCGCGACGACCTCCTTCAGGCCGCTAATGGTTTCGCGCAGGTTCTGGCGCGTATTCTCGTCGAGCACCTGGTTGAAATTGAAAAGCAGGGAATCGGCATGGGTGACCGCTCCTTCGATCTTGAGCTGCAGGGGCGTCAGCTTTTGCTGGACCAGTTCGGTAAGCCCCGGGCGGGTGCTGCTGGGCAGGGTATCGCCGCTCTTGGCAGGGGGTGCCCCGTCAAAAACGGGCTGAATCTGTATGCCCTTCCCCCCTATGATACCCGTGTCATACAATTCGGCCGGGCTGTTTTTGGAAAATTCAAAGGACTTGTCGACCGAGAAGGTGACCAGCAATTTCCCGGAAGAATCTTTAAAGCGGATGTCGTTGACCTTTCCGACCGCATATCCGTTGATGCTGACCTGCGTGCCCGGCTGCAGCCCCCCCACATGGTCGTACACTACGTAGAACGTCTTGCTGTCGTCAAATAAGGGGGTTGATTTCAGGTACGAAAAGCCGAGTATGAACAACAGGATTCCGCCTATCACGATAATGCCTGTCTTAATTTCCCTGGAGAGTTTCAATCGGATCGATTTTCGTTTCTCGCAAAATTAGGAATAATTTTTAGAAGCCCGCCCCCTTATTGAGGCAGGGCCGACAGGGCTTCGGGCAGGGGGATGCGCTCCCCGTTCCGGTAGGCGACAATGTAGGCCTCCGGATACCCCCTGAGGGCTGCAAACGACTGCAGGCGCTGGGCTTCCTCGTAAGAAGGGGTATTTCCGTACAGCACGCGGTAAACCTTTTGGTGGCGTTCGACCGAAAGGTTGGGCAGGCCATTGAAATCGTCCGGATTCAGGCTGGGTTCACGGCTGACCGCCACCAGCTGCACCTTGAAGAGGATGGCCGGCGCCTCAGCCTTGACCGGGTCGGCCGCCGCTTCCTGTTTGGGCTGGCCCGAATCTGCTGCGCCGGTTTGCGGGGCCTTCTCGGCCTTTACCGGGTCTGGCTGGGAGACGGCAGGCTGGTTTGCCGGCTTGCCATTCTCCGCAACAGGTTTGGCCCCGGCGGCCACGGCCCCCTGGGCCGGGGCGGGATCGGGCTGCCCGCCCGCTTTGGTTTCTTCCTTCTTTTCAGCCGGGGCAGACCGGGTGATGGCCTCATCCCCGCCCGTGCGCACCGAATTGCGGTATTCCAGAATGGCGTCTGCGATGGCCTTGCCCATATCCTGCTGCCCCTTGCGGGAATTCAAATAGGAGCCTTCATCTTTGTTGGTGAGGAATCCGGTTTCTATCAATACGCTGGGCATGAAAGTCTGGTGCAAGACGATAAAGCCGGCTTGTTTCACCTTGCGGTCGGTGCGCCCGAGTTGGCCGGTAAAACGGTCTTGCACCAGTTTGCCCAGGTGAATGCTCTGATCGAGGAATTCTTCCTGCATGATGGTAAGCCCGATCACCGATTCGGGCGAATTGATGTCATAACCGGCATAACGGGTTTCGTAGTCGTCTTCGAGGTAGATCACCGAGTTCTCCTTCTTGGCGATCTCGAAGTTCTGTTTGTTGGCGTGCAGCCCGAGCACGAAGGTGCCTGCCCCCTGGGCATCTGAATTGTGCGAATCGCAGTGAACCGATACAAAAAGGTCTGCCTTTGCCTTGTTGGCGATCTCACCCCGCTTGAACAGATCGACAAAAGTATCGTCATTTCGGGTATAGACGACCTTGACCTGGGGCACGGCCGCAAGGTTCCTGCCTACTTCCAAAACAATTTTCAGGGCAATGTCCTTTTCCAGGAAACCGTTGCCGAGGTTGCCCGGGTCGTGCCCGCCGTGGCCGGCATCGAGCACGACGGTAAAGTCTGTGGGTGCCCCATTGCCCTGGCTGGCATCCTGGGCCCGCATACTCCCCGTTAAGAGGGCCGCAAGCCCCAGAAAGACAGAGGCGATCATCCCTTTATTTCTCGGTATTACCATCGATTTGGAGCGGGTTAAATTTATTGTAATTGGGCTTTGCCGCGGGAAAAATATGTAAGTTTGACCCCTGAGTCCGTAGCCAACGCATACAAAAATAGGATTTATAGCCTTGCTAGCAAATAGACGCCTGACTCTTTTCCTGTGCCTGCTTTTCCTGGCCGCAGGGCTGTTGCCGGCCCAGGAGGATATTGCAAGGCCCCTCCCCATAAAGCCATTGGGCGACAGCCTTACGGCTCCCCAGCTCCCGGAAATGCTTGAGGAGCTGGGCATGGCACCCGATACCACGGCCCGTGACACGGTGCAACCCGCCAAGGGCGCACTGCTCGACAAGGTGACCTACAAGGCCAAGGATTACGTGCGCATCAGCCAGACCGAACAGAAGATCTACCTGTACAACGAGGCCGAAATCTATTACCAGGACACCGAATTGAAAGCGGGCATCATCGTGCTCGACTACGCCCGCAATGAGGTATATGCCGGGAGGATCCGCGATTCGGTGGGCAATTATTCCCAGCTGCCCTTCTTCAAACAGGGCACCAACGAGGTGATCCCGGATTCGATCCGGTTCAATTTCGACACGGAAAAGGCCATCATCTGGAATTCGCGGACCGAGCAGCAGGCGGGGCTGGGGCAACTCGGGAGCGATGCGATGAAGGTCTACGCCGAGCGCACCAAGAAGGAAAACGATTCGGTCTACTTTTTGGGCGAGGGCAAGCTCACCACCTCCAAGGACACCATCGACCCGGATTATTACATACGGGTGCGCAAGGCAAAATTCGTGCCCGGCAAGAAGGTGATCGCGGGCTTCAGCAACCTCTACATCGTGGATGTGCCCACGCCCATCGCCCTGCCCTTTGCCTATTTTCCGCTCACCACCGGACGCACCGCCGGCATCATGATGCCGACCTTCGGGAATGATCCCCGCCGGGGGTATTTCCTGCAAAACGGGGGCTACTACCTGCCCCTGAGCGAGTACGTGGACCTGACTTTCACAGGCGACCTGTACACCAACGGCAGCTACGGCTTCAGGGCGCAATCGGTGTATGCGAAACGCTACCGCTTCAGGGGGAATTTCAACTTCCGCTACGAGAACCTGGTGACGAGCCAGAAGGGGTTCGATGACTATTCCCGTCAGACCATCTACAACATTCAGATGAGCCACAGCCAGGATGCGAAGGCAAATCCGAATGCGCGCTTTTCAGCCTCGGTGAACCTGGGGAGCAGTTCGTATTACCGGAATTCGCTGGTGCAGCAGAACCTGCCCAACACCCAGGTGAACAACCTGTCGTCATCCATTTCGTATTCCAAGACCTTTCCGGCCTACCCCTCGGTGAACCTGAGCCTCACCGCCACCCACAACCAAAACACCAATACGGATGTGGTGGATGTGACCCTGCCGACCTTCCAGGGCAGCATGGAACGGATCTTCCCCTTTGCCAAGCGGGAGGGCATTAAAAAAGGTGCCTTGCAGAACATCAACTTCCAGTACGACGTGAATGCGCGCAACAGCGTTACCACTACCTCAGAGGATTTCCTCACCGGGCGGATGTTCGAAAATTCGCGCATGGGGGCGCGGCACCGCATCCCAATCGCCACCAACTTCAAAGTGGCCAAGTTTTTCAGCATGAGCGTGGGGGGCACCTACGAAGATGTCTGGACCTGGGACACCTTCGAAAGGCGATACGACGAAACGGGCACGGTGGTCACAGATACCATACAGGGCTTTGACCGTTTCTACCAGTACAGCTTCAACACGAGCATCGGGACAACCCTATACGGGACCTTCAACCGGGGGGAAGACCGGAAACTGCAGGCCATCAGGCACATCGCGCGGCCAAGCATGAGCTATGGCTGGGCCCCTTCCTTCGACCAGTACTACGAGGAACTGGTCAATGAGACCACGGGGGAAAGCATCTATTACACCCGTTTCCAGAATACCCTCTACGGCACCCCGCGCCAGGGGAAATCAAGCGCTATGTCGTTCAGCCTGGCCAATACCCTCGAGGCCAAGGTACGCGACAGGGATTCTACCAAGACAGAACCGAAGAAGATCTTTCTGCTCAACAGCCTGAACCTGAGCACGAGCTATAATTTCGAGGCCGACTCCCTGAAGCTCAGCCCGGTCAGCCTGGCTGGGGGCACCAACCTGTTAGACAACAAGATGTCGGTAAACTTCGGGGCAAGCCTCGACCCGTACGCCATAGACTACAACGGGCGTCGTATCAACACCCTGAACATCCAGAACGGCGGAGGCTTATTCAGGCTCACCAATGCCCGCCTGAATATCAGCTACTCCCTCAGCAGCAAGGATTTCGAGCGTGGAAGGGACAAGGAGGAAGAGCCGGACGGGGAAGACCCCTATGCCGGCGACACCTATGTGGCGGCCAGCGGCGGGCGGACCGATGACCTTTTCGGACGGGCCGACAACCTGAACCGGGGCGCTTTTGACAACCGCGACCCCGATGATGTGGAGAACCCGGCCTGGGCCTCCAAGATCCCCTGGAATTTGCGCCTGCAGTATGCCGTAAACTATACCAACACGAACCGCAACGGACAGCTCACTAACCACGTGCTGATGTTTTCGGGAAATGTGGAGCTTTCCCCCCGCTGGGAAGTGGGGGTTTCTTCTTCCTATGATTTTGTGCGCAACGGCTTCGGGATTACCCAGCTGCGATTTGCCCGCGACCTGAAGAGCTTCAAGTTGAATTTCGACTGGACCCCTTTCGGGCAGTATGAGCGCTGGTACTTCTTTATCGGGATCAAGGCCAGCATCCTCAAAGACCTGAAATGGGAGAGCCGCAGCCAGCGATCCAATTTTTAACCGATTAATGCCATATTATGAAACAGATTATCCAAACCGACCTGGCCCCCGCCCCAATAGGCCCTTACAACCAGGCCATACTGGCAGGGAATACCCTGTATGTCTCCGGGCAGATCGCCCTGAACCCGGCTACCGGCGAACTGGTCTCCGGTTCGATCGAAGACGAGACCGAACAGGTCATGAATAACCTGAAAGCCGTTCTGGGAGCGGCCGGGTTTGGCTTCGAAGATGCCGTGAAAGCCACCATTTTCGTGAAGGATATGCACCAGTTCAGCCGGGTCAATGCCGTTTACGCCGGATTCTTCGACCCGCTCAGGGCCCCGGCACGCGAAACCGTGGAAGTCTCCAATTTGCCGAAATTCGTGAATGTGGAAATTTCGATGATTGCTGTGAAGCCCTGATGGCTCCAAAGCAATCATAAATTCCCTACAGCGTTTCCCGGTGGAACTCCATGAGCCCGTCAATGGGTCGCTGCCGGATCACCCCCATGACCAGGTCATTCCGTTCGATGACCGCCCTGAGCTCTTCCTGCAGGTAAAAGGCGATGCTGCCCACGAAGTGGATGGGCACTTTGGTGGCCAGTTCGAACTGCATGATGTGGTTGTTCACGAACTGCTGGAACCCTTTGTCGATCACGCCCTTGCAGTAGGGATGGTCTTTGTGCTCGATGATGAACCGGGCAAAGGTGGCCAGGTAGGTGTTCGGGTTCGGCTTTTTATAGAGGTTTTCTTTGATGACGTCGGCCTCCAGGTTGTATTCCTTTTCGAAGAGGATGCCCAGGTCTTGCGGCATTTTGTGGTAGTAGAAATCGCGCACCAGCTTGCGGCCGAAAAAATTCCCGCTGCCGTCGTCCATCAATATATATCCGAGGGAGGTGACTTTCTGGAAAAGCTGGTAGCCGTCATAATAGCTGCAGTTAGAGCCCGTGCCGAGGATGCACACGATGCCCTGCTGCCCCATTTTGGTGGTGGCGTAAATGGCGGCATAGGTGTCTTCCTTCACGTCTATCTTGGCATTCGGGAAAAAGTTCCCGAAGATCTCCTTGAGCCAGCGGCGCATGCGGTCGGTGCCACAGCCGGCCCCGTAGAAATGGAGCCGCTTGATTTTGGATCCGTTGCGGGCCAGCTCGAAGTTGTTCGCGAGCCGCTCTTCGATGACCTCCCGCGACAACACCTCGGGGCTCAGGCCCAGGGTCTGGGTCATGAAAACCTGTTCCCCTTTTTCGTTTAGCGCAATCCAATCGGCCTTGGTTGCCCCACTGTCGGTAATTAGAATCATATAGGTTGGGTCGTTGGAACTAAAGTCGGGAGGACCTTCCCCGGGCCGCAAGGGCCAAACGGAAAGATCCTCCCTCTTTAAATATGCAATTACAGGCTGTTGATATGCAGGGCCAGGTCAACCAGTTTGTTGGAATATCCCGCCTCGTTGTCGTACCACGACACCACCTTGAAGAATTTGCTGTTGAGCTCGATTCCGGCGTCGGCGTCGAAAATGCTGGTGCGCACATCCCCTACAAAATCCTGGGAGACCACCAGTTCATCGGTATACCCCAGAATGCCTTTCAAGGGGCCTTCAGAGGCCGCCTTCATAACCTTCTTGATCTCCTCGTAGGAGGTCTCCTTCTGAAGGCGCACGGTCAGGTCCACAACCGAAACATCGGCCGTGGGCACCCGGAAAGACATGCCGGTCAGCTTGCCCTGCAGGGAGGGGATCACCTTGCCAACGGCCTTGGCAGCACCCGTGGAAGCCGGGATGATATTCAGCAGCGCGCTGCGCCCGCCCCGGTAATCCTTGCGCGATGGCCCGTCTACCGTAAGCTGGGTGGCCGTGGTGGCGTGCACCGTGGTCATCAGGCCTTCCTCGATCCCGAACGTATCGTTAAGTACCTTGGCGATGGGCGCCAGGCAGTTTGTGGTACAGCTCGCGTTGGAAACAATCGTATCAGAAGCCTTGGCGGACTGGTGGTTGACACCCATCACGAACATGGGGGCGTCGGCTGAAGGAGCTGAAATAACAACCTTCCTGGCTCCTCCGTCAATGTGTTTCTGGGCGGTGGCCAGGGTGGTAAAAATTCCGGTGCACTCGGCTACGATATCGGCACCCACCTCGTCCCATTTCAGGTTGGTGGGGTCTTTCTCGGCGGTGACACGCACGGTCTTTCCATTTACCACCAGGTGCCCGTCTTTTACGTCTACGGTCCCTTTGAAGTTGCCGTGAACGGAGTCGTACTTGAGCAGGTAAGCCAGGTGCTCCACATCGAGCAGGTCATTTATTGCCACAACTTCCACGTTGTCGCGTTCCACGGTCGCCCTCAGTACCAGTCGACCAATTCTCCCAAAGCCATTAATTCCAATTCGCAATGCTGCCATTTTAAGCTGTTTTTATGTTATACAGTCATGATGTCGGAAACCCGAATGAGTTCCCGGTCTATTTTCGTATGTCCTTTGATCGCTTCCTCGATGGGCGTCAGCACGATCTCGTTGTCGATGATGCCCACCATGAGGTTGGTCTTGCCTTCCAGCAGGGATTCAACGGCCTTAACCCCCATGCGGCTGGCGAGCACCCGGTCGTATGCGGTAGGGGCACCGCCCCGCTGCATATGGCCCAGCACAGAAACCCGTACGTCGTAAATGGGAAGGTGCTGCTCCACGTACTCCTTGAGCTCAAAGACGTTTTTGCCGGTTTTATCGCCTTCGGCCACCACTACGATACTCGAAGACTTGCCCGACTTTTTGCTGCGCTTCAGTGAATCGAGCAGTCGCTCAAGCCCGAGGTTTTCTTCCGGGATCAAAATTTCCTCCGCCCCGGCGGCCACTCCTGCATTCAGGGCAATATGCCCCACATCGCGGCCCATGACCTCCACAAAGAAAAGGCGGTTGTGCGAACTGGCCGTGTCGCGGATCTTGTCAATGGCCTCCACCACGGTGTTGAGGGCCGTATCAAAGCCCAGGGTATACCGGGTCCCGAATATGTCGTTGTCGATCGTGCCGGGAATGCCGATGACCGGAAAATCGTACTCCTTATTGAAAATCGTGGCACCCCTGAAACTACCGTCCCCGCCGATGACCACAAAGCCCTGAATCCCGGCCTGTGCGAGTTGGTCGTGGGCCTTCTTCCGGCCTTCGGGGGTCCTGAATTCATCGCACCGGGCCGATTTCAAAATAGTGCCTCCCTTGTTGATGATGTTGTTGACGCTCCGGGCATTCATAGGGACGAAATCGCCCTCGATCATGCCCTGGTACCCCCGGTAGACCGCCATGCACTCCACATCGAGGTAGGCACAGGTGCGCACTACGGCACGGATGGCGGCATTCATGCCCGGGGAATCGCCCCCGGAGGTCAGCACCGCTATCTTTTTGATCGGTTTGTCCATGAAGAAAAATCGAATGGCAAAATTAACAAACTTCCGCCAAAAAACGAACGGGTATGCTCCTTATTTAGCCCGGGCGTCAACCGAAATCGTTTTCGTAACGATTTTGCGTAAAACCTGTGAAAAATTCAAAACCAGCCGGAAACTTCAGAAAGGTTTTTGGTTTTTGGAATAAAAACGCACCAGACTGTCAGACCCCATGACCTCGGTTCGGACGGGCCGAACGGCAGTCGTGTCAGGGGCTTTCGGGGCCGGCTGCTGACCGGTGGTGAACACGTGCCTGAGCAGGTCGCGGAAGCTGTTGAAATCGACTTGGTAAGAGAGGCCGATACCCTGGGTATAGCCCTGTTGATCGGCCAGATACTGCGTCACATCATTCTGCCGGTTAAAGATGCGCATGCTCAGGGTTCCCGATTCATTGAGCAGCAGCTGCACTTCGGCATCGCCGGCAACGGCCGACTCGCTGACCCCCCCGACGGGTACCCCGAAACGGCCGTTGAACAGAATCCGGTCGCTGATCTGTGTTGAGACCGTGACCCCGATGCGGTCCTGCACATCCCCGGCAGTATTGGGGCCTGAATATCCGGCTTCGTACGAAACCCCCAGGTTCAGCTTTTCGTTGTCGGAGCCGAGGACCTGGTTGAAGAGCCCCGTGGTGGCGGTTCCGAGCAGATTCCCTGTCATGGCCTGCTGGCTGAGGCCGCTGCTTTCATTGACAAAGGTCCCCTGCGCCAGCAGGAAGATGCTGTTTCGTTCCTCCACGGTCGGGTCCTGCAATCGATATTCGAGCTCTGACTGCACAATGGAGCTGCTGCCTGGGAATTCGATATCGAAGTCGATGGTGGGCTGCTCGAGCTCGCCGGTCAGTCGCACGATTACATCGGTCGGGATGCTGCGCGAATACCCGGCATTATCGAGCAGGGGGGCCGGGTTGGCGTTGAGCCTGTAGACGGCTTCCATGTCGAGGAGGGCAGCCAGGGGCTCCCCGTCCCAGTTGATGGTACCGCCCGGCTTTACCCTGAAGGTCTTGTCGAGCACCCCCCCGTATTTGAAGCGATACTGCCCGGTGACCACTACGAAATCGCCCCACATATTGAATTTGCCGTTCGTGTTGATCTCCATGAAGATCAGGCCTGCCCCGGTTCCCTTCAGGGAACTGCCGGTCTGCTGGTCTATCACGATCTCAACCTCGGCATCCGGGGTCACATCAAGGTCAAATTTGAGTTCGAGACCTTCGTATCCGCCCAGGGTACGTTCTGCTTCTATCGTCTGACGCTCGCCTTTCTCCACAAAATTGATAAAGCTGTAATCGCCCAGGGAGGCCACATCGCTGATCGGGATCTTCAGGGAGGTCCCTTTCCCGGTAGACCCGCTGAATTCGATGTTCAGGGCCGTAGCAGGCCCATAGATAAGGCCCTTGCCCGAGGCAAAAGCGGTACCGTAATACAATTGTTCCTCGTCGTACTCCGTGTTGAGAATCAAAAAGCGATTCCCCTCGGTATCAACGGTAAGATCGAGGCGCCAATCTGAAAAATACTGGTGGCTGATGGTGCCGTCGAGCACCGCGGTCGTGCCCTGGTCGGTATCCCTGAGGCGAATATTCTGGAAATCAAAGCTCTGATTGTGCAGGCGCAGGGTCGAACTGGGGCCAAAATCGTAATTCACGTTCAGGTATGGTATGCCCATGCCGGCATCCTTCAGGGTAAGCAACCCGTTGATCTGAGGATTTCGGATATCTCCCTGTATCTGGGCCGTGCCATTCAGGTCGCCCCGTATTTTATCGAGAATGCCTTCTGCAAGGAGACTGTAAGGTTCAAGTTCAAAATCAGTGAAATTGGCTGTCAGGTTAGCGGTCGGGAATTCGCCCCGGTTCTGCAGGGTGCCGATCACGGAGAATTTTTCCTGCCCGTTCTGGGTGATCTGGGTGTTCACGGAAAACTCGGTCAGGTCTTTATTGCCTATAATGCCAATATCCAGCTGCCCCAGGGGAATGTCATTTACGCCAAATTCCGAAATGCTGACGTTTCCTATGGGCAGGTACACATTATCTTCTTGCCGTACGTTGAGCACCCCGTTAATCTCCCCGCCCAGGTTCAGGCCCTCAATATTGGGGGCAATCTTTTCAAGAGACACAATTTTGAAGCGGAGCTCGAGATCTTTGTAGGTGGAATCGGCCAGTTCGCCGCGCAGCATGATTTCTTCCCGGTCATCATTCTTCATAACGATTTCCTCGATCCGAAGGCTGTCGAGGCCACGATTGATGATCACCTTGTTCCGGCTGTTCCCGTCCGGGTTGAGCACCCATGTATTCCCTTTGAAGCTCAAATCGGAAGTCTTGAGGCCGATCACCGATTTATTGTTCTCATTGAAGGTGTGGTAGAAGTTAAGGTTGTAGCTATCGTTATACGTACTGCCCCCCTTAAACTCTGTCCTGAAGAACAGGGTGTCGTTCAGGGTGGTATTGATCAACTGGAAATCCTTAAGGTCGTAGTAGACGGTGGAGACGTCGGAAACGGCAATATAGGTATTGTAAAGGGGGTTCTTATTGTCGATACGCACATCGATGTCGTTGAGGGTATTGCCAAAGGCGGCGATTTCGGGCGAGCGGAAATTCAATTTGAAATCCTGCTCATCTGCCCTTATATCGCCCCGGATAAAAGTATTCGGGCCGAAAGAGACCTCCGGGTAGAACACCTCCACAATCTTGTTGTATATCCTGAAGTTGAACGACAGTTCCTGCCCGTCTGAAATTTCATAGGGCTTGTAATTGGTATAGATACTTCCTATCGAGTTTTGCAGCAGGTGCCCGAGTTCACGGATCTTGAATTTTCCCGACAGGTAGCCCGTAATGATGTCTGGGGAATTGATCTCCACGATACGGGATGAATCTTCCTCAAAGCCCGAAACAATCTGGAAATCATCAAAGTAGTAGGTGTTTTTGGCATTCTGGAACTGGGTCTGACTGAACCTAATTTCACCACTGAAGGAATCCAGGTCGCCCCCGACTATATCCATGTCGATTTCGCCCTGGAAGATCGATATGGAATCTCGGATAAAATTGAGCTGGTGCAGATCCGCATGGTCCACGGAGGCCACAAAGTTAAAGGTATTGGGGGTACTACCGAAATCGGCCAGCCCCTTGAAGTTGCAAATGAAATTTTGATCCCTGCTGTTGAGTGATCCGTCAAAGAGCTGGTCCTTGATTACCCCTGACACGGATATATCGGAGTACGCATAGCTGTTGTAGGTCAGGGTATAAATCTCACCGATGATCTCTGTATTGAGCTTTTCACTGGAAAATCCCTGCCCTTCGACGTTCAGGTCGAAAGAGGTGAGCCCCAGAGTGGGGTTGCCTGTGAATTTGCCCAGGTTGAAATCGATCAGCGAGAAAAATCCGGTATAGGAAGCATTCTGAATATCCCCGAAGTCCGTCAACTGGACATTGGCATAGCTGTGCCCGATCGGGGTATTGATGTTTACCTGGGCATCCACGGAAGAGGTGGTGAGCCCCACCTCGCCACGTATGGTAAACTGACCGAGTTTCTGAATTTCCCGGGGAAGGGAATTGCCCAGCAGGTCGGGCAACAATCCTCGCAGCTGGTAGTATGAAGACGTGAAATCGCGGATATCAGCCTGCATCCTGAACGGATTGTCGTTACCGAAGAGGTTTTCAAAATGAAAATTTCCGCGAACCCCGGTTTCGTCGGTAAACAACAACAGGTCTTCAATCTCCAGGGCATTGAGGGTGCCCCCGAAGGAACCACTGAAGGTGACGGTCTTGTCCTTGCCAAACTGGTCGTAGAACTGGTTGACCTCGTTCAGAGCTATATGGGATTCATCGAACTGGGCAGTGAGCCTGACCTTGTTGGTAAAATCGGCCAGGTCTTCCCGTTTGTAGTCGAAAACCAGCCCTCCCCGGAGCTCTGACTGCGGGGTTTGTATATGCAATGAGTCGAAGCGCATCTGTTCCTTGGTATACGTGAACTCCGTTTCGAGCGCCTCAACACTCAGGTTCCAGAGGTTTTCGAGCGAGATCTGGTCTATGGTTACCCGCACCTCGGGCCCCAGAATCGTGAAATCGCTTGCTTCAATATCGAGTTCACGGATATCGAGCATCTGTGGCTCGGGATCGTTTTCGTCCCGGAGTGAAAACCGGCTGTCGGCAATCTCGACCCCGGTTGAGCGGAAATAGAACGGGGGTGTTCCCGGGGCGCGGGGCTTCCCGTCATCAAGCTTGTCAATGAAAATGCCCAGGTTCGTATCAGGGGCATCCTGATACGTAGTCATGTTGAGGAGCATCCGGTCGATCTCGATATTCCCGAATTCGAGCACCCCGGTGCTTAACCCGTGCAAGCTTAGGATGGAAGTGTTTAGGCTTTGTATGTACACCAGCGTATCCCCTTGATAATCTTCGATATAGATGTCGTTAAGAGCTGTGTCCCAACTAATGAGGGAAATACGGACACGGTCAATTTGTATGTTCGTGCCAAATTGCTGGTTGATCTTGTCGGTAGCAATGCGGGCCAGTCGGGTCTGTACGCCTGGGAGCGACAAAACCACCGTCCCCAGCACGCAGACTACCAGCAGTACCAGGATGATGCGAACGACTATTTTACGGAGTTTCCTGATAGGGGCTATTGTTTTACCTTTGCCGTACCAATTTTTGTTCCAAATCGCGAGGTGAGCGCTTCAGACGTTTATATTCTGGCTATAGAATCTTCCTGCGACGATACGTCGGCGGCCGTTTTGCGCGGCCCGAAGCCCCTGAGCAACGTCGTTGCGACACAACGCATTCACGAGGAATACGGGGGTATCGTTCCGGAATTGGCCTCCAGGGCCCATCAGCAGCACATCGTCCCGTTGGTACACCGGGCGCTGGCCATGGCAAATATCGACAAAAAACTCCTTTCCGCCATAGCTTTTACACGGGGTCCGGGGCTGATGGGATCCCTGCTCGTCGGTACCTCATTTGCCAAGTCACTCTCCCTGGGGCTGGGCATACCGCTTATTGAAGTCAACCACATGGAGGCCCACATCCTGGCCCATTTTTTGGAAGAACCCGGACAAAAGCCCCCGCCCTTCCCCTTCCTGGCCATGACCATCAGCGGGGGGCACACCCAAATCGTACGGGTTAGCAGCTATTTCGACATGGAGGTACTGGGGGAAACCCTCGACGATGCCGTGGGGGAGGCATTCGACAAGAGCGCCAAGCTTTTGGGGCTTCCGTACCCAGGGGGCCCCCTGATCGACCGCTATGCCCGGGAAGGCGATCCGGAAAAATACACCTTCCCGATCCCACGCGTCGAAGGGCTGAATTTCAGTTTCAGTGGCCTGAAAACCAGTATCCTGTACTTCCTGGAGCGCGAAAAGGCGAAGGATCCCGAATTTGCCCGGCGCGAGCTCCCTCACATCTGCGCCTCCATACAGCATACCATTGTGGCCATCCTGATGCAAAAGCTCCGGCTGGCAGCCGAACAAACCGGCATACGCCATATCGCCATCGGCGGGGGGGTTGCCGCCAATTCAGGAGTGCGCCAGGCCCTGCAACAGGCCGAAGAAGAATTGGGCTGGACCACCTATGTACCGCCTTTCCAATACTGCACCGACAACGCAGGAATGATAGGAATTGTGGGATATTTGAAGTACCTTGAAGGTCGCTTTGCCGGCCTGGACGTCACGGCCCGCGCCCGGTATCAGCTCGGCGGTTGACCCCTGCCCCTATCCAGCCCGTATGCCACACAGCTCCGAAATCGAACAACGCGTCAATCACTTGTTCCTGCAAAGGCCTGCCGGGGTTCGTGAGCACCTCGAAGTGCGGAAGATGTTTGGGGGGCTGGCCTATCTCTACGGCGGAAAAATGACCGTGGGCATTATTGGCGAATCCCTGATAGCCCGCATCCCGGCCGCAAGCATGGACGAAGCCCTGCAGCGCCGCGGCGCACGCCCCATGGATTTCACAGGGCGGGTGATGAAGGAATTCGTTTTCGTTGACCCGGAAGGATTTCACACCGACGAGGAACTGTCGCACTGGATTGACTGGGGGCTCGCCCACGCCAGCCAGGCAATGGCTCCCAAAAAACCCTGGAAAAGCCGATGAATTATTTCTACCATCCGTCTCTCGACAACAGCGTCAGTCAGTTTTCCCTCGATCCGGAAGAAAGCCACCACATCGTGAAGGTCTTGCGCAAGCAGGCTGGCGACCGCCTCACAATTACAAACGGAAAAGGCTTCCTGTTCACCTCTGAAATCCTGGAAGCCAACCCAAAGCGCTGTTTGGCGCGGGTATTGGAATCGAGGAAAACGCCCCCGCCACACTTCGAACTGAACCTGGTCGTGGCCCCTCCGAAACGGGTGGAACGCTTCCAGTGGTTTCTTGAGAAGGCAACAGAAATTGGGGTGACCCGAATCACTCCCATGATCTGTGAGCGGTCGGAAAGGCAAACGCTTCCCCTGGAGCGACTGCAGCGGGTGATTCAGGAAGCGATGAAACAGAGCCTTCAGACCTTCCTTCCCGTGCTCGAACCGGCAGTCAGTTTCGGGGAATTCCTGGATCGTGATCATCCCCCGCTCCGGTTCATCGCTCATTGCGAGGAGACAGAAAAGGCAGAACTTTATCGGCGGGTGGGCGCCGACAAGGATGTGACGGTCCTTATCGGTCCTGAAGGCGATTTTACCCCTTCGGAGATTCAGGCGGCCTATCAGAAGGGATTCGTGCCTGTGTCTTTAGGGAAAAACCGGCTCCGAACCGAAACAGCGGCCCTGGTGGCCTGCCTCACGGTCAACCTGGTAAACAACAGCTGAAAATCAGCCAATTCCCTGCCGGCCTGCATGTAGTTCCGGCAGGTTCCGCGCTATGTAATAATTATTACCTTTGAACGGCTTTGAGAGCCCTTGCGTTATGCGGTACTTCATGCTCCTCATACTGATCATGGCAACGGGAAGTTCGCACTGCCAGCAAATCGGCCTGCTAAAGTACCGGGGCGGGGGCGACTGGTATGCCAACCCAACCGCCCTGCCCAACCTGATCCGTTTCTGCAACGCCGAGATCGGGACGGAACTCGGGCCCGATCCGGCCACCGTTTCGGCAGACAGCCCCGGGCTGTTCCAATACCCGCTGTTGCACATGACCGGGCACGGCAATGTGTTGTTTAGCCAGGAAGAGGCCGAGAATCTGCGCACCTACCTGCTCGGGGGGGGCTTTTTGCATATTGACGACAACTACGGTATGTTCCCGTATCTCGAAAAGGAGCTCCCCAAGATTTTCCCCGACAAACAGTTGCAGGAGCTGGGAGCCGACCACCCGATATTCAAGGGTCCATACGCCTTTCCGCAGGGATTGCCCAAAATACATGAGCACGACGGAAAACGACCGCAGGCTTTCGGGTTTTTCCACGAGGGACGCCTGGTATTGCTATTCACCTACGAGACTGACCTGGGCGATGGATGGGAAGACCCGGAGGTACACAACGACCCGGAAGAGATACAGAGAAAGGCCCTGCAGATGGGGGCTAACATCATTAAATATGCCTTTAACAACTGACTGAAATGGATTCAAAGACGATTGCCAACGGTATAATTAGGGCCGTCGCCATCCTGGCGGGCATCGTAGCCCTGGGCTACTTTCTCTACCTGATCCAAACCGTTCTGACCTACTTGCTGATGGCTTCTGTTATTGCCCTGATCGGCCGTCCGGTGGTTGTTTTCCTGAGGCGGAAATTGAAATTTCCAGGTACCGTGGCCGTTTTGACCGTAATTTTGCTGTTCCTGGGAATCCTGGTTGGCCTGATTTCCCTGTTTGTGCCTGTATTGGTAGAACAGGGGAAAAACCTGGCCCTGCTCGACCTGAAGAGCTTTGAAACCAACCTGAACCAGCTAAAGGAACAGTTAGAGGCCCTGTTCGGACAAATCCCTTTGCGGTTCGACGATGTCATGAAAGCCGATGAGCTTGAACAAAAGTTCATCAAGGGCCTTGAAATGAGCTTTATCCCCAAGATCCTGAACGGGGTGGTCAGCACCCTTGGCAGCCTCAGCATTGGCCTGCTGTCTGTATTGTTCATTTCCTTTTTCTTCCTGAAAGACAGCCATATTATTCAGAAAATCCTGCTGGCAATGTTGCCCGAATCGAAGGAGGCCAGTGTAATTCATTCCCTGCAAAAGATCCGGACCATGCTTTCCCGTTACTTCATCGGCCTGATCCTGCAAATCCTTGTGCTGTTTGTTATTTATTCGGTCACCCTCTGGCTGGTGGGAGTGCCCAACGCCCTGGTCATCGCCTTCCTGTGCGCCCTGTTCAATATCATCCCATGGATCGGGCCGATCATCGGCCTGGTACTGATGGTATTGCTGACCATGACCAGCCATTTAGGGCAAGATTGGAATGCCGTGATTTTACCGGATTTGGGGTGGGTACTGCTCGGGTTCGGAATCAGCCAGCTGGTTGACAATTTCTTCTCCCAGCCCGTGATCTTTTCCAATGCCATCAGACTTCAGCCCCTCGAAATTTTCCTGGTCATCCTGATTTCGGGGATGCTCTTCGGAATCATGGGAATGATCATCGCCGTGCCGGGCTACACGGCCCTGAAGGTCATTCTGAAGGAATTCATGGCTGAATACCGGATTGTTCAAAGACTCACACGCGATTTGTAATATTACTTTGAATAAACTGCTCTTAAATACTGGCATACAGGAACATATAAGAAATAATTTGAAGGCTGACATTGTGTCAGTCGCCTTAAAAAAGAGCCCTTTTTCAGGGGTAAAACCCTCCGAGATCGCCCAGCAGCTGGCCGGCTTGCAGAAAGCCCGGAAAAAGTTGCCGACCTGGTTCGCCTGCCCGGGCATTTACTACCCGCCCACCCTCAACCTCGAACAGTGTTCGTCTGAGCCAACTGCCCGGTACAAGGCCGGGCTGGCAGGCGGGAATACCCTGCTCGATCTGACTGGCGGTTTTGGGGTCGACAGCTATTTTTTTGCCAAACGCTTCGGGCAGGTTCACTACTGCGAGCTCAACCCTGAACTGGCCGAAATCGCCTCCCATAATTTTACCCGGCTTGGCGCCGGCAACCTCACTGTTCACACCAAAAGCGGCCTGGAGGTATTCAGCGACCTCCAAAAAGCCGGCGTCAGGCCCGACTGGATCTATGCCGACCCTTCTCGACGCGACGCCAAAGGCGGCCGGGTGGTAACCCTGGAAGACTACCAGCCAGACATCCCGGCCCACCTCGGGGCGTTGCTGGCCGGCACCGACAACCTGCTGCTGAAGACCTCCCCCATGCTCGACCTGGCCGCCGGGAGCCGCTCCCTGTGCCATATCAGGGAGGTGCATGTGGTAGCCGTAGACAACGAGGTCAGGGAACTGCTCTGGTGGCTGCAGCCGGGCTATGAAGGCCCATGCACGCGGGTCGCCCTCGACCTGGGCAAGGGAGAGCCCCTGCGTTTCACCCTGGAAGAGGAAGCGGCCGCGCAATGTTCCTATTCCCTCCCCGGCACCTACCTGTACGAGCCCCACGCCGCCCTGATGAAGGCCGCCCCGTTTTGCCTGCTCGGGGAGCGTGCCGGGCTGGAAAAGCTGCACCCCCACACCCACCTCTACACCTCGGAAGCGCTGGTGCCCTTCCCGGGCCGGCGGTTTCGAATCAGGGAAGTGCTCCCTTACAAGGCGGGCAAACTCCCCTTTTCAAAAGCGCATGTGGCAACCCGGAATTTTCCCGAAGGGGTGGAGGTGATCCGGAAGCGCACCGGCATCAAACCAGGCGGGGAAACTTATCTGTTTTTCGTGAAAACGAGCGACAATTTGCTGAAAGTGCTTGTTACCGAGGCAGTGTAAGGCGTATTTTTTATCTTTAGGAGGCAGTCACCAACCTTTGCTCCTATGGAAACCCCTCATTTCAACATCAATCGCAGGCGTTTTATGAAAGGCGCCTCTGCCCTGACCCTGCTTTCAACCTTCGGGGCGTACGGCATGGACCTCATCTACCGAACCGAACCCTGGAAGGTCGGCCTGATCGGCACCGGCTGGTACGGCACCATGGACCTCTGGAGGCTCCTGCAGGTCGCCCCGGTAGAAGTCAGGGCGCTTTGCGACGTGGACCGGCACTTGCTTGAAGGAGCCGCGGCCGAACTGGCCCGGCGCCAACCTGCTGCAAAACCGCCCCGGCTTTTCAAAGATTACCGGCAAATGCTTGCCGAGACGGAGCTCGACATCGTGCTGATCGCCACGCCAGACCACTGGCACGCCCTGACCGCCATCGAAGCCATCAAGGCCGGGTGCCACGTGTACCTTCAGAAGCCGATCAGCGTGGATGTACTCGAAGGGGAGGCCATTCTGGCCACGGCCCGCAAATACGGCAAAACCGTACAGGTGGGCACGCAAAGGCGCAGCACCCCTCACCTGCAGGATGCCAAGAAAAAAATCGTGGACGAAGGCCTGCTCGGCAAGGTAGGGCATGTGGAACTGTGCTGCTACTTCCACATGCGTGCCAACGGCAACCCGCCCCTGGAGGAAGTACCGGAATTTCTGGACTATGACCTGTGGACCGGGCCGGCGCCCCTCAGGCCCTACGACGGCATTCCCCACAAGCGCTGGTGGCGGACCTTCATGGAATACGGCAACGGCATCATGGGCGACATGTGCGTGCACATGCTCGACACGGTGCGATGGATGCTCGACCTCGACTGGCCCAAGCGGATCAGCTCACAAGGGGGGATCTATGTGCAAACCGATGGCAAGTCGAACATTGCCGACACCCAATCGGCCGTTTTCGAATACGACGACTTCAACTGCACCTGGCAGCACCGCAGCTGGGGCACCCCGGCCGACCCGGAATACCCCTGGTCGTTCAAGATCTACGGGGAGAAAGGCACCCTGGCCGGAAGCACCATGCAATGGGACTTCTACCCCCAGGGCGACGGACCCCGCCTGCATCAGGACGTTCTTTACGAGCGGGAGCAATATCCGGCAGATGTGAACGAGCCCGATATCGAGTTGAATGCCGTGCCGGCCACCCGCCGGCACATGCTCAACTTCCTGGCTTCCATAGAGGCGGGAACCCTTCCTTTTTCAGATATCATGCAGGGCCATATTTCCTCGGCCAGCTGCATCCTGGCCAATCAGGCCATGAAGTTGGGGCGGCCCCTGCAATATGACCCGACCACGCGAACCGTAACCGGCGATCCGGAGGCTACCGCCTTGCTGAAACGGGCTTACCGGGAAGGCTGGGAACACCCGGCCGGCCTGCTCTAGGCCGCAGGGTCAAAGCTGGGTGAGCCAGTCGATCAAAATCCCGGCCCACCCTCCCAGATAGGGCTTGTCGCCGGCCAGGGCGAAGCCGTGGCCCCCTTCCGGGTAAAGATGGAGCGTGGCAGGCACCCCGGCCTCGCGCAATTTCTGGCAATAAACGAGGCTGTTTTCAGGGGGCACCGCCTCGTCGTCAAAAGCGTGCACCAGAAAAGCGGGGGGTGTATTCCGGTTGACATGTTCGAGGGGGGCGTAAAACCGCACCAGGGAATCAGCCGGGGCTTTGCCGAGCAAGGCTTCGCGGGAGCCCATATGCGTGGCGCTGCCCGTATCAAAGGAAATCACCGGGTAGACCAGGACTGAAAAATCAGGGCGGGCACTCAGTTTGTCGGCCGGGTCAACCGGGCCATATACCCCCGCATCGTACCGGGTACTCAGGGTGGCGGCCAGGTGGCCGCCGGCTGAAAACCCCATCACCCCGATCTGATCGGGCCTGAAGCCCCACTCCTCAGCCTGGTAGCGCATCAGGCGAATGGCGCGCTGGGCGTCGGTGAGCGGCACCTGGTGGGGCGGGTCGGCCGAACGGGATGTCGGCAGGCGGTATTTCACCACGGCCGCCGAAATACCGGCTTTTTGCAGGCGGCGCGCCACTTCGGTTCCCTCCCAGTCATAGGCCAGGATATGGTAGCCGCCGCCGGGAAAGATCAAGACTGCCTTCCCGGTATTTCTTTGGGGGTCAGCGAAATACAAGTCCATTGCCGGGGTCTGCACCTTGCTGATGCGCAGGATGCCGTCGGTCTCGCGGACCTCGGTTTCGTCGGTGGGCTTCCGGTGCGGAATACGGCCTTCAGGCCACAGGTCGAGGCTCAGGTCCTGCGCCTGGCCGGTATGCATCACCATCAGGAAAAGGCCGATTGGGAAGAGGTGTTTTTTCATTATGGTTTCTTGATTAGTCGGGGGGTTGGACGCTTTGGGGACTGTTCAGAACGGGTGGGCAATCCCAGCGGAAATCCGAAACCGGGTCATTGCTGGCCGAGCTGAGGTTATAATGCCACCATTCGGTACGCACCGACCAGAAGCCATGGCGCTCCATGGTTTCCTTGAGCAGCCGGCGGTTGTTCAGCACCTCTTCGGGCAAATCGGTATTGTCGTGGTAGGCGCGCCTGCCAAAAAAATCAAAATCGGTGCCCATCTCGAGCGGCACCCCGTCAAGGTTTTCGAGGGTAATGTCTACGGCCCCGCCCTTGTTGTGGATGGAACCCTTCACGGGATTGGCCACATACTGGGGGTTGGGCACGATGGCCCACATCCTGTACTGCACTGAATTGGGGCGGTAGCAATCGAAAAACCGGATGCGGACCCCATGCTGCCTGAATTCGGCATTGGCCGCCAGCAGGGCCCGGGCCGTTTTGACGCGGGTATAGCACTCGGCACAGGGGTAGACGGCGGCCTTCATAAAATTGTTTTCGGTGGCATACCGCAGGTCGTAGCTGAAATCAGGGCTGTAGTCGGCCAGGCGGATGAAGGTGGTATCGGGCAGGCCTTCCAGGGAGGGAAGGGGTGCCGGCGGTGGGGAGGCATCAGGCTCCGCAGCAGTCGCCGCGATGGTATCTGCCCCGACGGGCTGAGCCGCGACCGGTTCGCGGGCGGGCCGTTCCCGGCAGGCATAACCCGATAAAAGAACGGTCATGGTCAGCGGGAATGCTATCCGGATCAGCCTCAGGCAAGAAAGGTGGCTCACGGGTCTGGCGTTTGCCCCTAAAGATAGCCAAATCAGCCGTGCGATGAGAAGGGAAGGGGTGCAGGAGTTTGTGCGTATATTTAGGACGCAAACCCAATCCAAAAATCATGCTGAGAACACGCACTTTGGGCTGCCTCTTCCTGATCCTGGCCCTGACAGGATATGGCTACGGGCAGCAGCCCTGGCTGCTGGGCTTTGAAAAGCCGGCCAAAAACCCGGTGCTGCAGGCCGACCCGAACCCCCGCTTTACATGCCCGGTTAAAGGCACCGAAGTTCAGTGGCAGCTGGCCGACGTCTTCAACCCCGCAGCCGTGGTGCGCCACGATACGGTTTTCCTGCTTTTCAGGGCTGAAGACGACCCCGTTGCCGGCATCGGGGGCCGCACCTCCCGGATTGGCCTGGCCTACAGCACCGACGGCCTGCATTTTACCAAATTCCCGAAACCCGTGCTGTACCCCGACCGGGATGCCTTCCGGAAATGGGAAGACCCGGGAGGCGTGGAAGACCCCCGCGTCGTAGAGCTGGAAGACGGCACCTACCTGATGTTGTACACCGCCTGGAACAAAGAAACGGCCCGCCTCAGCGCCGCCACTTCACCCGACCTCAGGAAGTGGACCAAACTCGGCCCCGTTTTTGAAACGGCCCACAAAGGCGCCTTCCTCGATACCTGGAGCAAATCGGGCTCGGTGGTGACCGAACTCAGAGACGGTCGCCTTATCGCCAAAAGGATTAGCGGAAAATACGTGATGTACTGGGGCGAATTATTCGTGAACGTAGCCTATTCCGAGAACGGCACTGACTGGGTTCCCACCCTCGATGCTCGGGGGGAATTGCTGCAGAGCTTCAGCCCCACCCTGCGTGACTTTGACAGCCACCTGACCGAACCCGGCCCCCCTGCCCTGTTCACCGACCAGGGCATTTTGCTTCTCTACAACGGAAAGAACCTCAGCGGGGAAGGGGCTGGCAGCCAGACCCCTGAAGGAAGCTACTGCGGCGGGCAGGCGCTCTTTGACCCGGAGCATCCGGAAGTGCTGAAGGGCCGCCTCGAAGCCCCGTTTATATGCCCCAGCCTGCCCCATGAAAAAAGCGGGCAGTACCAGGCTGGCACCACCTTTATCGAAGGGTTGGTCTGGTTCAAAGGCGCCTGGTTCCTGTATTATGGAACGGCCGATTCGATGGTGGGGGTGGCGATAAAAAAGCCCTGAAGGGGCCCGATTTGTTACAAAGACCGAAGGTATTTCAGGCTCTGGGGCACCTGCTGAACCACCCGGCTCGATTCGTCTTCGATGAACATGTAGCGGATACCCAATTCGGCTCCCCGCTTTACCAGGCCGGCGATATCGATCTGCCCGGTGCCCAGCACCACGTTGGTTTCTACATCTTCGTGCCCCGTGTCATTGCCCTGAACACCTTTCTCCATGTCTTTCAGGTGGAAGAGCGCAAACTTGTCGGGGTACCGGTTCAGCAGTGCAAGGGGGTCGGCCCCGCCGTGCTGCACCCAGTAAACATCCATCTCGAACTTGTAATGCTTTGCTTCCCTGGCCATCAGGTCAAAGAGCGTGCCCCCTTCATAGGGCCGGAATTCATACCCGTGGGCATGATAGGCCAGGGTGATCCCGGCATCAGCCAGCACCTTGCCGGCGGCGTTGAAGACCTCAATGGCTTTTCGGGTTTCAGCTTCTCCGAATTCGTCTCCCTTGTGGGGCACCCAGGCACACATCACGTAGGTGGCGCCGAATGCTTTGGCAGATTCGATCAGGGCGGCCGGGTCTTTCTCGAGCTCCTCGAAGGAGGCACCGATGCTGGCTGTTTTAAGACCATACTTTTCAAGAAGGGCCAGGAATTCATCGCGGGTGTACCCATAGGTCCCCCCTCCTTCGATGTAGGTGATCCCCCAGTCACGGATCTGGGCCAGGGAACCTTCCACATCGGTCTTGAACTGGTCGCGCAGGCTGTAGAGCTGCAGGCCGAATTCCTGGGCGGCGGCACGCCAGGCCCCCGCCAGGCTGAAAAGGGCCGCCCCTGCTAAAATTAATCCAAGTCTTCTCATTTTGCTGATCAGGTTAACAGGTTTCCTTCGTCATCCCACTGGGCAACCTCGTTGCGCTTGCTCTGGTCGACGCATTTGGCGAGCCAGGCCTCTTCATAGGCCAGGCCGTGCTTGTCGAGGACTTCCTGGGGAACGCCGTCCCAGACATTGGGCGAATTGCCCTTATAACCCAGTTCTGCGATCCCAACTTTGGAGGTGTAATACCCGCTTACGGTAAGGTTGCGCATCAGGCTGAAAAACTGGATTTCCAGGGCCTGCTCCGACATCGGGACCTTGGGGTCGTAAAAGGCGATGGCGTCCATCAGGGCCTTTTGCTGGTCTGCCGTGGCGCTCTTGAACTCTGCGCCGTACTTCGCGTTGCTGGTATGGTCGAGCCACATGAGGCCGCCGCGCAGGGTGGTCTGCAGCTCGGGGATGTCTTTGGCCATGAATTCGATGAATTCAGGTACTTCGGCTTCCACCGGCCCTCCGAATTCGGGATGGGGCGGCAATATCAGGGTGGCCAGTACCGTAATCGTCTGCAGTTCGTGCTCATTGAAGAACTGCTCGGCCTGGAGTTTCGCGATCTGCTCTTTCTCTTCGGGGGTGCGCCCGAAATGGTGCTCTTCGACCTGGGTGGCCAGGGCGTCGGCGATCTCGTTGTCGGCCGGCTTGCAGCCGTGCAGGGCGAGGCCTCCGGCCACCGAGCCCAGAAGGATGGATCTTAAACTGTCTCTGCGGTCCATATCAGATATTTTGTTGTTTCAATTGGTCGACGATGTATTCCGAAGCCCTCATCGAGAGTGCCAGGATGGTCCAGGTGCAGTTCTTGTCGCCCTGGGAAACAAAGGGCCCGGCGTCGGTGATGAAAACGTTGTTCACTTCGTGCAACTGCTGGAAGCGGTTGGTGACCGATGTTTTGGGGTCGTCGCCCATGCGGGTGGTGCCCACCTCGTGGATGATGCGCCCGGGCGCTGCGAGGCCGTAGTCCTGCTCGGCCGTAGGGGTGTCTCCGAGCACCTCCCCGCCCATGGCGTGGATAAGCTCCTCGAAGGTGGCCTGCATGTGCCGGGCCTGCTTGCGCTCGTGGTCAGACCATTTATAGTGGAAGCGCAGCACCGGGATCCCGAACTGGTCTACCGTGGTCGGGTCGATCTCACAGTAATTGTCTTTCAGGGCTATGGGCTCGCCCCGGCCCCCAAAGCCGATGACTGCCCCGTAGTATTTTTTGACGTCGGCCCGCAGCTGGTCGCCGTAGCCCCCGGTGGGGAGGCCAAAGAACTTGTTGAAATCGTTGGGGTTGAAGCCGAAGCCATAGTTGGGCATG
>CAYWZF010000022.1:0-34785 GCA_964461555.1 uncultured Robiginitalea sp. | reverse complement strand
CAGCTTGGCCAGGGTGAGTTTCTCAGATGCAGTAAAGGATACCCCGGAGGTTTGCTCCCCGTCGCGCAGGGTGGTATCCATGATTTCGATCCGTCGCTTTTCCATTGCTAAAATTGGGGGCAGCCGCCCCCCGGGGCACTTAAAGCGGGGTATTCCCCGCAAAGGATTTGATCTCCGATTTCATGTTCAACAGGTAATCGATGTCGTCGAACCCATTCAGGAGGTTCCCCTTCTTGTAACCATTGATCTCAAAGGTTTCCTGCTGGCCGGCTGACAACAGGGTGATGGTCTGGGCCGGCAGGTCCACTTCCAGCTCGGTTTTGGGGTCGGCTTCGATGGCCTCGAAGATCTTCTGCAAAAATTCAGGGCTTACCTGAACGGGGAGTACCCCCACATTCAGGCAGTTGTTGCGGAAGATATCGGCAAAGAAGCTCGACACCACACAGCGGAAGCCGTAATCGTAGACCGCCCAGGCGGCGTGCTCGCGCGAAGAGCCCGAACCGAAGTTCTTGCCCCCAACCAGTATTTTCCCGCTGTAGATCGGGTTGTTGAGCACGAAATGCTCCTTGGGGGTGTTGTCGGGGTTGTAGCGCCAGTCGCGGAAGAGGTTGTCTCCAAACCCTTTCCGCTCGGTGGCCTTGAGAAAGCGGGCCGGGATGATCTGGTCTGTGTCTACGTTCTCGATGGGCAGCGGTACGGCTGAGCTCCTCAAAACAGTGAATTTATCGTATGCCATGATTTGTTTTTATGTGTGTTGGAATTTGGCCCCGATAGCTATCGGGGTGGAATTTCCCCTAGGCCGATTCTAATGCCAGCAGCTCCCTGGGGTCAGTCACTTTCCCCGTAACGGCGGCAGCGGCCGCCACAAGGGGGCTGGCCAGCAGCGTGCGTGCCCCGGGGCCCTGGCGCCCTTCGAAGTTGCGGTTGGAGGTGCTCACGGCGTATTTCCCGGCCGGGATCTTGTCGTCGTTCATCGCCAGGCAGGCTGAACAGCCGGGTTCGCGCAGCTCAAAGCCTGCTTCGTGCAGGATGTCGAGGATGCCCTCTTCTCGAATGGCCGCTTCTACCTTGTGCGAGCCGGGAACCAGCCAGGCGGTCACGTGGTCGGCTTTGCGACGGCCTTTGACCACCTGGGCAAAGGCGCGGAAATCTTCGATGCGCCCATTGGTGCAGCTCCCCAGGAAAACGAAGTCGATCTTTTTCCCGAGCATGGGGTCCCCTTCGTGGAAGGCCATGTAGTCAAGCGATTTCCGGTAGGTGGCCACGCCTCCCTCCACGGCTTCTGCGAGCGGTATGCTCTGGCTGATGCCCATGCCCATGCCGGGGTTGGTGCCATAGGTGATCATAGGCTCGATTTCGGAACCGTCAAAGCGGATTTCCCGGTCAAAAACGGCGTCTGCATCGGTATGAAGGGTTTTCCAGTAGGCCATGGCGGCTTCCCATGCTTCCCCTTTCGGGGCGAATTCGCGCCCTTTGATGTATTCAAAGGTCTTGGCATCGGGTGCCACCATGCCGCCCCGCGCCCCCATTTCAATGCTCAGGTTGCACACGGTCATGCGACCTTCCATGGTCATGTTGCGGAAGACTTCCCCGGCGTATTCCACAAAATACCCTGTAGCTCCTGAGGTGGTCAGTTTCGAAATAATGAAAAGGGCCACGTCTTTGGGGGTTACCGCTGCGTTCAGTTGGCCGTCGATGGTGATTCGCATGCTTTTCGGCTTGGGCTGCATGATGCACTGGGTGGCCAGCACCATTTCTACCTCTGAGGTGCCAATGCCAAAGGCTATGGCCCCGAAGGCCCCATGGGTGGAGGTATGAGAATCGCCACACACGATGGTGGCCCCGGGCAGGGTAATGCCGTTTTCGGGCCCGATCACGTGCACGATCCCGTTCTTTTCGTGCCCCAGCCCCCAATAAGGAATGCCGTGCTGACTGGCGTTTTCCTCCAGGGCGCGCAACTGGTTGGCAGAAAGGGGATCCTGCACCGGCAGGTGCTGGTTGCGGGTCGGGGTGTTGTGGTCGGCGGTGGCGAAGGTGCGCTCAGGGTACAGTACCGGGATGTTCCGGTTCTTCAACCCGAGGAAGGCGACCGGGCTGGTCACTTCGTGCACGAGGTGCCTGTCGATGAAAAGGACATCGGGCCCGTTCTCGATCTTGCGGACCACATGGGAGTCCCAAACTTTGTCGAATAATGTCTTGCTCATGTTTCTGATGGCTGATTAGGATTCCAACTTAGCGGCTACAAAAATAGGGAGAGTGCATCCTTCCCTGAAAATAAAGCGCCCCCAAATTACGATGCCCAAAAAGCCCCGGGCCGGCCCCCTGCCGGGCCAGGCAGAATCGCCCGGGGGAGGCACCTTTATGGAGAGTTGGCCCCGAAGCAGCAGCATTAGATAAATAACCCAATGATTATCAATTAAATAAAGTTTCATGAACACATAGAGAGGCCCATGTTTCAGCCGGCGACCCGGTATTTCGGGCCGCGAGAAACATGCGCCGGGTCTGCCCCGTTTCGGGTACTCATTTCTGTGAGGCGACCCCACCTTTGCGCCCTGAGGGCAGTGAGGTTTAAGGTGAAAGGGCAGGGGCCTGTCAGCTGATGTAGTCCCATTTGTTCCGGAAGACCTCCATCCGGCCCATTTTGTCTCGTACGATCCGGTGTTCGGGAGCGGCGAGGTCCGGATCGGCTTTGAGCAGCTGCTGGGCATAATGCCGGGCTGTACGCAGCAGGTCCTGGTCGCGCACCACATCTGCGATGCGCAGGCTGAGCAGGCCGCTCTGCTGCGTTCCCATCAGGTCTCCCGGCCCGCGGAGCTTCAGGTCTACCTCGGCGATTTCGAACCCGTCATGGGTACTGACCATCGTATCGAGCCGGGTGCGGGCGTCTTCGGAGAGGGCCTTGCCGCTCATCAAAATGCAGTAGCTCTGTTCGGCCCCGCGGCCGACACGGCCCCGAAGCTGGTGCAGCTGGGAGAGGCCGAAGCGTTCGGCGCTTTCGATCACCATGACGCTGGCGTTCGGCACGTCGACCCCCACTTCGATGACCGTGGTGGCCACCATGATCTGGGTCTGTCCCTTTGCGAAGCGGTGCATCTCGAATTCCTTGTCTTCGGGCCTCATCTTCCCGTGCACGATAGACACCTGGTAGGCAGGCTGGGGGAATTCCCGGCTGATGCTCTCAAAGCCGTCCATCAGGTCTTTGTAGTCGAGGGCCTCCGATTCCTGGATTAGCGGGTACACCACGTAGACTTGCCTGCCCCGGGCGATCTCTTCTTTCAGGAAGGCGAAAACCCGGAGGCGGTCGGCATCGGTGCGGTGCACGGTGCGCACCGGTTTGCGGCCGGGGGGAAGGGCGTCAATGACGCTTACATCGAGGTCTCCGTACAGGCTCATGGCCAGGGTGCGCGGAATGGGGGTAGCCGTCATGACCAGAATGTGGGGCGGGCTCTCGTTCTTTTTCCAGAGGCGGGCCCGCTGAGCTACCCCGAAGCGGTGCTGTTCATCAATGATGGCCAGGCCCAGGTTGTGGAACTGAACGCGTTGTTCCAGCACGGCGTGGGTGCCTATGAGCATCGGCAACCGGCCCCCGGCAAGGTCTTCGAGCATGGGTTTCCGATCCTTTTCGCGTACCGACCCGGTCAGCAGGCCCACCTGAATCCCGAGGGGCTCCACCAGGCGCTTCACAGCCTGGTAATGCTGCTGGGCAAGGATCTCGGTTGGGGCCACCAGGCAGCTCTGGTACCCGTTGTCGAGGGCCAGCAGCATGCAAAGCACGGCCACGATGGTTTTGCCCGAACCCACATCGCCCTGCAGCAGTCGGTTCATCTGGGCCCGGCTGCCGAGGTCGGCCCTGATTTCGCGCACCACCCTTTTCTGGGCCTCGGTCAGCTCAAAAGGGAGGTACTTTTCGTAAAACGTACTGAAATACGACCCGACGTTTTCGAAGGGAAAGCCCTTGATCTTGCGTTTGCGCTGCTGTTTTTTGAGCAGCAGGGCCAGTTGGATGTAGAAAAGCTCTTCAAATTTCAGGCGGGCCTGGGCCCGGGCCAGCTTTTGCTGGGAATCGGGAAAGTGCACCTGAACCAGGGCCTCCTGCTTGCCCATCAGCCCAAGTTCCTGGCGCAGGGCGTCGGGGATGGTCTCGCTGATCTGGTCTTTGACCTCCTGCATCAGCCGTGCCATCCACTGCATGATCAACCGGTTGCTGATCCCCTGCTGGCTGAGTTTTTCAGTCGACGGGTAAACCGGCTGCATCCGGATCCGCACCTGTTGCTCAAAACGGCTGAGCAGCTCCATTTCGGGATGCGCCATGGAGAATGTCCCGTTATACCAGTTCGCCCTGCCAAAAATCACATAGGGTTCGCCCAGCTTGAGCCGCTCCCGAAACCATTGTTGGCTGCGGAACCACACCAGTTCCATCTCGCCGGTGTCATCGCGGAAGGTGGCTACCAGGCGCCTGCCGCGCTTCTGTTCCACCGTTTTCAGGTGCACGATACGGCCAATGATCTGTACATCGGCCCCGCTGCGCTCCAATTCGCTTATGGTGTAGAACCTCGACTTGTCGATATAGCGGTTCGGGAAAAAGTAGAGCAGGTCCTGAAAGGTGGCAATGCCCAGCTCCTTGCCCAGCAGCTGCGCCCTGCCAGGCCCCACACCCTTCAGGTAGGTGATCTCTGTATGAAGCGCCTGGGGTTGCATCGGACTAAATTACGCCTTCCCCTATAGACCTGCAACCCGACAAATGCCTAAATTTGACTGGGGAACATTCCTGAAAAGCATGAACAGACTGTTTAATATACTGGTCATAAGCAGTTGCTGTGCAATTTGTTGTGCTCAGAAATCAGATATAGATTTCAAGCGGGGAGAAATCCAGGTCAGGCCCGAACCTGAAACCGGGCTCATAGAAGGCGAGGTCCTCTATTCCTTTGAAAAGGGCCGCGGCCCTGACAGCCTCTGGCTCGATGCGCCCGGCCTGGAAGTCGGACAGGTATTGCTCAATGAGCAACCGGTGCCTTACAGCCATGCCGGCAACCGGATTGGGGTAGGGGCCCCGGCAGCCGCAGGGGAGCACCGGCTCAGGATCCGTTACCGGGCATACCCCCGCCAGACGGTGTATTTTCTGGGCTGGGACGATGCGGTGCAGGGCAACGAGCAGGTCTGGACCCAGGGGCAGGGCAAATACAGCAGCCACTGGGTTCCCAGTTTCGACGACATGCGCGAAAAGGTGCAGTTCGACCTCAGGGTCCTTTTCAGGCCGGGTTACTCCGTCATTGCCAATGGCAGGCTTACCGGCGTTTCAGAGGCTGATTCCCTGAGGCGGTGGCAGTTCGAAATGGAACACCCCATGAGCAGTTACCTCCTGGCCTTTGCCATCGGGAGGTTCGACAGCCTGGAGCTTAGGTCGCGATCAGGGGTGCCCTTGCGCCTGTATTTCCCGCCTGGGGCTGCCCAAAAAGCACTATACACCTACAAATACAGCCGGGAGCTGTTTGACTTCCTTGAATCGGAAATCGGGGTGCCATACCCCTGGCAGGAATACAAGCAGGTACCCCTGCATGACTTCATGTACGCCGGCATGGAGAACACCACGGCCACTTTTTTCGACGACAGCTACCTGGTAGATTCCCTGGGCTTCAACGATCACAGCTATGTGAACGTGAACGCCCATGAAATGGCCCACCAATGGTTCGGCGACCTGGTCACCGAGACCGATGGCTCACAGCACTGGTTGCATGAAGGATTTGCCACCTATTACGCCTACCTGGCCGAAGAAGCCGTACTGGGCCGCGAATATCTCGATTGGAAATTGCTGCAGACCGCCCGCATCCTGGAGGACCTGGACAAAAGGGGAGAAGGGGCATCCCTGCTCGATCCGCAGGCGGGGAGCCTGATCTTTTACGAAAAGGGAGCCTGGGCGCTGTTCCTGCTCCGCGACCTTTTGGGAGACGATGCCTTTCGCCGGGGCATCAGGCAGTACCTGCACACCTTTTCCTTTGCCAATGCCACGGTAGATGACTTCCTTGGCGAAATGCAGCATGCCAGCGGGGTTTCCCTTCAGGCATTCAGGGCGCAATGGCTCGAACCGGAGGCCTTCCCCATCGAACAGGCATTATCTTTCCTGGGCCGGCGTTCTGCCCGTATTGCCGCCTTCCTGGGCCTGCATCAGGAGGTACTCGCTGCTGACAGCCTTGCATCTGAGGTGCTGACAGCCGCCTGGGAGGCTTCTGAAGCCCCCGGTTACCGGGCCGCCCTGCTCCGTGAATTCCGTCCTTCCTTTCGGGGGGTACACCTTCGGAAGGCCTTCGAGTCTCCCGAACCGGAGGTACAAAAGGCACTGCTGGGTGGCCTGGATCGCGCAGAGCCCTGGATGTTCCCCTATCTGGAAAAGTTTCTCGACGCCCCCAGCTACGAGGTGCGGGGTGATGCGCTGCTGAAGCTCTGGATGGCCCGGCCAGCCCTGAGAAACGCCTGCCTCGACCAGGCAGCCGAAAACGGAAGCCTGGCCGACCTCAAAGTGCAGCAACTCTGGTGGGTACTTGCCCTTTTTACAGATTCATACGCCCCCCTCGAAAGGCGGGTGACCTACCTGGAATCGCTCCGGGAGACCACCGACCCCGCATACAACCGCGATATCAGGCAAAATGCCTTCGGCCTGTTGCGGCAGATCGACGCCCTTGACGAAGCGAACCAGCGCGACCTGATCAGGGCTACCGAGCACCACAGCTGGCAATTCAGGATCTTTGCCCGCCGGCTGCTGGACGAGCTCATGCAGCAGCGGCCCGAGCGGGCCTTCTGGGAATCGCTGGCCCCGGGCTTTCCGGAAGCCTCGTTTCCCTATTTTTATGCTAAAATCAACGCATTATGAGGGCCATGGTCATCTCAGGGGGAGGAAGCAAAGGCGCTTTTGCAGGGGGCGTGGCACAGTGCCTGCTCCAGCAGCGCCCGGAAGGGTACGACCTGTTTCTGGGCACTTCTACGGGCAGCCTGCTGATCTCGCACCTGGCCCTGAACAAGATTGAAAAGATCCGCCAGGTGTACACCTCGGTGAACCAAGACAGTATCTTCAGCAATTGCCCTTTTACCATCCACTGGAAACACGGGGGCGCCAGCATCGGCATCAACCACTGGAACGTGGTGCGGAACTTCATAAGGGGAAGCAAGACCTTCGGCGAGAGCCACAACCTGCTCAGCCTGATCAGGAAAACGCTTACCCCCGAAGAATTTGAAGTCTTGAAAAACGGGCCCGTTGACCTGGTGGTTACAGTGGCCAACCTTTCCCTGAATCAGGTAGAATACAAATCCATCAACGATTTTGATTACGACGAATTCTGCGAGTGGATCTGGGTCTCATGCAACTACATCCCCTTTATGAGTCTGGTGCGCAAGAACGGGTGCGAATACGCCGACGGGGGGCTGGGCAGCATGGTGCCCATCGAAGAAGCCATCAGGCGCGGGGCCCGTGAAGTGGATGCCATTATCCTGCATACGGAGGTAACCCACCTGAACCGCCTGCCATCGCGAAATGTCTTTTCGCTGATCACCAACATGGGGGCGTTCATGCTTGACCGCATCGAACAGCACAATATCCGGATCGGGAAATTTGTGGCCACCCACCACGATGCCATCATCAATTTCTACTACACCCCCACGGTGCTGACCACCAATTCGCTGGTGTTTGACAAGGTGCAGATGTCGAAGTGGTGGGAAAGCGGGTACATGTACGCATCGGCGAAATCAAAGCGCACCAGCCTGCTTGAGCCCGAATAGGGATTACCAGAGCTCCCCGATTTCCTTTTTTACGTACGACAGGGCCGTGGCCGAAGGGGACGGCTTATCCATGGTTTCGTTCAGGATGTCTTCGCGCAGCTTTTCGGCCGAATCGGAATTGCTCATGCCCGCTTTGCGGATCGCCTGAATGGTGGCGTTTTTGGCCGCCTTGATCACATTCCAGCACTCATCGGTCATGTAGATCTGCTGGGAGAGGTTGTGCTCAAACTCATTTTCGATATGGCGAACCAGCAGGTTTTCGTAATCGTTCTTGTCAGACGATTTGGGCGCTACCCGCACCACCAGGCTGGGTACCGAAATGCGTTCCAAAAAGAGGGCCATGCGCTCATAGGCCTGCAACCGGATGGGCAGGGCGTTTTTCTGACTTTCCTTATGCAGCAAAAAGCGCCTGCGGCCTTCTTCGTTGCGGGTATGCAGGCGGAAAAAGTAAAAAGCGACAGCCCCCGTCACTACGGCGGGCAGCAGATAAGCAAAAAGTTGGAAGATTCCGTCTCCGGTCATGGGTGTTTTCGGTTTGGTTTGAAAAGGAAAACGGTCGAATCCTGCAAAAAGTATATATCCTCCGGCCCATTTGAACCGGCGGGCGAAAAATCGCTCAGGTCAGCGGTGCTTAACGCTTCATCTGGCCTTTGACGGCCTGGTAAAACGCTTTGTAATCGGGGTGGAGCACTACATCGACCCCCTCGCTGAAATTGCCGTCGCGCCCCAGGGCGCTCATAGCGGCATTTTCAAGCCCGGGCTGCCCGCGCAGGGCATTCATCACCGCGGTGGCCTGCTGGGCGGCCAGGGAAAGGTTCCCGACCATTGAAAGGCCTTCGACCGATACGCCCATGGAAGGGTGGGCGCGCATCAGGTTCCCAACGCCTTCCACCCAGGTTGCCGCCCCGGGAGCCAAAGAAGTGCCGGTATCGCTCCCGAAGAGGTCGTCCAGACTGCCTGAGATGACCAGGCTTCCGCCCGACACCTTCAGCCTGGCTTCCGGCCCCAGGGTCTGTTTGGCGTCGGTGAGCAGGGCAATGATGAGGGAATCATTCCGGCTCAGGGTTTCGACGATGCTTTTTAACTCGCCTTCCCGGGCCGACAGGGAAGCCAGGGCCTGGTTCAGGGCAGAGGTGTTTTTGTTCGATACTTCCGCAAAATTGCCCAGGTTTTGGAGCAGGGTGGCGTTGGCATCTTTCAGCTCGTTCACCTGAACTTCGTACGACTCGGCCATGGCCTTGCTGGCCTTTTCCTGTTTCTGGGCCTGGGCCAGCTGGCTTTCGGTCTTTGAGAGGCGGGCTTTAAGGGTGTCTATTTGGGTCTGGAGTTCACTGCGGCGTTGTCCTACCATCACCGATGTGAGGCCAAGGGTCAGTACGAGCGCGAGCACGTTGCTGCGCATCCTGGGTGTGGCAATCACTTTCATAGGCTTCATGAAATTTATGGGCCGTAAAGATAGGCCTTCCGGAACAATTCCGCACCAGCCCGAACGGGCTGGCCGTTTTTCGGGGGCCTGAGACGGCACAGACCGGTTTTATTTACCGGCAGACAGGTAATCAAGGGTGAGTTCCGTCATGGCCCTTACCCCTAAAAGCATGCCTGCATCGTCAACTTTGAAATCTGGCGTATGGTGCGGGAACGATTCCGTGGTCCCCGGGGTCATCCCGCCCAGGAAAAAGAAAAAGCCGGGCACCTCGCGCTGGAAGTACGAAAAATCTTCAGCGCCGGTCACGGCTTTGGAGGCCTTCACGTTTTCAGGCCCTGCCAGGCGCTGCAGGGTAGGCAGCATCTGCTCGACCAAAGCCGGGTTATTGAAGGTGATATCGGTGGCATCTTTTATGGTGATGGTCGCTTCCCCCCCGTAGGCTTTGGCAATGGCAGGTACCATTTCCATCATCCGCCGGTTGATCAGGTCTTTCATGCCGTAGTCAAGGGTACGAATGGTTCCGAGCATTTCAGCGCTCTCCGGGATGATATTGAAGCGAACCCCGCTTTTGATTTTGCCCACCGTGATAACCGCCGCTTCGTTGGTCAGGTCGGCCTCCCGGCTGATGATGGTTTGCAGCCCGTCGATGATCTTGGCGCTGATCAGGATGGGATCAACCCCCGACCAGGGCTGGGAGCCGTGCGATTGCTTCCCTTTGACCTGTATGGTGAATTCCTGGGCCGCGGCCATGGCGCCCCCCGACTTGTAGCGAATGACCCCCACGGGGGTCTGGGAATTGATATGGAGCCCGAAAATCGCATCCACGTCAGGGTTTTTCAGCACCCCCTCCTTGACCATCAGCAGGGCCCCTCCTTCCTCGCCCGGGGGCGGGCCTTCCTCAGAGGGCTGGAAGATGAATTTTACCGTACCCGGCACCTGCTCTTTATGACGGGAGAGCAATTCGGCAACCCCCATGAGGATCGCCGTATGGGTGTCGTGCCCGCAGGCGTGCATCACCCCGACCTTTTCGCCCAGGAACTCCGTTGTCACTTCAGACCGGAAAGGCAGATCATTCCGTTCGGTAACGGGCAGGGCGTCTATGTCTGCCCGAAGGGCAACCACCTTTCCGGGCTGTCCGCCGACCAGCACGCCTACCACCCCGGTATGGGCCACGCCGGTCTGTACTTCCATCCCCAGGGAGCGGAGGTGGGCCGCAATTTTTTCAGCCGTTTTGAATTCGCGGTTCCCCAGTTCGGGATGCTGGTGTATATCGTGCCTCCATTCGATCACCCGGCCTTCAATAGCCTGGTATTCCGAATCGGCAAGGTGCTGCTGCGCCCCAAGAAAAGCTGGCAGCAGGCAAAGGAGGTAAGATGCTTTCTTCATGCTGGTACAATTAAAATTTGATGAGCCGGTACCCCTGATCCTGGTACTGGATGAGCGCAGTCATGGCCGAAAGCGCCAGTTTTACGCCGGGTACGGTATGTTCGATGGGTATATTCCTCGAAAGGGACGACTGCCCGCAAAAGACCACCTCCACACCGGCATCCATCAGGGCCCGGAGCATATCGCTATTCGGGTTGTCGAAGCCGAAGCGTTCGCGGTATACCTCGTCTGTGAGCAGGTCTGAGCTGGCCACATTGTGAACGACCAGCACGGCGTGCAGCTGTTCGGCCGGGACCCCGGCCTGAGCGTGCATGTTCAGGTACCGGGCCACGGTTTCGATAGAGGGGTTGCGCTGGCTTCGGTCTTCGGTCCCCTGCATGACGTCAAAGATCGCCCTGAAGGTGTGGCTCGTATCGGTCGGCAGCCCCGGACTGGATATCTGAAACACTTCTCCGTATTCAGGAATGATCGGCCCAGCGGCTTTTTCCTGTGCCCAAAGTGCGGCCGGCAGCAGGCCTGGCCACAGGATAAGGAGGCATTGATAAAGCGATAATTTCACGGAAGGGAATTAATCAGGCGTAAATATATTCAAATTGGAAGAACCAATCGGGAAGTTGTTTATAATTCCGGTTTCGGGGGGTTTGACCATGCGGTGAATTATAGCTAACTTCAGGCCCTCAAAAGTCGCATTGCTGCATGTTTCTGGATGAATTGAATGAGGCGCAGAAGGCCCCGGTGCTGCATAAGGACGGCCCGCTGATGGTAATTGCCGGGGCAGGTTCGGGAAAGACCCGGGTGCTGACCTACCGTATTGCCCACCTGATGAACCAGGGGGTGGATGCTTTCAACATCCTGGCCCTGACCTTCACCAACAAGGCTGCCCGCGAAATGAAGAAACGCATCGCGGAAATCGTGGGGCCTTCCGAGGCGAAAAACCTGTGGATGGGCACGTTCCATTCCATTTTTGCCCGGCTGTTGCGCTTCGACGGCGACAAGCTCGGTTTCCCCAGCAATTTCACCATTTACGATACCCAGGACTCCCAGCGGCTGATCGCTTCCATCATCAAGGAAATGGGCCTCGACAAAGACGTTTACAAATACAAGCAGATCCAGCAGCGCATCTCCTCGTACAAGAACAGCCTGATCACGGTGAGGGCCTATTTCCAGAACCCGGAATTGCAGGAGGCAGACGCCATGGCCAAGCGGCCACGCACCGGGGAAATCTACCAGCAATACGTCGACCGATGTTTCAAGGCCGGGGCCATGGATTTTGACGACCTGCTGCTGCGCACCAACGAATTGCTCACCCGCTTTCCGGAGGTGCTCATGAAATACCAGGAGCGCTTCCGGTACATTTTGGTAGACGAGTACCAGGATACGAACCATTCGCAATACCTGATCGTGCGGGCCCTGGCAGACCGATACCAGAATATTTGCGTGGTGGGAGACGATGCGCAGAGCATCTATTCGTTCCGGGGGGCCAATATCAGCAATATCCTGAATTTCCAGCGCGATTACGACGATGTGGCTGTATACCGCCTTGAACAGAACTACCGTTCTACCAGGAATATCGTAAACGCGGCCAACAGCATCATTGCGCGAAACAAGCAACAGTTGAAAAAGGTGGTCTGGACCGCCAACGAGGAAGGCACCCCCATCAAATTGCACCGCAGCCCCACCGACGCCGAGGAAGGGCGGTTCGTGGCCTCGTCGATCTTTGAGCATAAGATGCAGCAGCAGCTCCCCAACGGGCATTTTGCCGTGCTGTACCGCACCAATTCCCAGTCGCGCGCCATCGAGGACGCCCTCCGCAAAAGGGACATCCCGTACCGGATCTACGGCGGGCTGTCGTTTTACCAGCGCAAGGAGATCAAAGACGTACTGGCCTATCTGCGACTGGTGGTCAACCCGGGCGATGAGGAAGCCCTGAAGCGGGTGATCAATTTCCCGGCCCGCGGCATCGGCGACGCCACGATCGACAAGCTCACCATAGCGGCCAACGAGAGCGGCCGCACAATTTTCGAGCTTATCGAAAACCTGGAGGTGCAGCCCCTGGGCCTTCATGGTGGTACGCGCCGGAAATTGTCCGATTTTGCGAACATGATCCGCAGTTTCCAGATCCTGAACCAGCAGGCCGATGCCTTTGTGCTGGCCGAACAGGTGGCCCGCAAGTCGGGGTTGCTGCTGGAATTCAAGAAAGACGGCACCCCTGAGGGCATTGCCCGGATGGAGAACATCGAAGAGTTGCTCAACGGGATCAAAGATTTCGTGGAAGGGCAAAAGGAACTGGCCGATGCCCGGGGCGACCTGAGCGAGTTCCTGGAAGACGTGGCCCTGGCTACCGACATGGACAAGGAGCAGGGCGACGACGACCGTGTGGCGCTGATGACCATTCACCTGGCCAAGGGCCTGGAGTTTCCCTATGTTTATATCGTTGGCATGGAAGAAGACCTGTTCCCCTCGGCCATGAGCATGAATACCCGGAGCGAACTCGAAGAAGAGCGGCGCCTGTTTTACGTGGCGCTCACCCGTGCCGAGAAGCAGGCCTACCTTACCTATACCCAGAACCGCTATCGGTGGGGGAAACTGATCGATGCGGAGCCCAGTCGCTTTATCGCGGAGATCGATGAACAGTACGTCGAAAACCTCACCCCGGCCGAGACATACCGCTTCCGTCCCCTGCTGGATGGCGATATTTTCGGAGAGGTCGATAAAAGCAGGCTGCGGCTCGAAAAGCCGGTTTCCGGGACCCCGCCCTCGCGGTTGGGCCCCAGCCCGGACCAGCTCAGGAAGCTGCGCAAGATCAAGCCCCAGCTGGGCCAGCCTGTAGGGACAGATACTGCCACACCCGACCTGAAGGAGGGCAGCCTGGTAGACCATTCCCGTTTCGGGCGGGGCACGGTGCTGAAGATTGAAGGTACGGGCCAGGACAAAAAGGCTGAAATCCGTTTTGAGCAGGGCGATGTCAAAAAGTTGCTGCTCCGCTTTGCCAAACTCCGGCTGCTGAATTAAGGCTCCGTGGCAATGGCCGGATGCCCAATTCGTCGTATCTTCATAACGCCAGTTCTAAATGTTACCTAAACCCATGTTGTATCGCACAAAAACCTGTTCCCGCGCACTCCTCCTGTTTGCATTTTGGTTGTCTACCGGCATGCTTTCCTGCCAGAAATCGGATCAGCCCATAGACGACGATGCCGGGTCCGATGAAAACCCGGCTGCTGAAGCACCGAACGTGCACGACCCGGCCTATTGGGATTCGGCCGAGTTGGTATGGTCTGACGAATTTGACGGGGATGCCGTGAACCCCGACAACTGGGTTTTTGAGACCGGGGCCCATGGCTGGGGCAACAACGAGTGGCAGAACTATGTCGAAACCGGGGTAACCGAGGTGAGCGATGGCACACTCAAGATCATTGCCCATAAAACCGGCCCCGGACAACACGTGGGCGACTACGAGTCGGCCCGCCTGAACAGCAGGAAATCCTTTACCTATGGCCGCCTCGAATTCAGGGCCCGCATTCCCGAGCACCGGGGGAACGGCATCTGGCCCGCCCTCTGGATGCTGGGCAGCAACATCGGATCTATTGGATGGCCCCGCTGCGGGGAGATCGACATCATGGAATACGTAAGCTACGAGCCCGACCAGATCCATTTCTCCCTCCACAGCACTGCGAACAATCACACCATTGGCACCCAGATCACCACAGGTCCCGTACCCCTAGAAACCGCGGAAGAGGAATTCCACATCTACGGGGTGCTCTGGACGCGCGAATACGTAAAGTTCTACCTCGACGATCCGGCAAATGTGAAACTCACCTTTGTGCGCCCGTCGCCCACCACAGCCGAAAACTGGCCCTTCTCACAACCCTTTTACTTTCTGATGAACATTGCTGTAGGCGGCAACTGGGGTGGGCTCAGGGGCGTAGACGACAGCATTTTCCCTGCCGTGATGGAAGTCGATTATGTACGGGTCTATCAGGTCAGATAGGAAGGTGCATTGCAACCGGCGGCATCGGAGGCCCCGTTAATTGGAGGTTTATGGCAAAGCTCATCAAAATCTACGAAGAAAACCCGAACCCCAAAGCCGTGAGCCAGGTGGTCGAGGTGCTCCGCTCCGGCGGTCTGGTCATCTACCCGACCGATACAGTGTATGGCCTGGGCTGCGATATCACCAACTCGAAGGCCCTGGAACGCCTGGCCCTGATCAAGGGCATCAGGCTAGACAAGGCCAACTGGTCATTTATCTGCGCCGACCTGAGCAACCTGTCTGATTATGTGCGACAGATAGACACCCGCACCTTCAAAATCCTGAAGCGGGCGCTGCCTGGCCCATACACCTTCATCCTGCCCGGCGGGAACAACCTGCCCAAAGATTTCAAGAAGAAAAAGACCGTGGGCATCCGCATCCCTGACAACAGCATTGCCCAGGCCCTGGTCAGGGGGCTGGGCCACCCGATCGTATCCACCTCCATCCGCGACGAAGACGATGTGATCGAGTACACCACCGACCCCGAGCTAATCTACGAGAAATGGGAGAACCTGGTAGATGTGGTGGTCGATGGCGGGTATGGGGGGAATATAGCCTCCACGATTATCGATCTTTCCGGCCCCGAACCTGAAGTGGTGCGCGAGGGCAAAGGCGACCTGAGTATCCTGTAAACAAAAAACCCCGCCATTGGCGGGGTTTTTCTTTCGGCCTGGCCGAATTAATTGTTGATTGCCGGGTCTTTCATGCCTTCCTCGATCATGGAGTAGAACTGATCCAGTTTCGGCAGTACCACGATGCGGGTGCGGCGGTTTCTTGCGCGGTTTTCAGAGGTGTCGTTGGAGGCCAGCGGCACGTAGTAGCTTCTTCCGGCTGCGGTCATGCGGGCAGGATCAACTCCAAAATCGTTCTGGAGGATGCGCACCACAGAAGTCGCACGCTTGGCGCTCAAATCCCAGTTGTCGAGCAATACCCCGCTGCGGTAGGGAACGTTGTCGGTGTGGCCTTCGACCATGAATTCAAAATCGGGCTTGTTGTTCACCACCTGGGCAACTTTGCCGAGCACCTGCTTGGCAGCATCGGTTACGGTATAGCTGCCGCTGCGGAACAGGAGTTTGTCTGAAATAGAGACGAACACCACGCCTTTCTCGACGCTGATCTCGATGTCTTCGTCATCGAGGTTGCCCAACACGCCCTTCAGGCTCTGAACCAGGGCCAGGTTTACAGAATCGCGCCGGGTAATGGCATCTTGCAGTTTGCGGATGGTAAGGTCTTTTTCCTTCAGGCTTTCGAGCGATTTCTCGAGGTTATCAGCTCCTTTGGCTGTGAGGGTAGTCAGGTTGCCCATATTGTTGATGAGCTCCTGGTTGTTGGCTTTCAGGAAGGCGTTTTGTTCTTCCAGGGTTTTCATGCGGGCTTCGGCGGTAGCCTTGTCTTCGAGGCAGCTGTTCAGCTTCACAGTAGCCGAATTCAGAAGATCCTGGGTTTCTTTCTGCTTGGCTTCGAGGTCAGCGTATTTCTTCTGGGAGACGCAGGACGACAGCGCCAGGGCAAGCCCCAGGACGCCAATGAACATTTTTTTCATAATTCGTATTTCTGAGTTAAGATTTTGAAGTTTGCTTGTGTTGATATTCATAACAAAATTAGAGAAAAGCGGTCTCAGCTATGGCCACATTCCGTTAATCTTTTACTAAAATGTTAAAATTCTCTACTCCATTTACGTAATACGACCATACTATGGATGTTGTGGCGTAATATTTTTGCACGAAACGCACTTTTTCGCGCTTTCGGAGCATTTTTCCTACCTGGCGGTAATAGCTGAGGTGGGCCCTCAAGATGGCCATGGCATGGCGCCACCGCCCCTGAAACACAAACCGGGCAGCAGCCAGCCCATCGAGCAGAAGCCTGCATAGCACTATGGGGAAGGCCTTTTTTCGCGGCAGGTTCTTGGTGATGGAAAAAAGGGAGTTCCTGAAATTCAGGTACGTCTTCTTCGGGTTCATGTTGCTCAGGGTGGAGCCCCCGAGGTGGAAAACGGTGGAATACCCGGTATACATGACCTTGTAGCCATGGTTGTGCGCCCGCCAGCAAAGGTCGACTTCTTCCTGATGGGCGAAATAGTCTGTATCGAAACCCCCCAGGGCCCGGAATACTTCTTTCCGGATGAACATGCAGGCGCCGGTTGCCCAGAAAATTTCGCGCTTATCGTTGTACTGCCCGGTGTCGGCCTCGAGGCTCTGAAAGATGCGGCCCCGGCAAAAGGGGTACCCAAACAGGTCCAGGAATCCTCCGGCGGCCCCGGCATATTCGAAATGGGTGGGCCTGAGCAGGTCTTTGATCTTGGGCTGTACAATGCCGGTGGCCGGGTCAGAAGCGAAGAGCTGCAACACCGGGTCGAGCCAGCCCGGGGTCACCTCCACATCGGAGTTCAGCAGGCAGTAGAGGTCTTCTTCCACCGACGCAAGGGCCCGGTTATACCCTCCTGCAAAACCTTCGTTATCGGGGTTTTGCAGGATCTGCACCTGCGGATAGGTCTTTCTCGTGTAGGCCACGGAATCATCGTCAGAGGCGTTGTCGGCAAGGTATACTGTAGCCCCGGGGCTGTATGCCAATACCGAGGGCAGGAAGCGCTCCAGCAGCTGCTTGCCGTTCCAGTTGAGAATTACAATGGCTAATGATGGCATCCGGGTCTGGCTTGGTTCCGGCACCAGGCCGGCTCCTGAAAGGGGACAAAGTAACTAAATATTTTTGGAAGCCGCAGGCAGGTGCTTTGCATTCGAAAGGGCCGTATCAGGTTGCGTCATCTGCCCCATAGGCCGGGAGGTCTTCGAGATAGATGTAGCGCTGTGCCTGGTAATCCATCTGGCAGAAGATATGCTTCAAACCGTTGGAGACCATCAGGTACCGGGCGCGGGCTTCCATATTGTATCGGGCGATCTGATCAAATACGTCCTGGTCGATCACCACGTCGGGGGCCTTGCATTCCACGAGCACCTCGATCTGCCCCCCAGGGTCGCAAACGGCCAGGTCAAGGCGCTTGGTGAGCCCGTGCACCTGGAGTTTGCGTTCGACCAACACCCGGCCCGCAGGGTACCCCTTGTCGCGAATCAGGAAATGCAGGCAATGCTGCCTGACCCACTCTTCCGGTTGGGCCGCCACATACTTTTTGCGGACCACGTCGAAGACAAGGAGTTTATTTTCCCTACTTTTGAAACGGAAGGGATACCTCGGAAAATTCAGCTCCACCATACTGCAAATGTCCTATATTTTTCCCTATGGATGAAGTGAAACAACTGGTCGAAGACATCCGCGCGGGGCGGCTGGCGCCGGTTTATTTCCTGATGGGCGAGGAACCTTATTACATAGACCGCATTTCGGAATTCATTGCGACCCATGTGCTTACCGAAGAGGAGCGTGGCTTCAACCAGATGGTGCTCTACGGGAGAGACACCTCGATCGATGAAATCATATCTCAGGCCCGCCGATACCCGATGATGGCCGAGCGGCAGGTCGTTATTGTTCGTGAGGCCCAGGAATTGAGCCGGACCATTGAACAATTGGCCCCATATGTCGAGAACCCGCAACCCACAACCGTTTTGGTGATCTGTTACAAGTACAAGACGCCCGACAAGCGGAAAAAACTCATGAAGGTGCTGAGGGCGGGCAATGCCGTGGTTTTTGAAGGCAGGAAGCTCTATGAGAACCAGGTAGCCGAATGGATCCGCCGGGTGCTTTCGGGAAGCGGCCTGAAGATTTCCCATAAAGCCGCCGCACTGCTGGTGGAATACCTCGGTACCGACCTGAGCCGGATTTCCAATGAACTCGACAAGTTGAAGATCGTATTGCCCGAAGGCGCCGAGATAACCCCCCAAACCATCGAAGACCACATCGGGATCAGCAAGGACTTCAACAATTTCGAACTCAAAAAGGCAATCGCCGAGCGCGACATCCCCAAAGCTTCGCAGATCATACAGTATTTTGCGCAGAACCCACGCGAAAACCCATTTGTGCTCACCGTGGCCCTGCTGCACACCTTTTTCACCCAATTGCTGCAATACCACGGGATGAGCGACCACAACCCGAAACACGTGGCCCAGGCACTCCGCATCAACGCCTATTTTGTAGGCGAATACCAGACCGCTGCCCGCAATTATCCCATGCGGGAGGTGAGCCGCATCGTGGGGGTGCTCCGCGAAATGGACCTCAAGGGCAAGGGGGTCGGTTCGTCAGCCCTGTCTCAGCGCGACCTGCTGCAGGAACTCCTCTATAAAATTGTCTGACGTTATTTATTTGCGGTCTATGCTGTAGCCGCCGGGGCCCATCAGGAAAATGCTCAGGAAGATGGCGGCAAAAAGAAAGGGTTTCTCGCGCGCGCCGATCGGGTCGGCCGCATGGGCGATAAACCCGGCAACGAGCATGGCGATGATTACCGGGAGGGCCGCCCATCTGGTTTTAAAACCGATCAGTACCAAAAAGGCGCAGAATACCTCGGCAAACATGACCAGGAAGTGAGAGGGGCCAGAACCAATCCCGATCGGATTGCCGAATTGTATGGGTTCTTCTGAGAAATATCTCATGAGTTTGGGAATGCCATGGGCAGCCATCAGAAAGCCGGCACCCGCCACGCGGAGGATGAGCAGGCCAAGGTCATTTTTTGGGGAACTTTTCATGGTTGATTGTCCTTAGGTTGTCGCTAAATTATTAATATCTTATCAAATAAAGGGCATTCCTTTTAGGATTCCTTCAATTTTAGTCAGCAATTCATTACAGTTGTCGCGGTTGAAGGGCAGGGGGGGCTTAATTTTAAGGACGTTGTCGTATGGCCCGTCTGTTCCGATCAGCACCTGATGCTCCCGAAGTGCATTTTTGAGAGCCTGGGCCCAGGTCGTGGCTGGCCGGCCCTGGGCGCCTGTCAGCTCCACGCCGAGGAACAAACCGGTGCCCCGCACGTCAGAGAGGTGCGGGAATCGCTCCTGCAGGTTGCGAAGCCCATCTGTCAGATACTGCCCGACCCCGGCGGCATGCCCGGGAAGGTCTTCCTGCTCGAGAACCTCCAGCACGGCAAGCCCAATGGCGCAGGAAACCGGGTTGCCCCCGAAAGAACTGAAAAACTCGGGCCCCTTTCCGAAAGCTTCTGCAATGGGGGCCGTACACACCACTGCTCCCATGGGATGACCGTTTCCCATGGGTTTGCCCAGCACGACGATATCAGGGATCACTTCCTGCATCTCAAATCCCCAGAAATGCTGCCCCAGCCTGCCGAAGCCCACCTGCACCTCGTCACTGATGCACACCCCGCCCCGGGAGCGGATGGCCGGGTAAACCTGTTTCAGGTAGCCCTGCGGTAACGGGACCTGGCCCCCGCATCCCACAATCGGTTCGGCAATGAAGGCGGCCAGGGGCTCGCCGGCTTTTTCGAGGGTAGCCCGCAACTGCGCACTGAAGTGCCTTCCCGCCTGTCCGTCATCGGGGAGGCCCGAGCCGTACACCTTTGGCAACGGGCACACCAGGGTGTCTGGGTACTCAGCCCCTTCCCGGTGCTTGTAATGGCTCACGGCCAGGGATGCTTCTGTATTTCCATGGTACCCGTACTGGAGGGCGGCCACCTTTTTGTTTCCCGTATACCAGCGCGCCAGGCGAAGGGCAAGGTCGGTGGCCGCGCTGCCCGAATTCACAAAAAACACCCGCGAAAGCCCGGGGGGAAACCGTTCCAGCAGCTTTTCCGCATAGGCGGGCAAGGCTTCATAATGGTAGCGCGTATTGGTATTGAGTCTGCGCATGGCTGCACATCCCCGTTCCACCACATGGGGGTGGGAATGCCCAACGAGCATGATATTGTTGTAGGCGTCCAGAAAGGTGGTTCCATCGGGGGAGTACATGTACTGGAAAGCCGAGCGTTCCATGATGATGGGCCGCTGATAGCTCAGGCTCAGCGCAGGGCTGAAAAGCTGCCGCCTTCGCTCTTCATAGCGGGCCGCATCGGGGAGGGCCTCTGCCGGGAGGCCTGCAGCTTTTCGGAACGCCATGGAAGCGGCACGCGGGTTCAGTCGCAGCCAGGCCATCAGCAAGCGCCGGGCCGGCTCCTCGCTGATGGAAACATAGGCGGAATCAGGCTTCAGTTCCCGTGCCCGGGCCGAATTGCACAAGCTCATGCACAGGCGGCCCGCAACCAGGTAATACAGGATGTCGGCTTCCAGGGGCAGCAGTCTGTTTTCCCCGCAATAGGCTGAGATGACCCTCTGGGCTGCATGGAGCGGGTCGGGCCGGTCCATAAGGGCGTAGGTCAACCCTACGGCCAGGTCATTGACGATCCAGGAGTAACAGGAGTCCCCGAAGTCGATCAGCCCTGTGATTTCCCCGTTTCGAAGCAGGATGTTCCATTCGTTGGCATCGTTGTGGATAAACCCTTTGCGCAGCTCATACCGCCGGGGTTCCACTTCAGATTCGAATTGCTGGATGAAATAAGCGATCGCCGAAGCCAGGGGTGGGTCCTGAATATACTTCCGCAGGCGGGCCTTATGCAGGGGCAGGTGTTGCAAGTCCCAGGGAGAGGCCTCAGGCCCTTGCAGCTGGCCCGAAAAATCGAGGGATTTCCGGGCCAGGACCCCCAGCAGGCGGCCCAGGCCGGCAAGGGGCCAGTCACGGGCCGGGAGCTTCCCCAGAAAGGTGCCCTCCAGATAGCTCAATACGCGGTATATCCGTCCTTCCGATTCCGGGGCTTCCTCCCCGGAAAGGGTCTGAAGGTGCTTGGGAAAGACATAGTTGCCGGCAGTTCCAAAATGGGCCATCAGGCGGGCCTCAAGGGAGATGCGTTCGCGCAGCCCCGGCCGAGGCAGGTGCTCTTTGAGGATCCACGTACCGGCAGGGGTCTGCATCCGGTAGGTCTTGTCTTCATATCCCTCCAGCGGGTGGAGGGCCTCGACTTCCAGGCCGTAATTTTCTCGGATCATTTTCCGGATGGCTTCCATGTGCTTTCTGTTAGGGTGGCGGTGTTCAAACTTACTTAAAATAACCACAGCCCGCATTGGCATCCCCGCAACGCCTGCCCATGGTCAAAAGGCCGAATTTCCCTATCTTGTCTGGCTAATAAAAAGCTATTAATCAAATCGAAAAACGACATGAAAAAAACAATCCTCTTAGGGCTTGCCCTGCTGCTACAGGCGTCTGGTGCGTGGTCACAGGCCCTTCAGTTCAGGGCAGCCGACATCGATATCCCTTATGAGCGCTTCGTGCTGCCCAATGGGCTTACCCTGCTGGTCCACGAAGACCACAAGGCACCTATTGTGGCCGTAAATGTCTGGTATCACGTTGGCTCCAAGAATGAAAAACCCGGCAAAAGCGGGTTCGCCCATTTGTTCGAGCACCTGATGTTCAATGGAAGCGAGCACTACAACGATGATTATTTCCAGGCCCTGGAGCGCATTGGAGGTACCGACCTGAACGGGACCACCAACGAAGACCGGACCAATTATTTCCAGAACGTTCCCGTCAGTGCCCTCGACCAGGTATTGTTCCTGGAATCTGACCGCATGGGCCATTTGCTGGGCGCTATCGACCAGGCCAAACTCGATGAGCAGCGCGGGGTGGTGCAGAACGAAAAGCGGCAGGGCGAGAACCAACCCTATGGCAAGCAGTGGGATTACCTTACCAAGGCCATGTATCCCAAGGGGCACCCGTATTCCTGGACCGTTATCGGGGAAATGGAAGACCTCAATGCAGCCTCCCTCGAAGACGTGCAAGACTGGTTCCGTTCGTACTACGGCCCGGCCAACGCGGTGCTGGCCATAGCCGGGGACGTCAACCCACAGGAGATTTACCAGAAAGTGAGCCTCTACTTCGGAGATATCCCCTCAGGCCCTACCGTGGAGCGGCAGGAAGTCAACATCCCCGACCATCCGTACGACTCCTACCAGGTATATGAAGACCGGGTACCCGAGGCCCGTGTGCTCTTTGCCTGGAATACCCCGCCCTTTGGAGACCGGGAAGACATTTACTTCGACCTGATCTCTGCCATTCTGAGCAGCGGGAAGAATTCCCGGTTGTACAAACGCCTGGTCTATGAAGACCAGATCGCCAGCTCGGCGGTCTCTTTCCAAAGCTCCAGCGAGATTGCCAGCAATTTCATCGCCTGGGCCGATGTGAAGCCAGGAGGGGATATTGACCATGTACAGCAGGTGATGTGGGAAGAAATCAGCAAGCTGATGGAAAATGGCCCAACCGAGGCCGAGCTTACCCGGGTAAAGGCTTCCTATTTTGCAGGCTTCATTAAAGGGATGGAACGCATCGGCGGTTTCGGGGGCGTATCTGACATCCTGGCCTCGAACGAGACCTATTTCGGGGATGCTTCCTACTACAAGAAAACCCTGGAGTATGTCGAGAAGGCCACTGTAGCCGACCTGAAGGCCACGGCCCGGAAATGGTTGGGCAAAGGCAAGCACATCCTGGTCTGCAAGCCCTTCCCGGAGTACACGGTGGCATCCACCGGGGTAGACCGTTCCCAGTTGCCTTCCCTCGGCAGCCCGAAAACCTCCAAGTTCCCGGAACTGCAAAGGGCCGAATTGCCGAACGGCCTTAAAATCGTGCTGGCCCGTCGCACCGGGGTGCCTACCGTGGTGATGAACCTGATGGTCGATGCGGGCTATAAGACCGATTTTCTGGCAGGTGCCGGCACAGCTTCCCTGGCCATGAACCTGCTCGACGAGGGCACCCGTGACCTTACCTCCCTTCAGATCAACGAAAAACTGCAGCTTTTGGGGGCCAGCCTGAGCACATTCTCGAACCAGGACATTTCAAGCGTCTACATGAATACGCTGAAACCCAGCCTGGAAAGCAGCATGGAGCTGTTTGCCGACGTGGTGCTCAACCCGGCCTTCGCCCAGAAGGAATTCGACCGCCTGCAGGCCGAACAGATCAATGCGATCAAAAGCGAAAAATCCCAGCCCATCAGCATGGCGCTGCGGGTCATGAATAAATACCTGTACGGGGAAGATCATCCGTATGGCAACCCCTACACAGGCTCAGGCTATGAGGAAACAGTCGGGAAGCTCACCCGCGAAGAGGTCGTCAAATATTACGAAACCTGGCTTAAGCCCAACAATGCCACCCTGGTGGTCACGGGCGATGTGTCACTGGAAGAGCTCCGCGGCATGGTTGGCAAGTACTTTGGTTCATGGAAGCAGGGGAAAGTACCCACGATCAATTTCCCGGCGCCCAGAACCGGCACCCAAAATACACTTTACCTGATGGACCGGCCCGAATCGCAACAGTCTGTGATCATTGCCGGCCACCTGACCGGGAAATACGGCGAGCTTCCTGAGATTGCCGTCGACCAGATGGTGAACATTTTGGGGGGCGATTTTACCTCCCGCATCAACATGAACCTGCGCGAAGACAAGCACTGGTCTTATGGGGCCGGCGGATTCGTCATGGGGGCCCGTCAGGAGCGCCCCTTTATCGTGTATGCACCCGTGCAGACCGACAAGACTGCCGAATCGGTGCTTGAAATCCGCAAGGAACTCTCCGAATTCGTCACAACCCGTCCGGCCACGGCAGAAGAACTCGACAAAGTGAAGACCAACGAGGTACTCAAGCTGCCCGGCCAGTGGGAGACCAATGCTGCCGTTGCCAGTTCGGTGGCCAACCTGGTGCGGTATAACCTGCCTGATGACTATTACCAGGATTACGACGCCAATGTGCGCAATCTGAGCCTGGACCAGGTTCGCCGGGTAAGCGGGCAGGTGGTGCGCCCCGGCGACGTAAACTGGTTCATGGTGGGCGACCGGGCCAAGATCGTCGAGAAACTGGACGAGCTTGGCTTTGACCAGATCATTGAGATCGACGCCGATGGCAACCCGAAGACCCCGGCCCTGAAAAAGACGGAAGTGGAGATAAAGAACTGATCGTGCCGGGATCAGGTACTGACCCGCGCCCTGCCCGGCGCGGGTTTTTTATTTGCGGGCATCGAGTTTCCGGAAACCAGCCAAATAAACCCAAATAGAATACAAGCTGTTCTTCGGGATCAAAACCCGGAACGCTTATGCTCTTTATGGGACTGCCAGAAAAGAAGAATTAGCTCAGGGGCGGGAATTCATCCGGGTCGGCCTCGTGCATCATGGCGTAGACCTTCTCGAAGACATCTTCGGTACTCGGTTTGGAAAAGTAGTCCCCGTCGCTGGAGTAGGCCGGGCGGTGGTCTTTGGCGGTGAGGGTCTGGGGGGCTGAATCGAGGTAGCGGTACCCGCCCTGCACCTCCACGATCTGCTGCAACAGGTAGGCCGAGCAGCCACCGGGCACGTCTTCGTCCACGACGAGCAGCCGGTTTGTCTTGCGCAGGCTTTCACATACGGCGTGATCGAGGTCGAAGGGGAGGAGCGACTGGGCATCGATCACTTCGGCCGAAATACCGACTTCTTCGAGCTCCTCTGCGGCTTTGGCCACAATGCGAAGGGTCGAGCCATATGATACCAGCGTAATGTCGGTGCCGCTTCTGACCGTTTCGACCCGCCCGATCGGGGTGCAGATTTCGCCCAGGTTTTTGGGCACCGGCTCTTTCAGGCGATACCCGTTCAGGCATTCGATGACCAGGGCCGGCTCGTCGCTTTTCATCAGGGTATTGTAGAAGCCCGCCGCCCGGGTCATGTCGCGGGGCACCAAGATATACATGCCGCGGAGCAGGTGGATCAGCCCCCCCATCTGGGAGCCCGAATGCCATATCCCCTCGAGGCGGTGGCCCCTTGTGCGCACAATGAGGGGCGCCTTCTGCTTGCCGACGGTGCGGTACAAAAGGGTGGCGAGGTCGTCGCTGAGGGTTTGCAGGCCGTAAAGGATGTAATCGAGGTACTGGATCTCGGCAATGGGCCTGAGGCCCCGGAGGGCCAACCCAATCCCCTGGCCGATTATTGTCGTTTCGCGAATGCCGGTGTCGGCAATGCGCAGCGGGCCGAACTTTTTCTGGAGGCCTTCCAGCCCCTGGTTCACGTCGCCAATGGTCCCGCTGTCTTCCCCGAAGATAAGGGCCTGGGGGTAGCGTTCAAAAAGAAGTTCGAAATTGTCGCGCAAAATTATGCGCCCGTCTGCCTGTTCCGGGTTTTCCCGGTAGACGGGTTTTACTTCCGGCACATTCGTGGCCTTGCCGGGCAGTTCCGAATAGAGATGCGAGCTGTAGTGAGGTTCTGTCTCTTCCATGAAACGCTGCACCCAGTTTTGGAGCGCCCGCTGCTCCGGGCTGTTTTCTCCTATCAGGTAGCGAAGGGCCCTGCGCGCTTTGGAAATGATATCTCGCTTGAGCGGCTCCTCTACGGCGATCAGGTCGTTTTTGAGCTTGCTCAGGAATCTGCGGTTTGGGCTGCTTTTGGCTGCTGCATCGAGCAGGGCCTGCAATTCTTTCTTTTGCTGCCGGTGGGGCTCCAGAAATTCAGCCCAGGCCGTTTTCTTGGCCGTGCTAACCTCTTTTTTAGCCTCTTTTTCCAGCTGCAGCAATTCGGCCTCCTCTACGATCCGGTTGCTTAGGATCCACTCCCGGAACTTGAGATTGCAGTCGTGCTCCTTTTCCCAGCGGAGTCTTTTTTCTGACTTGTACCGCTCGTGCGAACCCGAGGTGGAATGCCCCTGGGGCTGGGTGAGTTCGGTTACGTGGATCAGCACGGGTACATGCGATTCGCGGGCAATGTCTGCCGCATTTTCGTAAATGTGGATCAGGGCCGTATAATCCCAGCCCTGCACCCTGAATATTTCATATCCGGGCGAATCCTCTGTGCGCTGGAATCCCTTGAGGATCTCAGAGATATTCTCTTTGGTGGTCTGGAATTTGGCAGGCACTGAAATGCCGTAGTCGTCATCCCATACGCTGATCACCATGGGCACCTGCAGCACACCGGCTGCATTGAGGGTCTCGAAGAAATGCCCTTCGCTGGTCGAGGCGTTGCCTATGGTACCCCAGGCTACTTCATTCCCGTTGTCTGAAAACCCTTCTGAAGGGATCTGCGGAAGTTTCCGGTAAATCTTCGAGGCCTGGGCCAGGCCGAGTAAACGCGGCATCTGGCCGGCCGTACAGGATATGTCAGGGCTGCTGTTGGGCTGGGAGGTAAGGTCTTTCCAGGTGCCGTCCTCATGCAGGCTGTAGGTGCCGAAGTGGCCCCCCATTTGCCTCCCGGCACTCATGGGCTCAAGGGCGATATCGGTGGTGGCGTACAACCCGTGGAAAAAATCCTTGGGGGTCAGCAGCCCCAGGGCCATCATGAAGGTCTGGTCGCGGTAATACCCGCTTCGGAAATCCCCGTTGCGAAAGGCCCGGGCCATGGCCAGTTGGGGGAGTTCCTTCCCGTCGCCGAAGATCCCGAATTTCGCCTTGCCCGTCAGGACTTCGCGGCGCCCGAGCAGGCTGCATTCCCGGCTGATGAGTGCGATCCGGTAATCTTGCAGGATTTGGTCCCTGAAATCGCTGAAGGAGATGTCTTTTTCCGGATCGAGATGGACTTTCATAGATAGGGCAAGTCTGGATCGCTAAAATACCAAAGTCGGGGCATTTTTCCAATTCCCCGCATCTTTACTTCTAACGATTTTTCAACAGAATTGTTATAAGGGCTATATAAAATAGAAAACCATCAAAAATCAATGAAAATATTGACGATTTCGCAATTTTAAAACCATTTCCGCGTAAATAACCCGGTGAGCGTACGCGGGCTCAGGGTAATGATAAACCGGATGCGCTGGCTGTAATCAGGCCCGGCGATTTCCCACCCGTTGTTGGAATAAAAAGGAAAGTAGAGCTCAAAATAATCGGTGACCAGGTTGAGCCTGATGCCCGCGTCGTATACAAAGCGGGCATCGCTGCCCCGGTTGCGGAGAAAACCAATGTCTCCATATACCTCAATCCAGCGCCACAGGTTGAAGCTGGCGTTTCCGGTCACCATCCAGTCGTTTGCAAACGGATTCTCGAGCTGCGACTTAAACCCGCCTTCAGCAATGATGATTTGCTGGCTGAAAAGCCCGGAATCTTCCGAACGCCCCAGATAATTGTAGTCGAAGAGGTAATCGGTCGGGCGGTCAAGGGCAAAGCTGAAGAAATCAGAACCGGTATCGTTGTTCAAAAACATGCCCCCAAAAAAGCGCAGGTTGATCTGCCGGTTGCTCTCCAGCAACCGCCGGTATTCCAGGTTCACGGCAACCTTGCTGAAATTGGAGGCGTACTGGGCGTCGGCAAACCACGAGAGGTAATTGACGATGTTGTTGTTGAGATAGTTGTAACGCAAATTCAGCACGCTGTAATCCGGGTCGGTTTCAAGGTCGCCCAGGGAAGGGTCAATGGTCCGGAATACATTCACGTGCCTTAGCAGCAGGCTCGACCGCACGTTCGATATCAAATCATCGGGCCTCCACCCGAGGGCCACTGCAGGGGTTATGGTGGAATAGCGCGAATTTACCTGAAAATGGCTGGTCGACCCCCGCAGGCTGTAATTGGACACATACAGGCCGCTTTTGCGGTGGAACTGCTGGTAAGAGAGTCTTCCATACCCCACCAGGGTCCGTTCCTTGGTGGCATAGGTGGGTGCAAAATCGAAGACAAAGGGGCGCTGCAGGAATGTTTTGTTGGTAAACCGCATGCCAGGGGCAAGCCCGTCGTACAGGTTGTAATTGACAACCGGCATATAGAATACCTGGTTGTAATACGGGTTCTCGGAATCTTTGAAGAACTGGAATTTCAATCTTTTGTTGCTGGAAAGGAACCCCCCCAGCGATTTCCAGTTGTCCCGTTGGTTGAATTCAGGGATGGTCTGGTCGTAATTGAGCACCAGGCGCTTTTCCCCGCTGCGGGGGATGCGGAAGGTACGGGTGCCCCTGATCTCGCTGAACCAGTATTCGGATAAGACGCTGTCGTTCGAAACCCCGAAGAGGGAGATCGGAACATCGGCCCCGGTTTTGTTCCTGATCGTTACCAGCAGGGAATCCTCGAGCTTTTCTACCGATTGAATCTTAAAGTCAATGCGGCGGTCTGAGGCCACATAGGTATCAAAAAACCAACTCACATCCTTGCGGGCGTGCTTCTCCACAATGTGCCTGAAATCCCCGGGGTGTACCTCCCTCAGGCGATAGGTGCTGTAAAAGTCCTTGATGGCACTGTTCACGGGTTGTTCTCCCTGGTAATCTGCCAGATAGGCCAACCCCAGCCCGGCCTTGTAGGTGTTGGCGATTTTCTGGTTGAATTTGATCAGGGAGTCGTTGGGGGTGGTCAGGGCCTGGTCAAGGTTCTGCCGCGCTGTCAACATATAGAGGAAGGGGTACTGATCATTGAAATCCATCTGCGCCAGATGCGTTTTGCGGATCAGCCAGCTGTCAGCCAACTTGCCCAGCAGCTTCTGGTCGGGGTAGAATTCCTCCACGAAACGGATCATCAGGTAGTTGATAATGGCATCGGAGACCCATTTGTCGGTTCGGGGGTTCAGGAACAGCGTTTCCCGCAGGTATGCGATCAGTGCCGTCTTCAGGAATTTCATCTCGAACTGGAATTGTTCGTCGTACGGACGAATGAACGAAGGCAGCTGGTTCAGCCCGTATAGCGGGTTTTTGTTGAAGTCGATTTCGCTGACCAGGAGTTGCTCGTACGGAAAATCGCCGAGGTTGTCGTGGATGAACCGGGAGATGCGGTCAATGGAGATCCCCTGCAAGATGTCGTCGTACCTCACCTGGCGGATATCGGTTACCACAAACAGGAATGGGGTAACGTGCTTTTCGAAGGGCCGGTCCTGATTCAGGATCACATCACAACTTTTCCGCCGGGTTCCCCTCAGGGTGGCCAGCTGCCGATCGGGCAGGCGGCTCAGGTTGATGTCGACATAGTTGGTTCCAAGGTAGAGGGAATCCGGGAACGACAGTTCAATGCGGGTATCGGTAATATCGGTGTAGAGGTCTTCGAGGTTCTTGTTTGAATACAGCTTCCAGCCCCCGTCATAAACGGCCGGGGTCAGGTACCAGTCTTTCAGGTAATAGCTGCCATCGGTGCCGTATCCGTAGGGGGTGTACCGGTTGGGGGGGAGCTTTACCGTATAGGTGAAAAACAGCCGTGTGGAATCTCCCGGGGCCAGGGGCTCGCTTAGGTCAAACCTGACAATGTCTTTGCCCGGAAGCCTTTTCCAGGTCAGCCCCCGGTACACGCCGTCAACCACGGCAAGGATGTTGGTGGAACCCCGATCATCTTCGCGGGCCAGGTGCAGGGACCTGCGGAATTCCTCCGCAAACCGGCGGGCAAGGGCTGTACTCTTGTCAGAATAGGCATTTGCCCAGTCATTGAAGTACAAATCGGGCAGGGAGTCGGCAGAGCGGTTCACATAAGTGAATTCCTGCTGGATTTCCAGGGTATGGGTTTCACGCACCAGGTTGGCCCGCATGGTATTCTTGTGCTGTGCCTGCGCACTCCAGAGCAGGGGCCAGCAAAAAGCCAGCAGTGCCCAGCGAATGGAAGACACATTGCGTTTGCGGATCCCTGGCATGCCAATCAGAAGTTAGGGCTGAGGGTATGGCCCCGGTAAAAGCCGTCTATGATCTCAACAACTTCTTCGGCTGTATCGACCATTCGCACCAGGTCAAGGTCTGATTCGCTTATGTTGCCAGATTTGAGCATGATATCGCGAATCCACTTAAACAGGCCTTCCCAGTATTCAGAACCGACAAGCACGATGGGAAAAGTCCCGATTTTATGGGTCTGGATAAGGGTTATCGCCTCAAAGAGCTCGTCAAGGGTGCCGAAGCCGCCCGGGAGTACGACAAACCCCTGGGCATATTTGACGAACATGACTTTCCTGACAAAGAAATAATCGAAGTCAAGGCTTTTGTCTTCGTCGATGTACGGGTTGTTGTGCTGCTCGAAAGGCAGGTCTATGTTGAGCCCGACCGAAGTGCCCCCCGCCAGGTTGGCCCCTTTGTTGCCGGCCTCCATGATGCCCGGACCTCCGCCGGTGATTATTCCGTACCCGGCTTCGGCAAGCTGCCGGCATATTTCCACGGCCAGCAGGTAATAATCATTTTCAGGGAGGGTGCGGGCCGATCCGAAAATGCTGACGCAGGGCCCGATTTGGCTCATCTTTTCGAAGCCATTCACGAATTCGCCCATGATCTTGAAGATGGCCCATGAATCATTGGCTTTGATCTCGTTCCAGCCCTTTGGGTGTTGCTCTTTTCTCATACTGACTATAACGGCATTTTTCAGCTTTTTTTATGTGCGCCGGGCCTTCAGGCCCCAACGGGTTGGTTTGGGTATATCTCCTTGCGAAGGTAATGGGCCGTATGGCTGCGGGGGTCCTGGCAAACTTCCTCCGGGCTTCCCTCTGCAACAATTTGGCCTCCCCCCCGGCCCCCTTCATAGCCCAGGTCGATAAGGTGGTCTGCCATTTTGATCACATCCAGGTTGTGTTCGATCACCAGTACCGTATTGCCCTTGTCGGCCAGTTTGCCCAGCACTTCCATCAATACGCGAATGTCTTCGAAGTGAAGGCCGGTGGTGGGCTCATCGAGGATGTAGAAGGTGTTTCCGGTATCGCGCTTCGAAAGTTCGGTAGCCAGCTTCACCCGCTGGGCTTCGCCCCCTGAGAGGGTGGTCGACTGCTGCCCGAGCGAAATGTACCCCAGGCCCACATCCTGTATGGTTTTCAGTTTGCGGTAGATCTTCGGGATGTGCTCGAAAAACTCAACCGCCTCGTCTATGGTCATTTCAAGCACGTCGGCTATCGATTTGCCCTTGTACCTGATTTCCAGGGTTTCCCGGTTGAATCGCTTGCCGTTGCAGGTTTCGCATTCCACGTATACGTCTGGCAGGAAGTTCATCTCAATGACCCGCAGCCCGCCGCCCTGGCAGGTCTCACACCGCCCGCCGGCCACGTTGAAGCTGAACCGCCCCGGCTTGTAGCCGCGGATGGCGGCTTCGGTGGTCTTGGCAAACAGGTTTCGGATTTCTCCGAAGACCCCGGTATAAGTGGCGGGGTTGGAGCGGGGCGTCCGCCCGATGGGGGCCTGGTTGATGTCGATTACCTTGTCGATATGCTCCAGCCCTTCTATGGAAGCATAGGGCTTGGGTTTTTTGACCCCGTTGAAATAATGGGCATTCATGATGGGGTAGAGGGTCTCATTGATCAGGGTTGACTTTCCGCTGCCCGAGACCCCGGTAACCCCGATCATTTTACCCAACGGAAAAACGGCCGTCACATCTTTCAGGTTGTGGCCGGTACACCCCCGCAGCACGATCTGCTTTCCGCTGCCCGGGCGGCGTTTCGCAGGTACTGGAATTTCGCGCGAGCCATTCAGGTAGGCCGCCGTGAGGGTGTCGTGTTGCTTGAGTTCTTCCGGGCTGCCTTCCGAAATGATCTCTCCCCCGTGCTTGCCGGCACGCGGGCCAATATCAATGACGTAGTCGGCTTCTTCGATCATGTCGCGGTCATGCTCCACCACAATGACAGAATTCCCCAGGTCGCGCAATGCCTTCAGGGAGCGGATCAGCCGGTTGTTGTCCCTTTGGTGCAGGCCGATGCTCGGCTCATCCAGGATGTAAAGCACCCCAACGAGCTGGGAGCCTATTTGCGTGGCAAGCCTGATGCGCTGGGCTTCGCCTCCTGACAGGGACTTGGAACCCCGGTTCAGAGACAGGTAGTCGAGCCCCACATCGAGCAGGAACTGGAGGCGCGTCCCGATCTCCTTGATGATTTCTTCTGCGATGACTTTTTGGTCCCCTTCGAGGGTTTTGCCCAGCCCTGCAAAGAATTCTGCCAACTGGCTGATATCCATGGCTGCCAGTTCGGCGATGTTGCGGCCGGCTACCCGAAAATAGAGGGATTCCTTCCTGAGCCGGGTTCCCCCGCAAACCGGGCAGGCCACCTTGTCCATGAACTCCTTGGCCCAGCGCTGTATGCTCGATGAATCGCTTTCCTGAAACTGGTTCCTGATGAAATGGGCAATGCCTTCATACTCGATCCGGTACTGACGGCGCACCCCGAGGGAGGCAGAATCGACCTCGAAACGCTCGTCACCCCCGTTGAGGATCACTTCAAGGGCTTCTTCGGGGACGTGTTCAATAGGGTCTTCCAATTGAAACCCGTATCTCAGGCCGATGGTCTCCAACTGTCGGAAGGCCCAGGATTTCTTAAAGGGGCCGAGGGGCGCCAGCCCGCCATCGCGGATGGAGAGGCCGGGGTCCGGGATTATTTTACGGCGGTTTACCTCATAAACGTGGCCCAGGCCATTGCACTCGGGGCACATCCCTTTGGGGGAGTTGAAGGAAAAAGTATTGGGTTCAGGTACCGGGTAGGAAATACCTGTTTCGGGGCACATCAGTTCCCGGCTGAAATAACGGGGCTGCCCGTCGCCCTCTTCAAGCACCATCATCACATTGTCTCCGGAGTACATTGCGGCGCGGATGCTCTCGTCAAGCCGCGAGACTGCTTCGGGATGCTCCCCGACCTGCAGCCTGTCTACCACGATTTCGATATCGTGGGTCTTGTACCGGTCTACCTTCATGCCCTTTTCCAGGTCCTGGATAACCCCGTCGACCCGTACCTTCACAAAGCCCTGCTTGGCAATCTGTTCGAATAATTCCCGGTAATGCCCTTTTCGCGAGCGCACGGCCGGGGCCAGGATGTTGATGCGTTTTCCGGCAAAATCATGTATGATCAGGTCGCGGATCTGCCGGTCGCTGTAGCTCACCATTTTCTTGCCCGTATTGTAGCTGTAGGCATCAGAGGCCCGGGCATAGAGCAGGCGCAGAAAGTCATAGACCTCGGTGATGGTCCCGACGGTGGAACGGGGCGAGCGCGAAGTCGTCTTCTGCTCGATGGCGATTACCGGGGAAAGCCCGTCTATCTTGTCCACGTCAGGGCGCTCAAGGCCCCCGAGAAACTGGCGGGCATAGGCAGAAAACGTCTCGATGTAACGGCGTTGCCCTTCGGCGTATATGGTATCGAAGGCGAGGGAGGATTTGCCGCTTCCCGAAAGGCCGGTAATCACCACCAATTTTTCGCGCGGGATGCTGACATCTATGTTCTTGAGATTATGGACCCGCGCACCCTGTACGTATATACGTTCTTCCTTCTCGTTCATCCGTGTATCGCAAGGTTGCGAAAATACGCATTTAGCTGTTAAATCGGAAGGCGAACCCATCCGCAAATTTGTTATCTCAGGCTGCTGTCCTAATTTAGCCCCTGCAATTTAAAATTAGGACTATGCAAATTCTCGGCATCGGCTCGCGCCTTGTGCACCCCGAACTGGGCAAGGGGGTAGTGGTGAACGTCAGCCCCAAGCATTACTGGGTTTCATTCCTTGATTCCGGGTTGGAAACCATCGACCTGGATTCGGAAATCGAGGTAATCGAAGCCCTTCACGACGAAGTGGATACGATCAGTTTTTCGGAAGTCGAAACCGCTCTGATCCGCATATTGCGGCGGTGGAGCGATGTAACCCCGCTGGTCCCCATTTCCGACAAATGGAAAGGGGGCAACCTGGTGCTGCAACCCGGCGACACCAACCTGGCCAATAAAGAAGTGCCCATCGATACGTTTTTTCACAAGATTGTCATGGTGCGCGACCGGTTGCGCGTCATGGAACAAAAAATAAACGCCCACGATGCACTCTCCGATCAGGACAAGGTGGAATTGCAACAGTACATTACCCGGATTTACGGGAGCCTGACCACCTTCAATATCCTGTTCAAGAATAAAAGCGACCAGTTCGTGGGGGAAAAATCGGGTGGATAGCCCAACCTAAAAAATATCATACGGCGCTTCGCAGGGGCTGCCGATCGAGGCAGGCCGCCTCCCTGGGTTGTTGCACCACTTTGGACAGCAACAGGGACTGCAAAGTGTGGTTGCCAAAAATATCCGGATTCCCAAAACGCTCCCGACCGGGTATAACTTCAAAGGACCCCAGGGCTTCCGAACGGCATCCCACCAGTTCCAGATGGCCTCCATGGCAATGAATACCATAGTTCCTCCGGGCGTCATAGATCATCCAGGCCTGTCCGGCATGCCGGTTTTTAAAATAGCGCGTAAGCAATGGCAGACTATTGTGGACAGGGCTGACCCAGGCGCAGAGGACTCCATCCTGTGATGTGCTGAAGGGGATGTCTCGTTCCAGTTCCCTTTTCTCAATTTCCACTCGACGAGCAAGGCCTTCGAGCCGCTTACGCAACTCGGGAAGCTGGGAAGAGGTCGCGCTTCCTGATTTGAACAATAAATAGAGATATTCA
>CAYWZF010000021.1:0-35506 GCA_964461555.1 uncultured Robiginitalea sp. | reverse complement strand
TGGGGGTACCGCAGACCGGGCTAACGCCAACCGCTGGCGCTTTTGGCGTTGATCCGGAATGTGGGGAACCTGCCCATTCGAATCTCCACGCCTTTGGCGTGGAATTTTTTGAGTAAATACGCTCAAATGAATTTGGCGTATTTACTCAAAAAAAATCTCCAGGAATGTTCATTCCTGGAGATTCGTATGGGGTGGAAGACCGGGTTCGAACCGGCGACCTCTGGAACCACAATCCAGCGCTCTAACCAGCTGAGCTACAACCACCGTTTAGCCTGAAAGGACCACAGTCGCAACCATGGCTTTTGGAGGCGGAGGCAAAGGTACTTCTTTTTATGATTTGGCCCAAAATAAATTCGATCCATATTTGGATTTCAGGTTTGCATCGCAGACCTGTTTCCTGAAGCCTGATATGGATAGAAAACGGCCATTTAATCGATAAACGGCACGCTTAATTCGACCAAACACACAAAATTACGTATTTCACAACAATCTTTCTGACCCAGCGGGCGTTAGCATGTACTTTAGGCATTGACAATCATGCGCATGAGTCCTATGAATTTCACCGGTCTGAAGTTCCTTTGCCTGGCCGTCCTGCTCCTCGGGCTCTGCCAGGGCATGAGCGCATGGGCCGCAGGCAACGGCAACCCCCGCGATGAAATCGAGGCCGAACTCCGCAAAATGGAGTCAGAAGCCGGGTTTACCGCCCAGGACACGGCGTACATCAACCGACTGAACAGATTGGCCGGCGAGATGCGGTACTACCAGGCCGACAGCCTGCTGTTCCTGGCCAAAAAGGCCCTGCGCTTAAGCCAGGAGGCACGCTACGGCAAGGGAGAAAGCCAGGCCTTCATGCGCCTGGGCGACTACCACTCCGACAAGGGCGCTGCAGACAAGGCCATTGAGTTCTACCAAAAGGCACTGGTACTTGCCCGTACCTCGGGAGATGAGAAACTCCGGCTGGGAATGCTCAATAACCTCTCGGGCGAATACGCGTACAAGAACGACTACAGGGCAGCACTGAATGGCTACCTGGAGGCGCTCGAACTGGCCGAATCCCTGGGCGACATATTGATGATGTCTATCATCAATGAGAATATTGCCACGCTCTACGCCAATCAGAAAGACTACGAAGAAGCCCTTTTTTACTACAAAAAGGTCAAGCGCCTGAACGACAGCCTGGGCAATGAAATCTCGAATGCCGAAACCATGAGTAACCTGGCTTCGATGTACGCCGACATGGGGCAGCTTGAATACGCCATGTTCAATGTCAACCAGAGTATCGACATCTTCGAGCAAAACCGCATCCTTGACTGGCTGGCCTTCGCTTATGAGACCAAGGGAAAGGTATACCTGAAAAAATCGAACTTCAAGTGGGCCCTTTACTGGTATAATCAAAGTGAAATGCTCCATGAACAGCTCGATGATGACCGGGCGCGGATTGACCTGTACAATGGAATGGCCGACGCGTATTTCGGACAGGGCAACGACAGCCTTGCCGCGGTCTACGCCGAAGAGGCCTATGCCATCAGCCAGGATATCCATTTTGTACAGGGTACCCGCGAATGCGCGCACACCCTGTATCGCATTTACCGGAAAAAGGAAGACTACGCCACGGCCCTGGTTTACCACGAGCTCTTCCAGCAGCTTTCCGATTCCATTGCCCGGAACGAAAACCGGCAAAGCCTGACCCTCCAAAAGACCAAAGCCAGCTACGAACGGCAGAAACAGGCCCTGATCGAGGAAAACGAAAAAGCACTTGCCCAGCAAAAGCGGTACATCCGCATCGGGTGGGTCATTTTGCTGATCGCTGTGGTGGTCATCTACCTGATCAACAGGTCGAGCAAGCTCCAGAAACGCCTGGCCCTCGAATTGAGCGCCAAAAAGGACATCCTGGAAAAGCGGAAGGCTGAACTCCAGGCGAACAACGAAACCAAGACCAAGCTTTTCTCCATCATCGGGCACGACCTGCGCGGCCCGATCGGGGCCCTGCAGGGCCTGCTGCAGATGTTCAGGGACGGGGAGGTGAGCAAAGAGGAATTCCTGTCGTTCATCCCGAAACTAAGGGCCGATGTAGACCATATCTATTTTACGCTGAACAACCTGCTTTCGTGGGGCAATTCCCAGTTAAACGGCTCGGTCACCAGGCCGGCCGTGGTGCCCCTGGCCAACCTCGTTCAGGAGAACATCAACCTGCTCTCTGAAATTGCCGAAAGCAAATCGATACGTGTGGTCAGCGAGGTTTCCGACAACATTTTGGTCTGGTCAGACCCGAATCAGACTGACATCGTGGTGCGCAACCTGATCAGCAACGCCCTGAAATTCACGCCCGAAAACGGGATGGTCACCATCAGGGCCCAGGAGAAGGAAGCCCATTGGGAAATCGCCATCCGCGACACCGGGGTGGGCATAGACCGGATAACCCTGGGGCAGCTGTTCCAGGAAAAGAGCAACCACTCCACCTACGGCACCAACAATGAAAAAGGCACCGGCCTGGGCCTGTCCCTGTGCAAGGAAATGGTCGAAAACAACAAGGGCCAGATCTGGGTAGACAGCATACTGCGCAAGGGAAGCACCTTTTTCTTTACCCTGCCCAAGGCCGAAAAGAAATACAGCCAGGCGGGTTAGATCAGGTCGTCGAGCGAATCCACGGCCAGGGGGCGCTCCACCGTGAACCCTTCAGCGTATTCCACCCCGATCAACCTGCCCAGGTCACGCGCCCGGTAAACGATGCTGTCTGTGAAATTCTTGCTGCTGATGGGGGTGTCGGGCTCCGGGCTGTCAGGGTCGTAGAATTGCGAGCTGTACGCCCGAATGGCCTCCATCTTCTTCTCGATATACCCGGTAACATCCACCACAAAATCAGGCTCCAGGTTTTTCCACTGTATATAATGGTAGACCTGTTTGGGGCGCCAGGGTTCCTGCCACTCCTCGTACCCTTCCAGTTGGGAGTCGATTTTGACCAGGCCGCTCAAAAAACAGGCGTCACTCACCAGCGAACTTGCACGGGCGTGGTCAATATGGCGGTCATTTATGGCGTTGCACAGCACCACCTCGGGGCGATAGTGCCGGATTTGCCTGATCAGGGCCAATTGATGTTCGGTGTCATTCCGGAAAAACCCGTCGGCGAATTCCATGTTCTCGCGCATGCTCAGGCCCAGGATGCGCGAGGCTTCCATGGCCTCCAGATCGCGGATCTCCGGCGTTCCCCGGGTGCCGAGCTCGCCGCGGGTCAGGTCGATAATGCCTACTTTTTTACCCCGGGCAATTTCCTTGGCAATTGTAGCCCCGGCCCCCAGTTCCGCATCGTCAGGATGCGCCCCAAATACCAGTATATCCAATTTCATCTTTGTGGAATTACGCGTTGACGGTCCCTTTTGCCGACTTCTTTCTGGCCCGGGCCAGGGCCTGTTCCAGATCGGCACGCAGGTCCTCAAAATCTTCAATCCCCGTAGAGAAGCGGATCAGACCGTCGCGGATGCCGGCCTGCTGCCGCTGCGCGGGCGTAAGCAGCCCGTGCGAAGTCTGTGCCGGGGCGGTCAGGGTACTCTCCACCCCTGCCAGGCTCATGGAGGGCTTGATCCAGTTCAGGGATCGAACAAAGGTATCCAGGTGCAGTTCCGGGGCCAGTTCGAAAGAAAGCATGCCCCCGAAGCCGCGCATCTGGCTGCGGGCCACTTCATGGCCCGGGTGGTCTTCCAGGCCCGGATAATATACCTGGTCGATATCGGGATGCTCTCTCAAAAACCTGGCCAGCCGCAAGGCATTCTCATTTTGCGCCCTTACCCGAAGGCCCATTGTTTTCAGGCTGCGCTCAAGGAGCCAGACCGTGTAGTCGCTCAGGCTGCCCCCGAGGTTCTTGGCCAGGTGGAAGATGCGTTCGATATGTTCGGCAGAGGCGGCCACGGCACCGGCGCAAATGTCGGAATGACCGCCCATGTATTTTGTGGCAGAATGGATGATCACATCGATGCCGAAATCGGCCGGGTTCTGGTTCACCGGGCTGGCAAAGGTGTTGTCTATCAGGGTCACGAGTCCCCTGGATCTGGCCAGCCCGGCCAGGGCTTCCAGGTCGGTGATATACAGCAGGGGGTTCGAGGGGGTTTCCAAAAAGAGCAACCGGGTATTCGGGCGGATGGCCGCCTCAAAGGCTGCCCTGCCGGTACCCTCTACAAAGGTGTATTCAATGCCGAATTTGGCGAATTCTTCCTGCAACAGGTTCTGGGTGCCCCCGTAGGTCTGGCGCGAGATCACCATGTGGTCGCCCTGCTGCAGGAAGGCCATCAGGGCCGTGCTGGTGGCCGCCATACCACTCCCGAAGATAAGGGCCGCCTCGCAGTGTTCGAGGGCTGCGATTTTTTTGCCGAGGGCCTCCTGGTTGGGGGTGTTGAAATACCTGGGATACCGCTTGATATCGACGTCTTCGTAGGCGTAGGAGGTACTCATGTACAGGGGAGAAACAGCCCCCTTGAAACGGGGGTCGTCAAGCTCGCCGAAATGCGTGCACAGGGTATTGATACCCGCGTTGGATTTTTTCATAGGATGCTACTTCTGATCAAAAATACGAAATACCTCAGACCTGGAACGTTTTCCATTTCCCTGTTCGAAAGGCCCTCATGGCCAGTACAGACAACAAGACTTCGGCCAGGGTGATCGCAAGGAAAACCCCTAGTGGGCCCCAACCCAGCAGCTGGGAGGCAATATAGGCGAAAGGAAGCTGAAAAAGCCAGAATGCCACCAGGTTGATGCGGGTCGGCGTACGGGTATCCCCCGAACCGTTGAAGGCCTGGGTAACCACCATTCCGTAGGCGTAAAACACATACCCGGCCGCGATCACCCGCAAGCAGAGCGACCCGCTGCGCACCACCGGGTCCGTGTCGCTGAACCAGCCCAGGATATCCGGTGCAAAAATCAGGTACCCCAGCGAAACGGCAGCCATGAAATAAGCATTGTACCTGCCCGTTTGCCAGACCGAGGCTTCGGCCCGCCCGGGTTTGCCGGCCCCCAGGTTCTGCCCCACCAGGGTGGCAGCCGCATTGCTCATGCCCCACGAAGGCATGATGGTAAACATCATGACCCGAATGGCAATGGTGTACCCGGCAAGGACCTCACTGCCAAAGGTGCTCATAAGGCGCATCAGGAACACCCAGCTTGAGGTCCCGATCAGGAATTGGGCGATGCCCCCAAGGGATATGCGCACCAGGTTCCACATTATACCGGGGTCGAGCCTCCATGCCCTGAGGGTTACCTGTATGCGGCTCCACCCGAAGAACAGGATGCCCAGCTGGAAAAGCACTGCCGTGCCGCGCCCGATATTCGTGGCAATCGCAGCCCCGGTTACCCCGTAAGCCGGAACGGGGCCCCAGCCGAAAATAAAGATCGGGTCAAGAATAAGGTTGAGGCCATTGGAAAGCACCAGGGTCCACATGGCCACCGAAGCATCGCCGGCACCCCTGAAGATGGCATTGATGAGAAAGAGCAGCATGATGGTGATATTGCCGCCGATCAGCCACCGGGTATACCCGTACCCCTCTTCGATCAGGTCGGCCCCGCCCCCCATCAGGGCCAGGATCTCCCGTGAATAAAACAGCCCGGAGAGCCCCACCAAAAGGGCCACGGCACTGCCCAGCAGAATGGCCTGTACGGCCGCCACACGGGCCCCTTCCAGGTCCTTTTCGCCCACACGGCGGGCCACCACGGCGGTCGCAGCCATGCTCAGGCCGATCGCCACGGCGTACACCAGGGTAATGACCGATTCGGTCAGGCCGATGGTCGCCACCGCATTGACGCTCACGCGCGAGACATAGGCAATATCGACCACCGCAAAGATCGATTCCATGGCCATCTCCAGAATCATGGGGATGGATAGCATAAAAATTGCTTTGCGGAGGCTGCCTTCTGTAAAATTGGTTTCCTGCCCTCGGAGGGCCTGCAGGAAGTACCGGAAAAATTTATACCGGGAAGGATGGGAAGTCGTCATAACCAAGAATCAGTGCGTTGGGATAAGAAAGGGAAGCCGGGGTACCAGCCAAAAGCACAGGCTGAGCCTGGCAAATGTGCCAGTGCTTCCATAAGCCGTCACATAATTCTCAGAGCTTCATAATGCGGCAAATATGAAGAAAAAAGACAACAAACCAGGAATAAGGGCGAAATTTTTCCGAATTCCCGGGTTTGACACCTGTCAGGCTTCCTGCTGATTGCCGAAATGGACCCGGTACCGCCACCAGCTGACCGCCCCCAGCACCAGTACGCCGAAAACCGTATACCAGACGAAGGTGGGGGTGATGACCTGGGCTCCGCTTGCGTAGCTGTGCAACCCGACCAGGTAGAAATTCACCCCGAAATAGGTCATCATGATGCTGCCGAATGCCAGGACGCTCAAAAAGTTGAAAGCCCATTGCCCGCGCAGGCCGGGAACGAGCCGGGCGTGGATCACGAAGGAATAGACCAGGATGGAGATTAGCGCCCAGGTTTCCTTGGGGTCCCACCCCCAGTAACGCCCCCAGCTCTCGTTGGCCCATTGCCCGCCCAGGAAGTTCCCGATGGTCAGCATCACCAGGCCCACGGTAAGGGCCAGTTCATTGATAATGGTGAGCTCCTGCAGGCTCAGGCGCATCTTCTTGCGGTTTTTCCCGGTGGTGAGGATCATGAGGATCAGGCAGACCACCCCCAGGATCATTCCCACGGTCAGGGGCCCGTAACTGCCTACGATCACCGCGACGTGGATCATGAGCCAGTAGCTGTTGAGCACGGGCTGCAGGTTGGCAATCGCCGGGTCTACCCAGCTCTGGTGGGCAATCCAGAGCAACATGGAGGTAACAAAGGCCGAGGCCGCAATGGTCATATCGCTCCGGCGGCCCAGCAGCAATCCCATCCCCAGACAGGCCCAGGAAACGTACAATATGCTCTCATAGGCATCGCTCCAGGGGGCATGCCCTGAAATATACCAGCGCAGGATCAAACCGGCCGTGTGCCAGACAAAGAAGATCAGCACAATGCCTTTAAGGAAATAGGTAGCTATCTCCAGGATGCGCCGTTCCCGGAAGATCCGGAAGATCAGGATCACGAACAGGAGGATCCCAACCAGGGCATAGTACCGGTAGAGCTTGTTGAAGATGTCAAGGCTGTTGTAGATAACCTCGGTCTCGATCTTCTGCCCGGAAGGAAGCACTTCGCTCCCATTGTTCACCTGGTTTTGTTTAAAAGCCTCCAACAGTTTGTCCGGTTCAGAGTAATCGCCCGATTGGGCGGCCTTCTGCAATGACATCATGTAATACCGGACCGAATTCTCGATGAAATTGGCGTACAGGGAATCGCCAACCTGGTAACGGCCACTGCGGAAATCGTTTTCAGAGATCCACTTGTTGTTCTCGTCGTGGAGCAAGGGAAAAATCTTGAGGATCTCCCCGCTAAGGGCCCGGTTAAGCAGCCCGAGCCTGAAGTAGGCATCCTTAAAGTCTTGCTGGAATTTATTCGGATTATTGGTCGCAAAGGCATCCCTTAAAACGGGGTCCATCTTGTTGCGCCCCTCCTCGTCGAAAAAGTCGATCAGGCGTACATAGCGCTGGTTCCCGGGTATGCCCAGCAGGTTGCGGATGCTGTCGTTCTCGGCCTTCTTGTCGAGGGCAATGAACTCATTGACAGTCCAGAGGCTGGGCCGCATCATCATGGAAATCAAAACCTGGTCGGCGGTCAGGCCGTTGTACTGGTCTTTAAAGCTGAGCTTCCGCAGCAATTCGGAAGAGAAGGTATTGATGGGCTTCATCCGGCCGCGGTCGTCCTGAATGACCAGGTGCCCGAATTTGGCGGCATGCTCTTTGGGCACGGCCGTGGCCAGGATCAGGGAATCGACCGTTTCCTGGGGCGGGGGGCCGCTGTGCTGGTGGGCGGCCTCCGCGGTGGCTTGCTGGCCTGAGGCTGAAAAAATACCCAGGAGCAAGGCCATAGCCAGGGCCGTTTTCCTGGTCTTGAGCTCCTCGAGCCTGCGCCCCAGCTCGCGGAAGCGGGTGTTGCCGAAGAACATGATTCCCATAAGGCCCGCATAGAGCAGGAAGTAGCCGATATACGTTATCCAGGTACCCCAAAAATCGTGGTTCACAGACAGCACGGTCCCCTTTTCGTCGGGGTGGAAGCTCGCCTGGAAAAAGCGGTAGCCCTTGTGGTCAAGCACATGGTTCATGTAAATATCGTAATCGAACGGGCGCCCTGAGCCGGCCGAATCGCGCACCGTGATCTTGCTCATATAGGAAGAATACCCCTTCTCGGTACCCGGATACTTCTCGGCTATAAAATCATTTAGGGTAATGCTGAAGGGCAGCTGGTACACCTTCGAACCGAACGACCCCCTGAACCGAAGCCCGCCCAGGTCGAGGGGCTCGCTATACTGTGTGCGCCCCTTTCCTCCCAAAAAGGTCTGGCGGGAAGTCTGCCCGCCGGCCGAAAGCTCGACGATCAGGGCATCAGGATCGTCTTCGCCCCGCTCTTCGTCCGGGATGCGTTCTACCCCATACCTGCCTCGCATCGGCATCTCGGGCAGCACAAATTGCATGGAGCCCAGGCTGTAGAGCGAACGCAATTGCAGGGGCTGCAGGCTGTCGGGCATTACCTGCCCGCTGAACTGGTCGGCCATCCGCATAAAACTGCCCTCAAAGGGCGACCGGAGGGTCATTGCACTGTCGGTTACCGTGATGTTGACGGCCCCGGGTACTTCCCGGTTCAGGCTGAAAAGTACATTGTGGATATTGGTTACCTGCCCTTCTTCGAGGTAATGGTCGTGCCGGGACCCGCTTCCGGCCTCCACCACTTTTAAGAACAGGGATCCGTCCGGTTCCGGGATCACCCCTACCCGGGCGCCCTTAATGAATTCCACATAGCTGACCTTTACCGGGGTGCCATTGAAATCGGTGGCCCAGGGGAGGTTAGACTGAATGCCTTCTTCGGTGACGATCAGGTCGTCTTCCAGAACCTTGCGCCTGGGCTGGCCGTCAATTTCCCCGTCTATAAGCAAGGTAAGGAAGGTTTTATCTGAGTAAAAAACGTTTTCGGTAGCCCCCTCGCGGATGGGCATCATCCCTTCATAACTGAAATAGCGGGTGATAAAGGCCCCAAGGATGATCAGTATCCACGACAGGTGGAGCAGCAATACAGGCCATTTCTCGCGCCTCAGCAAGCGGTAGCGCGAAATGTTCCCGATAAAGTTGATCATGAAAAAGGCCATGATGGCCTCAAACCACCAGGCGTTGTAGATCCAGATGCGGGCCGTATCGGTGCTGTACCAGCTCTCGACAAAAGTGCCAAAAGCCATGGCCGTAGCCATAAGCAGGAAGAGAACCGCCATTAATCGGGTGGAAAACAGGGTGTTCTGGATTATCTTGAGCATGCCGGAGTTGACTTGTTTCTTCCTGTAAAATTAGGCGATTTGGGCGCTTTTCAAAGAATTGGAATGAAAGAGAGGCCCTCCCCCTGGATATCCAATAGAATCTTCCGGCATATTTTCTATATAAAATTTTATTTATCAGGGTATTACAAAGCCAATCTTCCTCTTATTCAAAAATGTTAAATTCTTCAACCCCCGGTCGCAGGCATGCCCCTCCCCCCTTTCGGCCTGAAGTCCCGGTCATTTGCCCGTACCGGTCAGCCGGCACCGATTATATGTTTATTTTAGCGCTGTGATACACACAGTGATCATCGGGAGCGGAAATGTGGCCTTCCAGCTGCACAGGGCCTTACTGAAGGCTGAAGGCGTTTCTTTGGAACAGGTTGCCGCCCGACGCCCCGGGGCTTTGGAAGATTTCGATGCCCGGGTTCCCAAAGCCGGGCTTTCGCAGCCGCTGGCCCGTGCTGACGTGTATATCCTGGCGGTGTCGGACCAGGCTGTTGGCCCGGTCTCGGAACAGTTGAAAGACCTGGGCGGGCTGCTTGTCCACACCTCAGGGGCACTCGGGTTGGAAGCCCTGGCCGGCACACGGCACAAAGGGGTTTTTTACCCCCTCCAAACCTTCAGCCGCAGCCGCCCCGTTGATTTTACCGATATCCCCGTCCTGCTCGAGGCCACACGGGCCGAAGACCTGAAGCTGCTGGAAAGCCTGGGAGGCTCGCTGGGCGCCCGCACCCACAGCATCGACCGGCAGGCCAGGCTTGCCGCCCACCTGGCAGCCGTGTTCGCCAATAATTTCGGCAATCACATGGCCTGGCAGGCACAGGAACTCTGCCGGGCTTATGGCCTGGACCCGGGCCTGCTGTTGCCACTGCTTAGGGAAACCGTCGAAAAACTCCGGGAAATGCCCGCCAGGGAAGCGCAAACCGGCCCGGCCCGACGCAAAGACCGGGTCACACAAAAGGCCCACCGGGACCTGCTCGGCCCGGGCATCGCACTTGAACTCTATAACCTCATCTCACATTCCATCGAGAAAACCTATGAAAACGAATTATAAGGAAATGCTGCGCGATGTGACCACCTTCGTCTTTGATGTAGACGGGGTTTTCACAGACAGCTCGGTGCTTATCACCACCTCGGGCGAACTGCTCCGGAAAATGAGCGTGCGCGACGGGTATGCCGTGAAGACGGCCCTGCAAAAAGGATACCGGATCTGCGTGATCAGCGGGGGCTCGAATGAAGGGGTCCGGGAACGGCTGCGGGGCCTGGGGGTTACCGATATCTTCCTGGGCGCGGGCTACAAGGAAGACATCCTGAGGGATTATATGCTTGATTACGGGATTTCTCCGGGAGAGATCCTGTTCATGGGAGACGACATTCCGGATATCCCGGCCATGCGCATGGCGGGGATGGTAGCCTGCCCGCAAAATGCGGTGCCCGAGGTGAAGGCCATCTCCCACTACATTTCGCACCTGAATGGCGGAGAAGGGTGTGTGCGCGATATCATCCAGCAGGTGATGAAGGTACAGGGCAACTGGGACAGCCTCTTCAACGCCGCCCACGATTGATGGGCCCCCTGACAGACATACAGCCCGCCCATCTGATCCTGGGCTCGGCCAGCCCGCGGAGGAAGGCCCTTCTGGAGGCTATGGGTTTTTCGTTTGAGGTGCGCACCCAGGAATCCGATGAGCATTATCCAGTCTACCTAAAGCACTATCAGATAACTGATTACCTAAGCGAACTTAAAGCATTGCAATTAGCGCATTTCCTGAAACCGGGCAGCGTGCTTCTCACCGCAGATACCATTGTCTGGCACCAAAACCAGGTTCTTGAGAAGCCCCTTGACGAGGCCGGGGCAAGGGCGACCCTGGGCCGGTTGTCGGGCGCGTGGCACGAGGTGATCACCTCGATCTGTTTTACCACCCCCGAGACCCGGGTGGTTCGCCATGAAGTGACCCGGGTAAAATTTGCCCCGTTGGAGCCGTCCCTGATCGAAACGTATTTGCGCCTGGGCCACCCCCTCGACAAGGCCGGGGCCTATGGCATACAGGAATGGATCGGCCTGGTGGGCGTCGAGGCCATAGAAGGGTCGTATACGAATGTGGTGGGCCTGCCCACGCGCCTTGTTTACGAAACGTTAAGGGAACTGGGCAAACCCCGCATTTAGTCTATTTTTGATAGAAAACATTGCTATGACTTCTTTTTTGCGTGCCCTTCCGGCGATTTTCGCTGCCAGCGCCCTGCTCGTTCTGGCCTCCTGCGATAAGGCCTCCGGCAAGGTCCCTTTATCGGCTGCTTCCCACAAACCCCTGGCCGAAAGCCCCAGGCCGCTCAGCGATGCATTCAGGGCATACTGGTATTCCGGTACGGCAGAGGTCAGTTCCTATGCCCTTAGCCAGGCCCGCTACGGGGAAATGCGCGAAGGCCAGGCCGTACTCGTTTACGTTACCGAGCCCTTTAACCCCGACACCCAGGTCAAGGCCGACCACCCTGACAGCTCTTCGGTTTCGGTGTTGAAACTGAACCGTACCCGGAAATTTCTGACGGGCATTTACCCCTATTCGATCATGAGCAGCATCTTCTACCCGGTTCGCGATGACGGGCATGCCCTGAAGGTGAGTACTTCCGTGCAGGAATGGTGTGGCCATGTGTTTACCCAGCTCAACACCCGTGAGCGTTTTGAGATCACATCGCACAGTTATTTCGAAGAAGAAGGCGACCAGCAGCTCAGCCTTCCCAAAACCACCCTCGAAGACGAATTGTGGGCCCGCCTGCGCCTCGACCCTGAACGCCTGCCCACCGGGGAAGACTCGCTGATCCCCTCCCTTGAATACCTCCGCCTGCGGCACCAGCCCCTGCAGGCCTACCAGGCCAACCTGACCCTGAGCGAACCGGGGGAGGTGCGCACCTACACGATTGCCTATCCGGAGCTGAACCGCACCCTCGAGCTTCACTTTGAGGGCACATTTCCCTATACCATTGTGGGCTGGAGCGAAACATACCCCAGCGGCTTTGGCCCCGGGGCACCTCTGCTCACGTCGACGGCCCGGCTGATCCGAAAACTTAATACGGCCTATTGGCGCCAGAATTCGAACAAAGATTTAATTTTGCGCGACAGCCTGGGACTCTGATCCGATGCAAGAACTCATACTCGATTATCGAAACGAAATTGTGGGCACCCTGGTGTGCCTGGTCATCCTGTTCATCACCCGTACCCTATCGGTGAAAACCGTCCGCCGCATCAGCCGCATCAGCGACATGGATATCAACCGGGGCCGCCTGATCATTAAGTACGTCCTGGTCGGGCATTCCATGATCCTGGTGATTGCCCTAATCCTGATCTGGGGGGTGCCCCTCAACGAGATCGGGGGCGTACTCGCCTCGGTCTTTGCGGTAATCGGGGTGGCGCTTTTTGCCAGCTGGTCCATTCTGAGCAATATTACCGCCGGGGTCATCCTGTTTTTCACCTTTCCCTATAAGATAGGAGACCGCATCCGCATCCTCGACAAGGACCTGCCTGACCTGCCCGAATTCATCATTGAAGACATTCGTGCCTTCCACGTGCATTTACGCACCTCAGGGGGAGAACTGGTGACCTACCCCAACAACCTCTTTTTGCAGAAACCCGTTTCCCTGCTGAGCCCGAAAGGGGAAGAATCGGAAGGGAGCGCTGCCCTGTAGTTGTTAAAGAAGTTCTAAAGCCGGGGTTGCCCCGCTTAAAAACTTCCTATCTTTGAGAGCCGACTAAACCATCCTGACATGCGTACCCTTTTCCGGTGGATCGTTCCCCTGCTACTCCTATTGCCGCTTCCGATTCAGGCACAGTCCCCCCAACCCCCCTCCGCCGTCAGGCTCTACAACGACCTCCAAAAACTGAACTTCCTCGGTTCTGCCCTTTACATTGCCGCCCACCCTGATGACGAAAATACACGGCTGATCTCCTACCTGTCCAATGCCGTGCACGCCCGCACGGCCTATCTTTCGATGACCCGGGGCGACGGGGGGCAAAACCTGATCGGCCCGGAGCTCCGCGAGCTGCTAGGCGTGCTGCGCACCCAGGAACTCCTGGCGGCCCGGCGCGTTGACGGAGGGGAGCAATTCTTTACCCGGGCTGTCGATTTCGGCTATTCGAAGCACCCGGACGAAACCCTCAGGATATGGGATAAAGACCTCGTGCTTTCTGATGTGGTGCGCATCATCCGCCAGTACCGGCCCGATGTGATCATCAACCGCTTTGACCACCGCACTCCGGGCAGCACACACGGGCACCACACCTCCTCTGCCATTTTGAGCACCGAGGCTTTTGCGCTGGCGGCAGACCCGAAAGCCTACCCGGAACAATTGGGGGCGCTGGAACCCTGGCAGCCGGCCCGGCTTTTCCACAACACCTCGTGGTGGAGCTACGGAAGCCCGGAGCGTTTCTACAAAGAAGTGGACGTATCTACCCTTACCACCGTAGACGTGGGGGTCTATTATCCCGAAAGGGGGCTCTCCAACAATGAAATCGCGTCCCTGGCCAGCAGCCAGCATCGCTGCCAGGGGTTTGGCAGGCCCATGGCCCGCGGCTCGGAACAGGAATTCCTGGAACTCATCAAAGGCAGCAAGGTCTCTGAAAACAACCTTTTTGAGGGGATTGACACAAGCTGGAAGCGCCTTCCCGGCGGGGCTGCCATCGGGGCAATTTTGGAAAGGGTTGAGCGAAACTTCAATTTCGCTGATCCAACCGTGCACCTCCCCGACCTGCTGCAGGCCTATTCCCTGCTCTCCGCGCTGGAAGACTCTCACTGGAAACAGATCAAATTGCCCGCTTTGCAGGAACTGATCGCCGGGGTTACCGGCCTCTACCTGGAAGCATCTTCGGAAAATCCGATGGCCGTGCCAGGGGAAACCGAAACCGTCAATGTGGAGTGCATCAACCGGTCTTCCTGGCCGGTAACCCTCCGCTCCGTCAGGCTCGATTCGGGCGCCGGGCTCGATACGGCCCTGGTGCTTGAGCCCAATGTGCGCCACGCCTTCAGCCTGCAGCTGAAAGTCCCTGAAAGCCATGCAGACACAGCGCCTTACTGGCTTCGTGAAACCGGGAGCCTCGGAACCTACCGCATCCCCGATAAGGCCCTGATCGGCAAACCGGAGACCCCCAAGGCCTTCCATGCCCGGTTTTCCCTCGATGTAAACGGGCAGGCCCTGGAATTCTCACGCCCGGTGGTGCACCGGTACTCCGAACCCGACATGGGGGAACTTTACCGCAACTTCGATATCGTGCCTCCGGTTTCTGCAACCTTTGGGGAGACCGTTAAGCTCTTCGCCAACCCGCACGGGCAACAGGTACAGGTACGGGTCAAGTCAAACGCCGAAAAGATATCGGGAGAGGTGAGCCTGGATGCCCCCGAAGGATGGCTGGTCAGCCCGGCATCTCACCCTTTTGCGCTCGAGGGGCGGGGCGATGAACAGCACTTCCAGTTCAGCCTGCTCCCTCCGGGGGAAAGCAGCCAGGGGTTTGTGCGCCCCCTCATGAAGGTGGGGAATAAGACCTATGACCGCGAGCTCATTACCATTGCCTATGACCATATCCCCGCCCAGACCGTGCTGATGCCGGCCGAGATCAAGGTGGTAAGGCTGGAGGTGCAGAAAGCCGGGCAGCACATAGGCTACATTATGGGGGCCGGGGATGCCATCCCGGAAAACCTGGAAGCCATCGGCTACACGGTCCACAGCCTGAAAGTATCTGATATTACGGAGGATAAGCTCGCCGCCCTCGACGCCGTGGTACTTGGTATACGCGCCTATAATGTGCTCGATGACCTGCCCTTCAAGAATGCGCTTTTGATCAATTATGTGCAAAAAGGCGGCACACTTGTTGTGCAATATAATACATCAGGAAGGGGAAATCAGGATTTCTCTGACCTGGCGCCCTACCCGCTCCGCCTTTCGCGCGACCGGGTTTCGGATGAGGATGCGCCCGTGACCCTGTTGAACCCCGGTCACCCGGTGCTGAATTTCCCGAACCCGATCGAAGCCACAGACTTTGAGGGCTGGGTGCAGGAACGCGGGCTTTATTTCCCGGATGAGTGGGACCCGGCCTATACGCCCCTGCTATCCATGCATGACCCGGATGAACCGGCCCGGGACGGGGGTTTGTTGGTTGCCCCGTATGGGAAAGGGTACTATATATACACCGGTTTGAGCTTTTTCAGGGAACTCCCGGCAGGGGTGCCCGGGGCCTTCAAACTTTTTGCCAATATGCTTTCCGTCGGGAAGGACGCTAAAAAGGACAGCCGTGCAGTTAAAGGATGAAATGAAAGAAAAGATGGTGTGGAAACGGGAGTACACCCTGGTGCTGCTCCTCAATGCGCTTTATATTTTAGTGTTCTTTTACATCATGATCTCAAACGCTTGACATGGCAACCTTAGACTGGATCATACTTTCTGGCACCCTTCTCTTCATTGTTGCCTTCGGGGTCTGGCGCACCCGCGGCAGCGCAGACGTGGACGACTATGTGCGCGGGGGCCAAAAGGCCAAATGGCTTACCGTGGGCTTGTCGGTCATGGCCACCCAGGCCAGTGCGATTACCTTTTTGTCGACCCCGGGGCAGGCCTTTCACGACGGCATGGGGTTCGTGCAGTTCTATTTCGGGCTCCCCCTGGCCATGATCATCATCTGCATGGTATTCGTGCCCATCTACCACCATCTGAAAGTCTATACGGCCTACGAGTTCCTCGAGAAGCGCTTCGACCTCAAGACGCGTACCCTGGCAGCCGTGCTTTTCCTGATCCAGCGGGGCCTTTCTGCTGGCATTACCATTTTTGCCCCATCCATCATTCTGTCGGCCGTGCTCGGGTGGCACCTCAACACCCTGAATATCATCATCGGGATTCTCGTAATCATCTACACGGTGTCGGGGGGCACCAAGGCCGTCAACGTGACGCAGAAACAGCAGATGTTCGTGATCATGCTGGGCATGTTCATGGCTTTCTTCTTTATCCTGGGCTACCTCCCCACCGATATGACCTTCGGCAAGGCCCTGAAGGTGGCCGGGGCCAGCGACAAGCTGAACATCCTCAACTTTGATTTCAACACCGACAGCAGGTATACCTTCTGGAGCGGCATTACCGGGGGCATGTTTCTGGCCCTGGCCTATTTCGGGACCGACCAGAGCCAGGTGCAGCGGTACCTGTCGGGCAAATCCATACGCGAAAGCCAGCTGGGGCTGATCTTCAATGCCATCCTGAAGATCCCCATGCAGTTCTTTATTCTGCTGGTCGGGGTAATGGTTTTCGTATTTTACCAGTACAACCCCTCCCCCCTTAATTTTAACCCGGCGGCCTCCAAGGCCGTACTCGCTTCGGAATACGCACAGGATTACCAGCTGCTCGAAGAGGCCCACCGGCAGCTGGAGGTCGACAAAAAGATCGCCCAGGACGCCTTTGCCGGGGCCCTCGACCTGAAGGAATACGCCACCACCATCAATGCCAAGCAACAGATCCTGGACATCAACCGAAAGGAACGAAACAGCCGGGAAGCCGCCCGTCAACTGATTGCCAAGGCTGACCCTTCTGCAGAGACCAACGACAAAGATTACGTATTCATCCATTTCATCCTGAACTACCTGCCCAGGGGCTTGATTGGCCTGCTGCTGGCAGTGATCCTCTCGGCCGCCATGTCTTCGACGGCCTCTGAGCTGAACGCCCTCGGAACCATTACGGCTCTTGACCTGTACCGGCGCAACCGGCCCGAACACGAAGACCCCAAGCACTATGTAAAGGCCTCGCGCTTCTTTACCCTGATCTGGGGTGTCCTGGCCATCCTGATCGCCTGCGTGGCCGACCTCTTCGACAACCTGATACAGCTGGTGAATATCATTGGCTCCATTTTTTACGGGAACGTACTGGGAATCTTCCTCCTGGCATTTTTCTTCCGCTTTGTGCGGGGGAATGCCGTATTTGTGGCGGCCCTGATCACCCAGGTCATCGTGATCATCGGCTGGTACTTCGACTGGATGTCGTACCTGTGGCTCAACGCCTTCGGCTGTACCCTGGTGATCACCCTGGCCCTGATCATAGAGGCTTTTGACCGCATGCTGGGCAAACCACCCATCAGGGTCTAAACCGCCTGACCAGATTTCCGAACAAGAAAACTCGGATGGGTCACATCCGGGTTTTTGGTCTTTGGGGGTCAGGTGTTACATCCCGCCCCACTCCCTGAGGGAATCTTCATTCATTTTTACATAATCGGCATTGCCTGCTTTTTTGGCTACTTCGAGGGACTTCTTTGCAGCCGCAATGGCCCCCTTGGTATCGCCCAGGGCAGCGTAGATCAAAGACTGGCGGCGTGACATCCAGTATGCATTCGGGTTCTGGGCCACTGCCTTGTCGATCCATTCCCGTGCTTTCTGCAGATCCTGGCCTTCATCGTGGTAATAGGAAGCAGCAGCAAAATAATCATTCCCCGTGGGCCCGCCCATCACTGTTTCGATGCTTCGCATGGCCTTGGCAGCTGTAGGAACGCCAAACGGAACCCCTACATAGGTATCTGCCCAGATCAGGCCAATAACAGCTCCATTGTTGGTCAGGTCGTCAATGGTAATGGTAAAGGTCTCCACCGGCATTTCCATTTTATGGACTGGCACGGTGATCTGCGCCGCGACCTTGCTTTCGTCCCATTGGGCAGGAAGGCCGCCGTTGTTGGTGTCGGTGTAGAAGTAAACATCCCAATTCTCCGCCCCGGGTTTGGAAAAAAGGGCGTAAGTGCCCGCAGCAAGGGTGGTTTCGCCGATGGTAACCGCATCGCCAAAAGAAATGGTGGTATTGGCGTTAGCCCCGGTACGCCACATTTTTCCGAAGGGAACCAGATTTCCGAAAATGGCACGCCCCCTCATGGATGGGCGGGAATATTTTACGGCCACTTCGGTGAGCCCGACCGTTTGGTGGAGTTCAGAAGCCGGGCTGGGCTGGGGGGTCTGGATCTGGGCAGAAGCCCATGTACCGCCGAGCAGGGCAAGGCAGGCAAAAAGTACTTTTTTCATAGGTTCAAGCGATTAGTAGTTTGTGTTAAAGCTACGGAATCGGCAGAGGTTTATATGTTAAAAAATTCGAAAAGAGCTGAGGTTGCCGAGCTTTAGTATCGCAGGAAGGGACGTGACCAGACCCGGTCGTCCGCATAAAGCGCCAGGTAATATACCGAAGTCTCCAGATGGGAGATGTCGAGCTGCCCGGGAGGGTTGCCCGGGCCGTTTTCAAAAAGGATCCGCCGCCCCGTCGAATCGTAGACCGCTCTGGCGAGGATGGTTTGCGGATGCTCGAGATCGTATTCCAGGATGGGCGATCCCGGGGCCCGGTAGAGCCGCAGGCCATACCCCTCCCCGCCCTGTCGCGGGCCCCCGGGAATGCTATCCTGCCCGCTCCCTCCGGGCTCAGGCGCCGGGTTATCTGCAGGCAAGGCCAAAGGCGTGAGCACGAAGACAGAAGCGGGCAGGCTCACCAGGGCGTTGGAATAGGATTCCGAAGACACGAAATAGCGGTTGCCCGGGGCGGCACATATCCCCTCGGTCTGTCCGAAGCCGATGTCAAGCATTTGCTTTTCAGCTGCCTCAGGGAATGCAAAGGAAGGCGCTATAGAGGGCACAAAAACCGTAAAGGGCTGCAATTGGGCGCTGTATCCGAGCAGTACCAGGCCATCGCCCGCTGAGGCCGGGGCCGCCCCGGTGACCAATCCCCTGACCGGGTACCGGGCAACCCGGCGCGCCAGGTAATCGCCGGGCGCCTTTGGCAGGCTGTAGGCAACAGTGCCCCCCGATTTCCACTCCTTGGTGAAGAGCAGCAGGGAATCCCCGAAGGAAACCAGTGCCTCGGCATCCCAGTCGCTGTTGCCATTATTTGTGTAATCGGCCTGATCTTCGTACCGGTACGAGATGACCTCTGCCCGAACCGCATCGGAGCGGTCGTATTCCGATTTGGCGATCCGCAGTACCTTCAGGTCACGGCGCATGCCCAGGTTGTTCCCGATGTCGCCGATATACAGGTACTCCGCATCTTCAGCCAGATCTTCCCAATCGGTATTGGTTGCCCCCAGTACGCGCACCCTCCGGCGAACCTGCAGGGTAACCGTGTCAAGTTCGTACAGGACCGGTTCGTTCCCCGAGTCATTATGTGTGATCAGCACCCCTCCCCTGAGCAGCAATCCGGAGCTTTCCCGGGTTTCTTCAGGCAGGGCGCCCTTCAAGTCAGCGGAAGCCTGGGCCGGGAGTTTTAGGGGAAGCAACAAGAGGGCGAGCAGGCATCCGATTTCATTGACAGTTTTCATGTACGAAAAGTACAAAAATCCTGTAACTGACCTTAAAACAGGGATATTCGGAAAGAATTCCCGATGAGCGGTCGGGAGTCCTGTTTCGATTTTTGTTTAACTTTTATTTTATATATTTAAACATTATTCCCAGTATCTTTGTCCGAAAAGAGGGATGGCATACTATCAAATCACTTCCGAACAATACCTCAAGGCATCTCCCGACGAGGCCTGGGCCTTCTTGTCAGATCCGCGCAACCTGCAGCACATCACCCCGCAGCACATGAAATTCAACATCCTGGGCGGGGCAGACAGGGCCATGTACCCCGGGCAGATCATCCGCTATAAGGTTTCCCCATTCCCCGGGGTACGCACCTCCTGGGTCACTGAAATCACCCATGTTCGCGAGGGGGAATACTTTGTGGACGAACAGCGGTTTGGCCCTTACCGGTTCTGGCACCACAAGCACTTCATCTCCCCTGTCGAAGGCGGGGTGCTCATGAGTGACGTAGTGGATTACATGCTTCCCCTCGGGGCCATGGGTACCCTGGCCCACAAGCTGCTGGTGCGCAAGCAGCTCCTTGGGATTTTCCGGTACCGGGAAGCCGCCCTCGACAAGCGGTTCGGGTCCCTGCCCGGGCGCCCGGCCACCCTCAGCCTCTTAAAATTACCTTAGCAAGTATGAAAAACATATTGATCGTAGGGGGTTCTTCCGGCATTGGACTAGAACTGGTGCGCCTGCTCAAAGATACCCACCAGGTGCTGGTTGCTTCCCGCACCCCGGGGCCACTGCCCTCTATGGGGGTCACGCACCTGCCCATAGACGTAACCGATGCAGACGGAAGCCTGCCGGGCCTGCCGGAAACCCTTGATGGGCTGGTCTATTGCCCGGGTAGCGTCAACCTGAAACCCTTTAAGATGCTCGGCGTCGAGACCTTCAGGGCAGACCTCGAGCTGAACTTTTTGGGGCTGATAAAGATCCTGCAGCCTCTGATGCCCCGTTTCAGGGAAGGGGCGAGCCTGGTTTTCTTCAGCTCCGTGGCCGTGGGCCGGGGCATGCCCTTCCATACCAGCGTCTCAGCCAGCAAAGGGGCCATCGAGGGCTTTGCCCGGGCCCTTGCCGCCGAATACGCCCCCAAGCTCCGCGTGAATGTGATCGCCCCTTCCCTGGTTGAAACGCCCCTGACCGCCCGCATGCTGAACCACGAGAAGAAACGGGAAAACCTGGCCGCGCGCCACCCGCTGGGCCGGGTGGGGCAACCTGTCGACATTGCCCGTATGGCGGCCTTCCTCCTTTCGGAAGAAAGCAGCTGGATGAGCGGGCAGATACTTGGGGTAGACGGCGGGGTTTCCACCCTTCAAACACCATAGCCAACCATGAAAGAACCCTGCTGCATTTTCTGGTTCCGCAGGGACCTGCGCCTTGACGACAACCGGGGGCTTTGGGAAGCCCTCCGTTCGGGCCACCAGGTGCTGCCCGTGTTTATTTTTGACACCGACATTTTGAAGGAGCTGCCCCGAAATGACGCCCGGGTTTCCTTTCTGCATGACCGGCTCAATGACCTGCGCTCGGCCCTGCATGATGCCTGCGGCGGTTCCCTGGCCATTCTGGAAGGCACCCCCGGGGAGGCCTTCGCCCGCTTGCTGTCAGAATGGGAAGTGCGCGCCGTGTACACCAATGGCGACTACGAACCATACGCCCGCAAGCGGGATGCCGGGGTTGCTGCCCTGCTCCATAAGGCAGGTATCCCCTTTCACATCTTCAAAGACCAGGTCATTTTTGAAAAGGACGAGGTGGCCAAGGATGACGGATCCCCTTATGTGGTCTATACGCCCTATATGAAGAAATGGAAGGAGGAATTCCGCAAGGCCGGGGTGCTCCCTAAATACGAAACCCGCCCATACCTGGCCGCCGTGACCACGGAACCCGTTCCGCATGGGCCCGGCCTGTCAGACCTCGGTTTTACCCGGTCAGAAATTTTGGTGCCACAACCTGACCTCAGCCCCGCCCTGATTGAAAACTACGGGGCTACCCGCGATTTCCCGGGAAAAGACGCCACCTCCCATTTGGGGCCCCACCTGCGTTTCGGGACCGTTTCGGTGCGAAAAGCCGTGCGGCAGGCCGTGAAATCGGGTAACGAGACGTTCTGGAACGAGCTGATATGGCGGGAATTCTTCATGCAGATCCTGTGGCATTACCCGAATACCGTGCATCAAGCCTTCAAAAAGCCCTACGACCGGATCCGCTGGCGGAACCGGGAAGAGGAGTTCGAAAAATGGAAAGCCGGGCAAACAGGGTTTGCCCTGGTAGATGCGGGCATGCGGCAATTGAACCAAACCGGTTATATGCACAACCGGGTGCGCATGCTGGTGGCTAGTTTTTTATGCAAACACCTGCTGATCGACTGGCGCTGGGGGGAAGCCTATTTCGCCGAAAAGCTGCTTGATTACGAACTGGCCAGCAATGTGGGCAATTGGCAGTGGGCCGCCGGAAGCGGCGTGGATGCAGCCCCCTATTTCCGGATTTTCAACCCTTTGACCCAGGTAGGCAAATTCGATAAAGCTCTCACCTATATCAAAAAGTGGGTCCCGGAATACGGAACAGACCGGTACCCGGCCCCGATGGTAGACCATAAAATGGCCCGCCAGCGCTGCCTGGACGCCTACAAGAGCGCCCTGGAAGGGGCTACCAGTTGATTTCGGCAGTGAGCTGTTCCTGCTGGGCCCGGCGGTTCTGCAAGATGCGGAGATACTGAAGGGCTTCGCGGGTGCCATAGGTGGCATAGGCTTCACGGGCCCAATCGATGGCTGCATCGAGGTTGCCGTTTATTTCATTGATCACCGCCATGTTGTAATGGGCCCTGCCGGCCACCTTGCCCTTGGGGTGGTCGATTTCCTCTTCCCAAAGGCTGGCCGCGGCATTCCAGTCGCCGGTCTGGGCCAGGCGCCTGCCCCGGGCGAATTTATCTGAACCCCTCACAAAATATTCCCGCCCAACCCGCACCCGGATCGGGTCGAGGCGTCCGCCGTGAAAATATCCCGTTTCGCGTGCCCTGTCGAGGATGCGCTCTTTGCGGTATGCGACCGATTCAATGGCTTCTAACGGGTTGACGCCCCGCCCGCTTACCTGGATCAGGTCGCGGTATTCCATTTGGTCTATTGCCAGCGGCAGGTCGGGGAGGTACACCCGCCACCCGTTGGAGAGGGAGGTCTCCAAATCCACGGTGTGGGCCGGCACCTGGATCCGCACCCCGAACTGGTTGGGCACCTCCATCATGCCCAGGGAAACCGAAACCCGGGTGTCGGTATCAAAATAGGAAAGGGCAAACAAAGCGTCGAGTCCATATTCAGCGCAAATCTCCGCAACTTCTGCCCGGCTCAGGCTGGCCGGCATCCCCTTGAGGCCCCGGGCTACCTCCGGCAGGCTGTCAAGCACCACCACGGCGTCGAAGCGGTTCGACAGGCGCAGCCTGTCTGCCAGGCCTTCCAGGGCTGCCTGGGCACCCAGGGCATCGAGTTTGAGCCCTTCGGCCGAAAGGATGGCTTCTACCCGGTCAAGCCCCTGCCGCCCTTCGGCCGGAACACTGCGATTGACGATCCCGACGCGGCGCACCTGGTTGGGCAGGGCTACCTGGGCAGGTTCGGTGACGGTCATGCTCAAGTGGTTCGTTGCGCTGCATGAGGCCAGGGCCCACCCGGCCACGGCAGTCATCAAAAGGCGTCGGAAGTAGTTCATTTGCTTTGTGTTGGGGCCATACCCCGATATGGCCCGGTTACCTACATAACAGGGCCTGGAATCAAAAATTGCATCTTTTCGACGAACGGCAGTTCTGCACGCTTGCCACCCGGGTAATTTGGGACGCCATTTTTTGATATATTTAGGCAGTAGAAGGGATGGGGCCGGATGCCAGACCGGAAAGCCGCCCTTCGTAACCCTCTAACCAACCCCCAGAAATGAAAAAGATCTTCTTTCTGCTTTTGGGCCTGATGGCCTCCCTGCCGGCGGCCTCCCAAAAAATGACGGCTTCCAAGAAATCAGTCGTCCAGTCTATCGAGGCGCACCAGGCCGAACTCATCGCCATCAGCGATTCCATCTGGGCCATGGCCGAAACAGCCTTCCAGGAAACGGGTTCTTCCAGGGTCCTGGCCGATTATGCCGAAGCCAACGGCTTTGCCGTGGAGCGCGGGGTGGCAGGCATCCCGACGGCCTTTGTGGCCACGTATGGGAGCGGGCGCCCGGTTATCTCGGTATTGGGCGAATTTGACGCCCTGCCCGGGATTTCCCAGAAGGCGCAACCCGAAAAGGAACCCCTCCACCCCGGGGCGGCCGGGCATGGTTGCGGTCACAACCTGTTTGGGACAGCCAGCCTCGCCTCGGCCATAGCGATCAAGGAGCTCATGGAGAGTGGCAAGCTCACAGGAACCGTAAAATTTTTCGGAACCCCTGCCGAAGAGAAATTCTTCGCCAAGATATGGATGGTAAGGGCCGGCCTGTGGGATGACGTGGACGTGAATGTCAGCTGGCACCCTGCACCCCAGACCGAGGCCGATGTGCAGAGCACCCTGTCGCTGGTAGATTTCAAGGTGGAATTCTACGGGCAGACCGCCCACGCCTCTGTAGACCCGTGGAATGGCCGAAGCGCCTCTGATGCCCTGGAGCTCTACACCACCGGCATCAATTATTACCGGGAACATATCAGGCCTACCGTGCGCATCCATTACCACATCCAGGACGGGGGGCAGGTAGTGAATGTGGTGCCCGACTACGCCCGCCTCTGGGTCAGGGTTCGCGACACCAAGCGCGACGGGATGATGCCGGTCTACGAGCGGGTTCGGGACATGGCCCAGGGTGCAGCGATCATGGCCAATGTCGACTACAAGATCTCCCTGATTTCAGGGGTCTACGAGGTGCTGGTCAACCGGGCCGGTGGCGAGATCATGCAGCAAAACCTGGAGCTGCTCGGGCCCATCACCTATACGGACGAAGAACAGGCCTTCGCGAAGAAAATCCAGGAAGCCACCGGAAAGCCCCAGGTGGGAATGGATACCGCCATCCACCCCTTTAAAGAAACCCTGGAACACCCGGGAGGCGGTAGCACCGATGTGGGCGATGTAAGCTGGAATGTAGCCAACATCAACCTCGGGGTCGCCACCGCTCCCAAAGACACCCCCTGGCACTCCTGGGCCGTGGTCGCCTGCGGGGGCATGAGCATTGGGCACAAAGGGATGCTGCAGGCCGCAAAAGCCATGGGCATGACCATGGCAGACCTGTTTGAGAACCCTAAATTGATTGATAAAGTGAAGGCCGAATACAAAATGCGCAAGGGCGATACGAAATATGTGCCGATCATCCCCGAGGGACCACCCCCGATAAACGGCATCGAATAATGGGGAAACAGGACCATATCCTCATTGACAACCGGGAAGGCCGCCGGTACGAGTTCGAGATCGGCACCCACAGGCCCCGCATCGAATACATACGGGCGGGCGACAGGATCTACCTGACCCATACCGAGGTGCCATCTGAACTGGCCGGAAAGGGCATCGGCACGGCCCTGATCGCCTCGGCCCTGGAGGCCATCGAACAGGAAGGGCTTGCCCTGGTGCCCCTGTGCCCTTTCGTGGCGCTTTACCTGCAGCGAAACCCGGAGTGGAAAAGATTGGTAATGAAAGGCATAAACATAGCGTAATATGAGCGAAGAAAATTCACAGGTGCGGGAATATACCCGCGACAACCTGACCATCGTATGGAAGCCCGGATTGTGCATTCACTCCGGGGTATGTGTAAAGTCGTTGCCCGAGGTCTACCGGCCGAAGGAAAAGCCCTGGATACGCCCTGAGCTGGCCTCGGTGGAAGCCCTCAAGGCACAGATCGCCCGTTGCCCATCGGGGGCCCTGTCGTTCCGGGAAGCCACGGTAACCCAGTCTGTGGAAGCAGACCTCCCCACCCTGCAGGTGGTGCCGGGCGGGCCGCTGATTTTTAGGGGACGGTTACAGCTCGAACAGGAAGGCGGCTCCCAGACCCTCGAGGGCCGGAGCGCCTTGTGCCGGTGCGGGGGTTCGTCCAAAAAGCCCTTCTGCGACGGTTCACATAAAAATCTGACCTTCGAATAATCGGGCTGAACCATGAAAACCCTGAAAATGGCCGTGCTTATTGGCGGCTTGCAAGGAAGCCTGTCGCCGTCTTCCTAAAAATTTAGTTTCATCGACGACCCCTATTCCTGGTAAATACACAACTATGGCAAAACTCCGCATATTTCCGCTGGGCTTTCCCTGGGATACCGCTGACCCCTTCCTGTTCTGCGTGCACCATCTGGATGCCTACCCGGCCGGCAATGAAGACCTGGGGCCAGACGCCCCGCTCACCGGGCGCAACCTCGGGAACGACTTCGTGCTGAAAGACGGATGGCGCATGTACCACGGCCAGCAGGTGCCCGGTTTTCCGGCCCACCCGCACTGTGGTTTTGAAACCGTTACGCTGGTTACCCGCGGCTATTGCGACCACGCCGACTCTCTCGGGGCCGCGGCCCGGTTCGGGGAAGGCGACGCCCAGTGGATCACCACGGGCAGCGGGCTGCAGCATTCGGAGATGTTTCCCCTGCTCAACCGCGAAGGCCCCAATACGCTGGAATTGTTCCAGATCTGGCTCAACCTGCCGCGGAAATCCAAATTCGCCCCGCCTTACTTCAGTATGATATGGAAAGACCATATCCCGGTTTGGGAAGGCAACGGGGTGCAGATCCGCCTGGTGGCAGGGAGCGTGGGCGAGGTACAGGCCCCGGCGCCCCCTCCCGATTCCTGGGCAGCAGACCCGGCCAGCGACGTCCATATCGGCCTGATACAGATGCGGCCAGGCTCCGAATTTGAAATGCCGCGTGCGGCTTCGGGTAGCAATCGAAGCCTGTTTTTATTTGAGGGAGAAGAAGTCTTTCTGGGGGAACAACCCCTGATGAAAGGGCAGGGCGCACAGTGGCCCGAAAGCGCCATGAGGGTGCGCTGTGGCCAGGAGCCGGCCCGGCTGCTCTGGTTGCAGGGCAGGCCGATTGGCGAACCGGTTGCCAAGTACGGGCCCTTTGTCATGAATGAGCCGCATGAGATCGAACAGGCCCTGGAAAAATTCCGGATTACGCGTTTTGGCGGATGGCCCTGGCGGCATCAGGACCCCGTGCACGAAGCGGCGACGGGGCGCTTTGCCAGGTACCCGGACGGGCGGGAAGAAACCCCCTAAATGCGGGTAATATGGGCCCCGATGGCCTGCAAACGGGTGTCTATGGCCTCGTACCCCCGGTCGATCTGCTCGATGTTGTGAATGGTGGAGACCCCGCTGGCCGAAAGGGCCGCGATGAGCAGGGATACCCCTGCCCGGATATCGGGAGACACCATGGTGGTCGCTTTCAGGGTAGACTGGAAGTTATGCCCGATCACCGTGGCCCGGTGCGGGTCACAAAGGATGATCTTGGCGCCCATGTCGAGCAGCTTATCCACAAAGAACAGGCGGCTCTCGAACATTTTCTGGTGGATGAGCACCTCGCCTTTGGCTTGTGTGGCCACTACCAGGATAATGCTGAGCAGGTCAGGGGTCAGGCCCGGCCAGGGGGCATCTGCAATGGTCAGGATAGACCCGTCGATATAGTTCTGAATGGTATACCCGTCTGAATGGGCGGGGATATAGATATCGTCGTTGCGGCGCTCCAGGGCGATGCCCAGCTTTTGGAACACCGACGGAATCAGGCCCAGGTTCTCCCAGCTTACATCTTTGATGGTCAGTTCGCTCCGCGTCATGGCCGCCAGGCCGATCCAGCTGCCGATCTCGATCATGTCGGGCAGCATCCGGTGTTCTGTCCCGCCCAGGGATGCAACCCCCTCAATAGTCAGGAGGTTCGAGCCAATGCCTGAGATTTTGGCCCCCATCCGGTTGAGCATCTTGCAGAGCTGCTGCAGGTAGGGCTCACAGGCCGCATTGTAGATGGTGGTGGTTCCCTCGGCCAGTACGGCCGCCATCACGATGTTGGCGGTTCCGGTAACCGAAGCCTCGTCGAGCAGCATATAGGCTCCCGTCAGCTTTTCGGCCTCCACCCCGTAAAAGTGCTCTTCCCGGTTGTAGCGGAATTTAGCCCCGAGCCTGATAAAACCTTCAAAGTGGGTGTCGAGCCGGCGGCGGCCGATCTTGTCGCCCCCCGGTTTGGGGATATAGCCGCGCCCAAAACGGGCCAGCAGGGGCCCCACCAGCATGATCGAGCCCCTCAGGCTGCGGCCATCGGTCTTGAAATCGTCTGATTGCAGGTAATCGAGGTTGATGTCGTCGGCCCGGAAGGCAAACGATCCTTTGCCTTTCTTCTGGATCTTCACCCCGAGGTTTTCCAAAATGGCAATGAGCTTGTTGACATCGACGATATCGGGAATATTGTGCACGGTGACCGGCTCGGAGGTCAGCAATACAGCGCACAAGATCTGCAGGGCCTCATTCTTGGCTCCCTGGGGCGTTATTTCGCCATGCAGGCGATGTCCGCCCTCAATACGGAACGTTCCCATAAATCTCAGTACCGCTTTTTGCCCCGGGGGTTGCGCTGGGTTTTCTTGCCCGTCCCGGTGCGGTTCGATTTTACATTGCGCTGTTTGAGGAACTGGCCGCTCTCGGTAAGGTTTTCCCCGTCAGAAGCCAGGTCGATCTGCCCGTCGCTGAGTTCGTAGAGGTGCTGGAAGATCGCTTTGTCGTCGACGGTATCTTTGTTCCAGTTCAGGTAGCATTTTTTCATGTGGTTGGCGATGGCGTACTCAAGGCCCGAGCGCTTGTCGCCTTTGTCCCATTTTACGGCCTCGTCGATCATCCGCTTGATGTTATTGCCGTAATAGCGGTATTTCGGGTGGCTCTGCGGATAGTGGAGGGGCTCCGGACGCTGCTGCAGCACTTCCTTGTTTGGGATCGGAAAAGGCGAATCCACGTCGAGCTTGAAATCGGAAATGATGAACAACTGGTCCCATAATTTGTGCTGGAAATCAGGAACATCGCGCAAGTGAGGCTGCATATTGCCCATTACGCTGATAATGGCCTGGGCGATCTGGTTTCGCTTTTCGCGGTCTTCGATCGACATGGCGTAATCGACCATTTTCTGCAGATGACGCCCGTATTCCGGGATGTGGAGGGGCGGGCGTTCTGTATTGTACTCGAGTTGTTCTACTGTAAAGGGTGGCGTGTTCAAAGTTTGTTTTTAAGAAGTTAAAAAGGATCCTCTCCCGGCCTGCAAAGTACCAAATAATGGCGAGATTTCCATATTTACAGGGAGATCACCCCTTCGATCTCGCCAACCAGCCGGTACTTGGCGATCACTTCGTCGGGGCTGTCAAGGTCTACTGTGATAGACAGGCTCGTATACTTCCCGTTCCGCGAGAGCTTCGACTCGATCACGGCCCCGGTATTGTTGAATACAGCACCGATCTGTTCGATCTTGGCCGGGTCAGAGGGGACTATGAATTTATACAGGTATACCGAAGGCCAGCTGCCGGACCGGAGCAATTCTTCCTTCAGCCGTTCGTAAAACACATCCTGGTTTTCCGGATCCATATTTTTTTTGCAAATATACGGCATAACAGGCATTTTAGCCGGCCGGGGGGAAGTTGTATTTTTGCAGCATACGCGAAAAGCAACCCCATGGCTAAACGGATCGTCATTACAGGCGGACCCGGCACCGGAAAGACGGTGCTGGTGCGCAGGCTTGAAGAAATGGGCTATCCGTGTTTCCACGAGATCATTCGCGAAATGACCCTCGAGGCCCGCGAACGTGAGACCACCGCAGAACAAGTGACCAACCCGCTTGTTTTCGTCCCTGATCCGCTGGCCTTCAACAAAAAAATCCTCGAAGGGCGCATCCGTCAGTTCCACCATGCAGAAGACCTGCAGCATCCGGTTGTATTTTACGACCGGGGAATACCCGATGTGCTGGCTTATATGGATTATTTCCAACAACCCTTTGACCGGCATTTCAGCGAACCGTGCCGGCTGCTGCGCTACGACACCGTGGTGGTGCTGCCCCCCTGGAGGGAGATTTACATACAGGACGGCGCGCGGCTCGAAAATTTTGAGCAGGCCTGTGAGATCCACGACTATCTGGAGGCCCGGTACCGTGCCAGCGGCTACCCGGTTCAAACGCTGGAAACAGGCCCGGTAGACCGGCGCATCGAACACCTCTTTGAGATCATAGCCGCAACTCATGGTTGAGACTCCTGAAAACATACTTAAAACCTACTGGGGTCACGAATCGTTCCGCGGTTCGCAGCAGGCGGTCATCGACGCGGTGATGCGGGGCGAAGACGTGGTTGCCCTGATGCCCACAGGGGGCGGCAAGTCGGTTTGCTACCAGGTGCCGGCCCTGGCCCTGAAGGGGATCTGCCTGGTGGTCTCGCCCCTGATCGCCCTGATGGAAGACCAACTCGCCGGCCTGAAGGCGCGTGGTGTCAAGGCCCTGGGGCTGTACGGGAAGCTCTCCGAAGAAGAACTGCTGCGCCGGCTCGACAATGCGGTCTACGGCGGGTACCGCCTGCTCTACCTCTCTCCCGAACGCCTGAGCCAGGAGCTGGTTCTGCAGCACATCGCACGAATGCCGGTTTCCCTGCTGGCCATCGATGAAGCCCACTGCATCTCCCAGTGGGGATTCGACTTCCGACCGGCCTACCTGCAATGCGCGCAACTGCGGGCCCTGCACCCCGGGGTCCCGATGATCGCCCTCACCGCCACAGCGACCCCCGAGGTCTTGCGGGATATGACCGAATTGCTCGCGCTGGAACGGGCCCGGGTCTTCCGCGATTCCATCCACCGCCCCAACCTCATTTACTCCGTACAGCCCGCCGAAGACAAGCGATACCGGCTGCAGAGCCTCCTGGAAAGCGAGGCCGGAAGCGCCATCGTCTACGTGAGGACCCGCCGGGAGACCCGGGCGCTTTCTGAGTACCTCCTCCGCAAGAATATCCCGGCCACCCATTTCCACGGAGGGCTTACGCAGGATGAAAAAAAATCGCGCCTCAACGACTGGCAGGCCGCACGCGCCCGGGTGATGGTGGCGACCAATGCCTTTGGCATGGGCATCGACAAGGCCGAGGTGCGGCTTGTAATCCATTACGACATCCCGGAGACGATCGAACACTATTTCCAGGAGGCCGGCCGCGCAGGGCGCGACGGTGCCCCGGCCCGGGGGGTATTGCTGCACGCCCCCGGCGACCTGGAGCGCAGCGCCGAGTACTTCCTGGGCAACCTGCCCGGCATCGATGAGCTGATCACGGTATACCGGAAGCTTTGCAACTACTTCCAGGTGGCCTATGGAGAGCTGCCCGAAAAGGCTTATTACTTTCGGTTGGAAACGTTTTGCGAAACATATGGCCTCGCCCTGGCAAAGACTTTTAATGCGCTGGAACTGCTCGACCGGTACGGGGTGATCACCCTGTTGCAGAACGCCAGGACCGATACGCGTATTCAGTTTGTGTGCCAGAAATCCGAATTGTGGGCCTACCTTGATGCCCGCCCGGAAATGACCGCGCTGGTGCAGTTGCTGTTGCGCACCTACGGGGGCCTGTTCGATTTTGAGACCCCGGTGCGCCTCGATCGCATGAGCCGCAAGCTGAATATTCCCGAGACCAAACTGACCGGGCAGCTGCAACGGCTGCATCAGGATGGCCTGATCGGGCTGGAACTGCAACAGGGCGACCTCGAAGTGCTGTTTCTGCAGCCCAGGGAAGATGCCCGTACCATCCATGCCTTTTCCAGGCACGTAAAGGCCCGGCAAGAGCTGAAGCGGAAAAAGGTGGCACAGATGGCCGATTATGTCCGGAATACCGAAATTTGCAGGGAGAGGCAATTGCTGGCCTATTTCGGGGAACACACCGAACGCAACTGCGGCCTCTGTGACGTATGCACAGCCGGGGAGCCGGATGCCGGAGCCATAAGCCGCCTGCGCCTGCAGGTTTTGGAAGCCCTCGCCAGGGGCCCGAAAACCTCCAGGGAATTGCTGGCAAATGGCCTTGGCCCTGAAAAGGCCGTGCTCCGCAGCCTGCAGACCCTGCTCGAAGACGGGCGGCTGAGGCTGGGACCCAAAAATGAATACATGCTGACATGAACGAGACAAAAGACTTGCGCATCGCCTTCATGGGAACCCCGGAATTTGCCGTGGCTTCCCTTCGGGCCCTGCTGGAGGCGGGCTTCCGGGTGGTGGCCGTGGTGACAGCCCCCGACCGCCCCGCTGGCAGGGGGCAACAGCTGCGCGCTTCGGCCGTCAAGGAATTCGCCCTGTCGCAGGGGCTTCCGGTATTTCAGCCCACCCGCCTCAAAGACCCCGCGTTCCTGGAGCAACTCCGAAACCTCGGGGTAAACCTGCAGGTCGTGGTGGCGTTTCGCATGTTGCCCCAGGAGGTATGGTCGCTGCCCCCCTACGGCACATTCAACCTGCACGCCTCCCTGCTACCCGATTACAGGGGGGCGGCCCCGATCAACTGGGCCCTGATCAGGGGGGAAACCGAAACCGGGGTAACCACCTTTTTCATTGACGAAAAGATCGATACCGGCCAAATCATCTTGCAGCGAAAGGTCGCGATCGGCGAACAGGAAAACGCCGGGGAACTGCACGACCGGCTCATGGCCCTGGGGGCCGGCCTGGTTGTGGAAACCGTGAGGGCCATTCAGCAGGGCCCGGTGCCAACCACGCCACAAAAGCAACTGGAAAGTGATAAACCCGCCCCGAAGCTTTTTCGGGAAGATTGCAGGATAGCGTGGGACCAACCCGCCCGCGAGGTTTTCAACCTCATCCGGGGCCTCAGCCCCTACCCTGCCGCCTGGACCGAACTGGTCAACGAGGGTGATGCCACCGTGGTAAAGATCTACGATTCCAGCCTGACCGATACCCCGGCCAGGGGCCCCGCCGGGAGCCTTGTGGAGGCCGACCGTACCCTTTTCGTGAATACTGCAGACAAAATGCTGGAATTGAAAGAATTACATCTGGAAGGCAAAAAGCGGATGCCGGTATCGGTTTTGTTGAACGGGCTCCATTTGGAAAAATCAGCCCATTTTCGCTGAAGCCCCGTCAGCACGGGGATTGCGCCGGGCTTGTGAAAATTCTCACTTTATCAACAAACCCCCGAAGTTATCAACAAAAATGGCGATTTCCCCCGGTTTTACTTGCGTCGACGGCAAATCCGTATAATTTTGTTAACGCTTTGCAATATGTATAACACCAATAACGCAATTACATTATGAACAAAACTGAATTGATCGATGCCATGGCCGCCGATGCCGGCATCACTAAAGCTGCTGCCAAGAAGGCGCTTGAGTCTTTCCTTGGCAACGTTGAAGGCGCTCTCAAGAAAGGCAATCGCGTTTCACTGGTTGGATTTGGCTCCTGGTCTGTATCCAAAAGAAATGCCCGCGAGGGAAGAAACCCTTCTACCGGGAAAACCATCAAAATTCCGGCCAAGAAGGTGGTAAAATTCAAAGCGGGTTCTGAACTGAGCGACGCTGTGAACTAAAACGACCCACCGGGTCTGACCCATATACCAAGCAGCCCTGGCCCATGGCCGGGGCTGCTTTTTTTGGGGGTTTTGTTTTTTGGAGGATTTGTCCTATTTTTAAATTTATCGGAAAGATCCTGCGCATGCTCGGCCTGAAACCCAAGAAAGGAAAGCTCCTGATCGCGGAACCCTCGCTCACCGGCGATGTTTCTTTCAATCGTTCTGTGGTCCTCCTTGCAGAGCACAATTCAGAGGGCTCTGTGGGCTTCATCCTGAACAAGCCCCTAAACTACAGCATGAACGACCTGGTCGAAGAAATCCTTGTGCCCTTCCCGGTGTACAACGGAGGTCCCGTTGAGCAAGACAACCTCTACTTCATCCACAAGGTACCCCACCTGATCTCCAATTCGGTGGAAATTTCAGATGGCATTTATTGGGGGGGTGATTTTGACGCCACCGTGGCCCTGATCAACCAGCAAAAGATCACCCAGAACGACATCCGGTTCTTTCTTGGGTATTCTGGCTGGGCCTCCCTGCAGCTCGACCAGGAATTGCTCTCCAAATCGTGGATCGTCGTAGCCAACCAGTATGAAAGCGACATCATCCGCAAATCGACCCAGGCCTTCTGGCGCGAAAAAATGATGGAACTGGGGGGCGATTACCTGCTCTGGTCCAATGCCCCCGAAAACCCCAGCCTCAACTAGAGCCCCGCTTCCTGTACTGCCTGATTGATCCTGGCGGTGAGATGGGTTGCCGCCTCGCTGCCGAAGCGTGCCTTCCGGTACCCTGTAATGGAGCGGATCCCGAAAACCACCCCGGCCACGAAAATTTCATCGGCCTGCTGGAGTTCAAAAGGCGAAATTACCCGCTCTTCCCACGTATAGGAAGAATCTGTGCGGGCCATGGCGAGTACCCGGCTGCGAAAGACCTCATTTCGGCAGCCGCTGTCGGCCGGCGGGGTTATGATATGGGTGCCGCTCCGCACAAACAGGGTGCCTTCCAGGGCATCGCAGACTTCCTTCCGCTGGTTGAGCAAAATGCAGGTCTGCAGCCCGTTTTCACGGGCGTAGATGCTCCCCAGCACCCTGATCAGGGAATTTGCCTGCGGCAGGGCTGAGAGATCGTCGGCCATCAGGGTGTGATCTTTGTAGATATCGGCCTTCCAGGACCCGCCGGGCATGGGGTACTCCGCGGTTTCAAGCGGGCTCGCTTCCAGGATGTAAGCAATCTCAAGGGTGTCGGGGGCCAGGGTGGCACCCTCTTTCCGGAAAACTGTGATGCGCAACGCTGCGGGCCTTTCCCCGGCCCCTGAGGCCTCAAGGGTTTTCCGGATCTCCGCCTCGAGGAATTCCATGCTGAACGACATGGGGATCTCCATCCGCAATTGCCGCATCGATGCCATCAACCGGAAATAATGGTCTTCCCAGAACAACAAGCCGCGGCCGTTGAATCGGACCGTTTCACAAAGGGCGTCCCCAAAACGGAGGCCCCGGTTGGTGTGGTTTAAAAAATGCGATGTGGCGGGCAGCAGGTCCCCGTTGTAATTGACCATAAAAAAAGCCTTGCAAACAAGGCCAAAGATACGACATCCGGTGCAGGGATCAGGTAGAGCCCAGGACCTGTTTCAGGTCTGAAACCTGGTTTCCCCAAAGCATCCTGGCTTCTTCAACCTCGTCGGCTTCCGCAAAATCGGTGATGAACAGGGAAACGTCGCCCGTGATCTCATCTACCAGAATGCGCATTTCAAAATAGGTATCTCCTTCGGCGTGTTCCCAGGCGAACCGCACGAATTCTTCCGATTTGCGCTTCAGCAGGCGGGCCACTTCTTCGGTCCCGTCCCAAATGAAGGTAAAGCGCTCGCCGCGGGAATTCACATTGTCAGCAAACCATTCCGACAGGCCGGAGGGCGTGGAGAGATACTGGTAAAGCAGCTGGGGAGAAGATTGTATGACAAATTCAATTTCGAATTTTACTTTCTCGGGCATACTGCGGCGGAGTTTACTTGCGGGCAATATATAGATTTATGGATGATAAAAAAATTATTGGGAAAAAACTTTTTTTGCCCGGTGAATCTTGGCCGCACCGGAATTAAAAGTTATATTTGCAGCCGTTTTTCCACCCTCTGGCGAGGTAGCTCAGGTGGTTAGAGCGCAGGATTCATAACCCTGAGGTCGGGGGTTCAATTCCCCCCCTCGCTACACCTTTCAAACCGCTCCCGGGAGCGGTTTTTTTATGGTCCTTCACCTCATGCTCTTTCATTGGGAATAAAGTGCCGACCAGGCAGGATTCATATCCGCCTGAGGCGGACGGAGGGTTCAATTCCCCCCCTCGCTACACCTTTCAAACCGCTCCCGGGAGCGGTTTTT